>NZ_CAPJ01000286.1 GCF_000331775.1 Xanthomonas translucens pv. translucens DSM 18974
TGCGCCTGCCGCTGCGCCAGCTTGCTGGCGGCGCCGGCGACTTCGTCGCGCAACTTCATATAGTTGGCCAGCCGCGCCTCCTCGATGTCGCCGCGCTCGATCGCCGCCTGCACCGCACAGCCCGGCTCGGCCTGGTGCGCGCAATTGTTGAAGCGGCACTGCGCGGCCAGCGCCTCGATGTCGGCGAACCCGCCTTCGGCCAGGTCTTCCTCGCCGGTGGGCTTGAGCTCGCGCATGCCCGGCGTGTCGATCAGGCAGGCGCCGGACGGCAGCGGCAGCAGCGCCCGATGCGTAGTGGTGTGGCGGCCGCGCGAATCGTTCTCGCGCACCGCCGCGGTGCGCATCTTCTCCACCCCGAGCAAGGTGTTGGTGAGGGTGGACTTGCCGGCGCCGGACGAGCCGACCAGCACCGCCGTGCGCCCGGCCCCCAGCCACGGCCGCAGCGCCGCCACGCTGTCGGCGTCCTTGGCGTTGACGGTCAGCAGCGGAATCGACTGCGCGGCCAGCTCCTCCAGCACCGCCAGCGCATCGTCGGCGTACTCGGTGAGATCGGCCTTGGTCAGGATCACAACCGGCTCGGCGCCGCCGCCGCCGACCAACAGCAGGTAGCGCTCGATGCGCCGCGGATTGAAATCCGCATCCAGGCCGCAGACGATGAACACCGTATCGATGTTGGCCGCGATCACCTGTTGGTGATAGTGCTCGCCGGCCGCGCCGCGCTTGATCGCGGTGCGCCGCGGCAGCAGCGCCACGATGCGCTTGTCGTCCTCCAGCAGCACCCAGTCGCCGACCGCGGCGCGCTCGTGGCTGGGGAAGCGCGGCCGCTGCCATTCCGGCAGCGACTCGACCTTGAAGCCGGTGTCCACCGCATCGGCCACCACATAGCCGGTGCGGTGCTGCTCGCTGACCCGCGCCGGCCGTGCCAGCGGGTGCGCGGCCATCGCCGCCAGCCAGGCCGGTGCTTCCGGCATGCCGGGCCAGGGCCAACCGATGGGGCGCAGCGCGTCGAAGTCGATCTGGGGGAAAGTCATGGGCGGATTCTAGTGGGTGTCGCGTGCTCGTGGTGCTATCAAGACTCGAAGACCGCCGGAATCGTGAATCGGGGAAGATCACGGCAATGGCAAGAATCCCTGGCGAAAGGGTGTTATTCGTGATTGCTTGCCTGACCTGCCGCCACCGTCCGTACCAGTGATTACTGATAAAGCCCTGGGTTGAAGGTTACTGCGTCGTTGGTTTGTTGTGTACGGTAGTTGGCGGCGAACTGTGCCGGCGGGATACGACCACAACTGCTATGCGGCCTGATCTCGTTGTAGTGGCGTCGCCAGTCTGCGATCACGTCCCGCGCTTGTGCCAACGAGGTGAACCAGTGCTCGTTGAGGCACTCGTCGCGGAACTTGCCGTTGAAGCTTTCGATGTAGGCGTTCTGCGTGGGGGCACCCGGCTCGATCAGGATGTGCTCGATGCCATGTCGCTGTGTCCAGGCAATGAAGGCGCGACTGGTGAACTCCGGGCCATTGTCGGTACGGACCGCGCGTGGATAGCCACGGAAGCACGCCGCCTGATCGAGCAGCCGCACCACGTAAGCGCCGCTGATGCCGTGATCCACGGCAATGTCCACACTCTCGCGAGTGAAGTCGTCGACCACGGTCAGGCACTTGATGCGGCGTGCGTTGGCCAACGTATCGAACACGAAGTCCATGCTCCAGGTGTCGTTCGGCATGGAGGCCGCCAGCAGTTTCTGGCGCTCGCCTAGCGGACGCTTGGCCTTGCGCCGCTTGCGCACCTTCAGCTCGGCTTCCTCATACAGGCGATAAATCTTCTTGTGGTTCACGGATGGAAACTCCGGGCGCAACAAATCATGCAGTCGGCGATAGCCGAAGCGGCGGTGGGCCTGGGCCAGCTCGACCAGCCGCGCGGACAGCGCCTGCGTGGCTGGCGTCGGCACGGGTTCGTGGCGGAAAGCATCGCGGGACAGCCCCGCAAGGCGGCAAGCCCGGCGCTCGCTCAACGCGGTGTGTTCGAGCATTCGTCGGATTGCCTCGCGCTTGCGTTGCGGGGCTAGCGTTTTACCCCGAAGCCGATCTTCAGCGCTTCGATGTCTAGGTGCGCTTCGGCCAGCAACTTCTTCAGCCGATTGTTCTCGACCTCCAGTTCTTTCAGCCGCTTGGCCTCGTCGGCCTCCATGCCCCCGTGACCCACCCCCAGAAAACTGGGGCAATCTAAAGTAGAGACTTCGGCACCCTGGGCCCCCGTAGCAGACGAGGATTGACCCGATGAAGAAGTCACGGTTTACCGAGCAACAAATCGCCTACGCACTCAAGCAGGCCGAGCTGGGCATGGCGGTTGGCGAGATCTGCCGGAAGATGGGCGTGGCCGAGGCCACGTTCTATGTCTGGCGCAAGAAGTACGGTGGACTGTCGGAGCTTCAACGGCCGGTTGCGGCAGGAGTGTTTGAACGAGCATTGGTTCTTGTCACTGGCCGACGCGCGGAGCAAAATCGAAGCGTGGCGGCGCTTCTATAACGAGGAGCGGCCCCACAGTGCACTGGCATGGAAAACCCCTGAGGAATTTGCCCGAGAATACGGGTCCCAAGCGAATTCACAGGCGCAGTAGAAGGTCGGATTTTCTACTTTCAAATGGCACAGCAATCGGGGGTGGGTCATCGTCGAGACTGGCAAAGCGCTCGTGGTGCGTCAGTTCCTGCTTGAGCGAACTGAAGAAGCTCTCCATCACGGCATTGTCGTACC
>NZ_CAPJ01000285.1 GCF_000331775.1 Xanthomonas translucens pv. translucens DSM 18974
GGCAGCGTGTTCGCGGTCACCGTGGCGCTGGGCGACGCCGCCGCCGCGGCGCAGGCGCAGGCGCCGACCGCGGTGGCCAGCGACAACGGCGACGACCCGATCCTGCACGGCTGCCGGGTGTGGTGCATCGACGACGATCCACGCGTCTGCGAGGCCAGCCGCGCGCTGCTGGAACGCTGGGCGTGCCGGGTGGAACTGGCGGCCGGCCCGGAGCAGGCGCTGGCCGCAGCGCAAGCGGCGCAGGCGCCGGAGCTGGTGCTGCTGGACGTGCGCATGGGCGAGCGCGCCGGCCCGGCCTTGTTCGCCCAGCTGTGCGGGCGTTGGAACGCCGAACCGCGGGTGATCCTGGTCACCGCCGAACCGGATCCGGCGCTGCGCGCGCTGGCCCAGGAACAGGGCTGGGGCTTCCTGTCTAAGCCGGTACGCGCGCCGGCGCTGCGCGCGCTGATGACGCAGATGCTCTTGCGCCGTGGCTGAGCCACCCCCTGCCGCAGCATCAGCCCGTCTCCCAGCGGGAGAGGGGGTGGGGTGAGGGTCCGGCGCGAAGCGACTTGCGGGGTTTGGGCGCACGAGGCTGCGCCCTGTCATCCGGCCCTGCGGGCCATGGTCCCAGTGGGAGAAGGAATAGCCCTGCTGTGCCGCGTCGCTCACCACTCGCGCGGCGCGATCAACTCCTCGGCGTCGGCATTATCGAAACCATACGTCTTGGCGATGTACAGGAAGTCCACGCCGATGTTGTCGCGCGCGGCGGTCTCGATCTCGCTGTCGTGCGCCTCGAACTCCAGCGCCAGGGCGTTGAATTCCTCGGTGGCGGCATGGGTGAGCCGGTACAACGCCGGCAGGTCCGGCGGGGCCTGCGCCTCGATCGCCTCGCACAGCCGCAACAGGATCTTCTGACCCTTGCCGACCAGGAAGGAAGGAAAATAATCGTCGTCCAGCATTTCCTGCAGGAACGGGTAGTAGGCGATCTGCTCGTTGCGGATAGGCATGGTTGTGGATCCCTTTCCGCCCGCAGGAAGCGCGGGCGCCAGTGCATAGCATCGCGTATCCGGGCGCCGCAGAAAACGCTCCGGCAGCGGCGGTTCACCCCTCGCCTTCCGGCTCCAGCGCCTTGACCAGCACCGCGGCCTGGGTGCGGCTGTGGCATTCGAGCTTCTTCAGGATCGCCGTCACATGCACCTTCACCGTGTTCTCGGCCAGGCCCAGTTCGTAGGCGATCTGTTTGTTGAGCAGGCCGTCGGCCAGGCACAGCAGCACGCGGAATTGCTGCGGGGTCAGCTGCGCCAGGCGTGCGGCCAGTTGCGCGTCGGCCTCCGAGCGCGCCGCGGTCAACGGCGGGAACCAGGTGCCGCCGTCGAGCACCGCCGCCACCGCGATGCCGATGGTCTCGGCCGGCGACGACTTGGGGATGAAACCGGCCGCGCCGAACTGCTGCGCGCGGCGGATCACCCGTGGGTGATCGTTGGAGGAGATCACCACCACCGGCACGTCCGGGCGTTCGCCGCGCACGTGCAGCAGCGCCGAGAAGCCGCGTGCGCCGGGCATCGCCAGGTCCAGCAGGACCAGGTCGACGTCGGCCTGCGCGGCCAGCGCGGCATCCAGCGTGGCGGCGCTGGCCGCTTCGGTCACCCGCGCGCGCGGCAAGGCCTGGCGCAACGCGTGCAGCACCGCGGCGCGGAACAGGGGATGGTCGTCGGCGACCAGAATCGTAGGCGCATCCATCCCCACAGTCTGGCATGCGCGGCCGCCCGCGTGCCGCTGCTGCGCCGTTGCACCCTGCTGGCGGCGCTGCCGACGCCGCGCATGGCCGCGGCCTACCGGCCGCCAATGCCAGCGACGCCGCGGCACCAGGCGTGCGCAGCAGCCCACTGCCGCTTGCTCCTGGCGGACCCGGCGCAACCTACTTGGGAACGGCGGACACGCCCTGGCGCAGCGGATGGCGGCGCATGCTGCTGCGCCAGGCATCCAGGAACTGGCGGCGTTTGAGTGCATCCAGGTACACCAGCAAGCCCGGCCCCAGCGCGATCGGACGAAACGACGGCGGCGCGGCCGGCGCTGCGCCGCCGCCGGGCATCGGCAGGATCGGCTTGAGCTGCGCCTCACGCGACAGCACCTGCTGGCCGCGCGGCGACAGCAGGTAGTCGAGGAACCGGCGCGCCTCGGCCGCATGCGGCGTATCGCGCGGAATCACCGCGGTGCGCAGCGCGACCAGGGTGTAGTCCTCCGGCTGCACGATCGCCAGCGGCGCGCCAGTGTCGATCCGCGCCTGCGCGTAGGAACCGAGCACGTTGTAGGCCAGCAGCAGTTCGCCACGGCTGACCCGGTCCAGCAGCACGCCGGTGCGTTCCTCCAGCACCACCTGGTTGTCGCCCATCGCCGCCAGCAAGGCGCCGGACATGCTGCCGATCTGCCCGTCCTGGGTCGCGAACAGATAGCCCACGCCGCTGCGCTCCACGTCGTAGGTGCCGATCCTGCCGCGCAGCGGCAGGCCAGGCGCGCGCAGCAGTTCCAGCAACTGGCGGCGCGTGCGCGGCACTTGCGCCGCCGGCAGCCGCGCCTTGTTGTAGACGATCGCCACCGGCTCGTAGCTGATCCCGAACGCCTCGTGCCGCCATTGCGCCCAGGCGGGCAGCGCCTCGGTCTGCGGCGAACGGTGCGCGAGCGCGTGGCCGTCGTTCACCAGCTTGGTCTGCAGGTCCATGCTGGCGCTGATCAGCAGGTCGGCGCAGCGCGCGCCGGGCAGCGGATGCAAGTAGCGCTGGTACATGTCCCAGGCGATCACGTCCTGATACACCACCTCGGTGCGCGGGTGCAGCCGCTGGTAGTCGCCGATCACCGCGGCGAACACCTCGATGTCGGTCGAGCCCTGGATGCACAGCTGCGCCTCGGCGCCGCCCTGCGCCGGGAAGCGGCGGATGTCGCCGGGCGCGGCCTGCGCGTCGTGAAAAAGAATGCAGCCCAGCAGCAGGAGCGCGGCGCGCAGCGATCGGAGCGAAGTCATGGATGCAACCTGGGCAGGTGCAGGCTGGCGATCAGGCCGCCGCCGATGCGGTTGGATAGATCGATGCGCCCGCCGTGGCTGTCGACCACGCGCTTGACGATCGCTAGGCCGAGTCCGGCACCACCGGCGGCCGCGCCCTCGCCGCGCGCGAAGCGCTCGAACACGCGCTCGGCATCGGCGGCGGCAATGCCGGGGCCGTGGTCGGCCACGGTCACCACGCATTCGCGCGCCGTGCAGGTCAGCGCCACCTGCAGCACGCCGGCGCCGCCGTACTTGCAGGCGTTGTCGATCAGGTTCTTGATCGCCTCGCGCAGCAGCAGCGCATCGCCGTGCACCAGCGCCGACTCGCTGGCGATAGCCAGCTGCACGCGCTGCCGCGGTTGCGACTGCGGCAGCGCCTCGTGCAAGGCCTGGTGCACGACTTCGGCCAGATCCACGCTGGCGTAGCGCTGCAGGTTGGCGCGGTGGATCACGCTGGCGTCGCTGAGCAACTGGTTGAGCAAGCGGCTCATGTGCGTGGCGTTGCGCTCGATCGCCTCCAGGCTGCGGCGCATGTCGCGCGGGTCGTCGTCGTCCAGCGCCAGTTGCGCCTGCGCGCGCAATGCCGCCAGCGGCGTGCGCATCTGGTGCGCAGCCTCGGCCATGAACGCGCGCAAGGTCTCGTTGCTGCTCGCCAGGCGCGCCATGAAGCGGTTCAATGCCGCCACCATCTGGTGCATTTCCTGCGGCGCGGCCACCGCCAGCGGCTTCAGTTCCGACGGCTCGCGCCGCGACAGGTCGTGCTCGATCCGGTGCAGCGGGCGCAACGCGCGATACACCCCCAGCCAGACCAGCGCCAGCGACAGCAGCGACAACAGTGCGATCGCGACCAGCGCATGCAGCACCACATCCTGCGCCAGCGCTTCGCGCGCACGCCGGGTCTGCCCGACCTGCACCCACACCTCGTCCTGGGCCGCGGCCGAGGACACCCGCCGCGCCACCACCGCGAAGCGCACCTGCTCGCCGCTGTAGTACGCATCGAACAGCCGCGGCGGCGCGCTGGCGCGCGGCAGCGACGGCGCCTTCGGCAGATCGCCGTAGCCGGTGATGGTGCGCCCGCGCGCATCGAACACGCGGTAGAACACCCGGTCTTCCGGCGCCATCGCCAGCAGGTCCAGCGCCGCGTACGGCAGGTCCACCTGCCATTGCCCCCCGGCCAGCGCCACCGAATCGACGATCGACAGCGCCGAGGACACCAGCAGGTGGTCGTAAGAACGGTTGGCCGCGCGCTGGCCGTAGTCGCGCGCGGCGAAGAACAGCGCCACCGCGCCGAGCAGCGAGAGCCCGCCCAGGTACAGCAGCAGCGTGCGCCGGATCGACGGCGCCGGCAGCATGGCCTCAGCCATCGCCGCCGGCGTCCTGCGGCGTGGCTGGCGATGTATCGATCGCGGCCGCCTCCAGCTTGTAGCCGACCCCGCGCACGGTGACGATGCGCAGCGGCGCGCCGACCAGCTTCTTGCGCAGGCGCCCGACGTACAACTCGATCGCATTCGGCCCGGCCTCATCGTCGAAGCCGAACAGGCCGTTGCCGATCTCGTCCTTGCCCACCACCTGGCCGATTCGCCCGATCAGGATCTCCAGCAGGCGGTATTCGCGATTGGGCAATTCGATCGGCGTCCCATCCAGGCTGACCGTGTGCGCGGCGTTGTCGAAGGCGAATCCCCCCAGTTGCACCACCTCGCTGGCGTTGCCGCGGTTGCGCCGCAGCAGCACCCGGCAACGCGCCTCGAACTCGCGGAAATCGAACGGCTTGCCCAGGTAATCGTCGGCGCCCACGTCCAGCGCCTGTACCCGGTCCTCGATGCCGTCGCGCGCGGTCAGCATCAGCACCGGCGTGGTGTCGCCGCGCTCGCGCAGCCCGGCCAGCACGCGCAGTCCATCCAGCCCGGGCAGGCCGATGTCCAGCACCACCAGATCGAAGCTCTGGTAGCGCAGCACGCTGGCCGCGCCCAGCCCATCGCTCTGCCAGTCCACCGCATGCCCGCTGCGGCGCATGCGCCGCACGATCGCATCGGCCAGATCGGCGTTGTCCTCGACTAACAAGAGACGCATGGGGGCCGGGAATCGGGAATTGGAGAGTCGGCGATTGTACGAGCAAGCCTAGCGCATCTTCCCCATTCCCGATTGCCCATTCCCGGCCCCGCACCGACAGGTCGATGACAGCTATGCCGCACTAGGCTGCAGCCACGCCGGCCCGCGCCTTCCGCTGCGGGCTACCGAGTCATCGACGCGCTACGCGCACCTGGGAGGGTACGTGAACCTGAAGAAATTGAGCCTGTGCGGCGCCTGCGCGCTGCTGTCCCTGCCTGCGCTGGCACAGGCCGCCGATGGCGACGACGACGCAGGCCCGGTCACCGCCAAGATCGGCGGCCGCCTGCACTGGGATTTCGCCCAATTCGACAACGACAATCGCGGCACGCCCAATCCCGACGACACCGAAATCCGCCGGCTGTGGATCGACGTGTCCGGCAAGTTCTTCGGCTTCGGCTACAAGGTCGAAGGCGATTTCGCCGGCTTGCAGGACGATTTCAACGGCAAGGGCATCGAGGCCAAGGACGTCTACCTGACCCGCACCTTCGACGCCGGCACGCTCAGCGTCGGCCAGTTCAAGCAGTACTTCACGCTGGACGACCGCACCGGCTCCAACTTCGGCCAGTTCCTAGAGCGCAGCGGCGCGGCCAGCACGCTGGCGCCGCTGTACCGCAAGGCGGTGTCGTGGCAAGCCGCCGGCAAGGACTACACCTGGGCCGCCAGCGTCTACAGCCTGGAAAGCATCGACGTGTCCAACATCAAGGGCGATGCGTTCGGCGGCCGCGGCACCTGGGCGCCGGGCGCGCGCGAGGGCGACGTGCTGCACCTGGGTCTGTCGCTGGCGCACGAGCGCTACGACCACCCGGGTGCCAACGGCGCACCGGCGCTGAGCATCCGTCCGCGCCCGGCCGGGCACCTGTCCGACAACAGCCGCATCACCCTGGCGCGCTTCGCCGATGGCCGCGATACCGACGTGGACAAGTGGTCGCTGGAATACGCGCAGGTGCGCGGCCCGCTGTCGTGGCAGAGCGAGTTCAGCGGCGGCCTGTTCGACGACGGCGCGCAGCGTGCCGACGTGATGTCCGCCTATGGCTTCGTCAGCTGGTTCGTGACCGGCGAATCGCGCCGCTACGACAGCAAGACCGGGCGCTTCAACCGCATCAAGCAGGTCAACAACCCGCGTGGCGCGTTCGAACTGGCGCTGCGTTACGACCGCATGTGGGGCACGCAGCACCTGGACGGCCAGGCGGATTTCCTCGACGCCTCCACCGCCTCGTGGACGCTGGCCGGCAACTGGTATCTCAAGCCGAACCTGCGGCTGATGCTAAACCTGATCGACAGCCGCAACCGCGACCATCTGGCCGGTATTACGCTCGATCACACACGTGCGATTACTGGGCGTTTTCAGTATGACTTCTGATTTGCGGGACTCGGGACTCGGGACTCGGGACCCGAAGAACGGAAGTCGGTAACGCTTCAGATCGCGACGTCGCGCTTTTCCGGGTCCCCGGTCCTCGGTCCCCGGTCCCGGCCCTTTTTCCCGCACCACCCAAGGAACTCCCCATGCTGACCGCGCTCGGTTTCGGAATGGTCATCACCTTCATGTACCTGATCATGAGCAAGCGGCTGTCGCCGCTGGTCGCCCTGATCATCGTGCCGATCACCTTCGCGCTGGCCGGCGGCTTCGGCACCGGCATCAACGACATGATGCTGGAAGGGATCAAGAAGATCGCGCCGACCGGCGTGATGCTGATGTTCGCGATCCTGTACTTCGGGGTGATGATCGACGCCGGGCTGTTCGACCCGCTGGTACGGCGCATCCTGCGCCTGGTCAAGGGCGACCCAATGAAGATCGTAGTCGGTACCGCAGCGTTGGCGTTTCTGATCTCGCTCGACGGCGACGGTTCAACCACGTACATGATCACCGTGTCGGCGATGCTGCCGCTGTACCGGCGCATCGGCATGAACGCGTTGAACCTGACCTGCGTGACCATCCTCGCCGGCGGGGTGATGAACCTGACCCCATGGGGCGGGCCGACCGCGCGCGCGGCCACCGCGCTGCACGTGGACCCAGCCGACGTGTTCGTGCCGCTGGTGCCGGCGATGGCGCTGGCGATCGCCGGCATCCTGATGCTGGCCTGGCACCTGGGTATCAAGGAGCGGCGCCGGCTCGGCGTGGCCGCGCTGCCGGGCAACGCCTGGCTGGACAGCAGCATGGCCGACGATGGCGATGCGCTGCCGACCGTGGAGGACGCCGAGGACACCAAGCGGCCGAAACTGCTGTGGGTGAACCTGGCGCTGACCCTGGCGCTGATGGCGGCGCTGGTGGTCGGCGTGCTGCCGATGCCGGTGCTGTTCATGATCGGTTTCGCGCTGGCGCTGCTGATCAACTATCCGAACCTGGCCGAACAGCGCCGGCGTCTGGTCAACCACGCCGGCAACGTGCTGTCGGTGGTGTCGCTGATCTTCGCCGCCGGCGTGTTCACCGGCATCCTCTCCAACACCGGTATGGTCGAGGCGATGTCGCGCAGCTTCCTGTCGGTGATCCCCGACGCGTGGGGCCCGCATCTGGCGGTGATCACCGCGCTCGCCAGCATGCCGTTCACCTTCTTCATGTCCAACGACGCGTTCTATTTCGGCGTGCTGCCGATTCTGTCCGAGGCGGCCAGCCACTACGGCATCACCCCTGTGGAAATGGCCCGCGCCTCGCTGGCCGGGCAGCCGGTGCACCTGCTCAGCCCGCTGGTGCCATCGACGTATCTGCTGATCGGTTTGGCCAAGGTCGATTTCGCCGACCACCAGCGCTTCACCATGAAGTGGGCGGTGCTGGTGTCGTTGCTGTTGATGGGGGGCAGCCTTGTGTTTGCGCTGTATCCGTTGGCCGCTTGAATCTTCGGGACGCGGGACACGGGACTCGGGACTCGGAAAAGCGCGATAGCGCGATTTGAAACTTTACCGACTTCCGTTCTTCCGGTCCCGAGTCCCGCCTCCCCAGTCCCGCACTCCAAACCACAGAGGTTCCAGATGACTCTAAGAATCGCCTACGTCACCAGCGGTATGGGCAGCATCGGCACCGCGATCTGCCAGAAGCTGGCGCGCAACGGGCATACCGTGGTCGCCGGCTGCGGCCCGAATTCGCCGCGCAAGTCGGCGTGGCTGCGCGAGCAGCGCGAACTGGGCTTCGACTTCATCGCCTCCGAAGGCAATGCCACCGACTGGGACTCCACCGTGGCCGCGTTCGCCAAGGTCAAGGCCGAGGTCGGCGAGATCGACGTGCTGGTCAACAATGCCGGCGGTAGCCGCGACACCTTGTTCCGGCAGATGAGCCGCGAGGACTGGCAGGCGGTGATCGCCGGCAATCTCAACTCGCTGTTCAACATCACCAAGCAGGTGGTGGACGGCATGACGACGCGCGGCTGGGGCCGCATCGTCAACATCGGTGCGGTCAGCGCGCAGAAAGGCCAGATCGGGCAGATCAACTACGCCACCGCCAAGGCGGCGATGCAGGGCTTCAGCCGCGCGCTGGCGCAGGAAGTGGCCTCGCGCGGGGTCACCGTCAACACGGTGTCGCCCGGCTACATCGCCAGCGCCGCGATCAGCAGCTTCCCGCCCGACGTGCTCGACCGCCTGGCCACCTCGGTGCCGCTGCGCCGGCTCGGCAAGCCCGAGGAAGTGGCCGCGCTGTGCGGCTGGCTGACCTCCGACGAAGCGGCCTACGTCACCGGGGCCGACTACGCGGTCAACGGTGGCCTGCACATGGGCTAGGTGCGCGGCGCGGCGCGCAGGCGCTCGCAGCGCGGCGGCTGGCATACACTGCCGATTCCGCTCCCTGCGCCAGCGCCGACACCGCATGTCCGACAAACCCGACCGCACCGCGCCCGGCGCGCGCCTGCAGATGACCGACATCGCGCGCATGGCCGGCGTGTCCGAATCCACCGTCTCGCGCGCACTGTCCGACAATCCGGTGGTCGCCGAACGCACCCGCGCCTACATCAAGCAGCTGGCCAGAGAGGCCGGCTACCGCGTCGATCCGGTCGCGCGCAGCCTGCGTTCGCGGCGCTCCAACATCGTCTGCGTCGCGGTGCCGCTGATGCACGCGCACGAGCAGCCGCTGTCGGACCCGTTCATGATGACCATGCTGGCCCTGCTCGCCGACGCGCTGACCGCGCGCGGCTACAGCATGTTGCTGTCCAAGCTGGACCGGCACCAGGACCATTGGGTCGAAGACTTGGCGCGCGGCAGCCGCGCCGACGGCGTGATCATGCTCGGGCAGAGTTCCGAGCACGCCGCACTGGACGCGGCCGCACGCGACGGCCTGCCGATGGTGGTCTGGGGCATCCGCATCGACGGCCAGGCCTACGTCAGCGTCGGCAGCAACAACCTGCGCGGCGGCGAGCTGGCCACCGCGCACCTGATCGAGATCGGCCGCCGCCGCATCGCCTTCCTCGGCGACGAGCAGCTGCCGGAGGTGGCGCCGCGCTTCGCCGGCTACCGGCGCATGCTCGAGCGCCACGGCCTGGAATTCGATCCGCGGCTGCACGCGCGCAGCCGCTTCCTCAGCGAGGACGCCTACCGGTTGACGCGGGCGATGCTGAAGAAGGCCGATCCGCCCGACGCGGTGTTCGCCGCCTCCGACGTGATCGCGCTGGGCGCGATCCGCGCGCTGACCGACGCCGGTCACCGCGTGCCGCAGGACATCTCGCTGGTGGGCTTCGACGACATCGCGCTGGCCGCCTACAGCCAGCCGCCGCTGACCACGGTACGCCAGGACCTGGCGCAGGCGGCAACGCTGCTGGTGGATGGCGTGCTAGGCCTGATCGCCGGGCAACCACTGCAATCGGTGGAACTGCCGGTGCGCCTGGTAGTGCGCGATTCGGCGTGAGAGGCCGGGACTCGGGAACGGGGAATCGGGACCCGGAAAAGCGCGGCGGCGCGAACTGAAGCGTTACCGACTTCCGTTCCTGGAGTCCCGAGTCCCGAGTCCCGAGTCCCGCCCCAGCTTCACAAACAACATCGCCCCCGCCGCCATCACCATCAACGCGCCGGCCAGGCGGATCACATTGCGCGGGTCGCCATGCAGCCAGGAGTCGAAATACAGCGGCAGGGTCACGATCTGGATCAGCATCGGCAGCACGATGAACAGGTTGAACAGGCCCATGTACACGCCGGTGCGCTCGGGCGGGATGCTGTCGGCCAGCATCAGGTACGGATTGCCCATCATGCTCGCCCAGGCCAGGCCGATGCCGATCATCGGCAACAGCAGCAACCAGCGGTCGTGGATCGCCGGCAGCAGGCACATGCCGATGCCGGCGGCGAGCAGGCACGCCGCGTGGGTGGCCTTGGGGCCGACGCGGCGCGCCACCGGCACCATCGCGAACGCGGCGACGAAGGCGACGAAGTTGTAGAAGCCGCCGATCTGGCCGTTGACCAGGCCGGCTTCGCGGAAGCCGTGCGAATCCGGCGCGGTGGTGCCGAACAGCGTGGTCGACAACGACAGCACGATGTACTGCCAGTAGCAGAACATCGCATACCACTGGAACAGCATCACTGGCGCCATCTGCTTCATCGTCGGCGGCATGTGCCGCACCGCATCGGCGATCTCGCGCAGCGTGGCCAACGGCCCGACCGGCGCGGCACGCAAGCGTTCCAGCTCCAACGGCGGCAGCACCGGCTCGCGCACGCTACGCGCGGTGAGCAGGATCGAGGCCGCAGAGAATCCCGCGCCGATCGCGAACGCGGCGATGGTGACGTAGGGAATGTGGTGCGCATTGGCCGCATCCTGGTTCATGCCGAACCACACCAGCAACGGCGGGGTCACGTAGGCCAGGGTCTGGCCCAGCCCGGTGAACGCGCTTTGGGTGAGGTAGCCCAGCGGGCGCTGACGCGGCGCCAGCACGTCGCTGACCAGGGCGCGATACGGCTCCATCGCCACGTTGTTGGCCGCATCCAGCATCCACAACAGGCTCACCGCCATCCATAGCGCCACGCTGAAGGGCATCAGCAACAGGCACAGGCTGCACACCAGCGCGCCGATCACCATGTACGGCATGCGCCGGCCCCAGCGGGTGACGGTGCGATCGCTCAACACCCCGACCACCGGCTGCAGCGCCAGCCCGGTGATCGGCCCGGCCAGCCACAGGTACGGCAGGCTGGCGTGATCGGCGCCCAGGTAGTTGTAGATCGGGCTCATGTTGCTCTGCTGCAGGCCGAAGCTGTACTGCACGCCGAAAAAGCCGGCGTTGAGCGCCAGCACGCGCGACAGCGGAAGCAAGGGGCGATCGGAACGCATGGACATAAGCCTGACAGGAAGCCAACGGCGCCGCAGGTGGCGGGCCACGGCGGCAGAGCGGATGTTCGGAGCAATGCAATCGATTGTAACGCTGCGCTGCACCATAACCTGGCAGATAAAAAGCCAGATTTTGCGTTGTCTACGGCAGCGCCCTCAATTTTTTGCAATACAAATTGCAATCGATTGTAAAAGGCCGTATCACTGCGCCACCCAACCGCCTGTCCGGCATGGGCGCCGCGCCGGTCGATGCCGTCGCGCGCTGCATGCAGGGCCTGTCCGCGTCACCCCTCGCTTCGGGAGAGATAGCGATGCACACCCATTCGACCCGCCTGCATACCTTGACCTGGGCCGTCGCCGCGGCACTGGCCGCCCCCGCCGCCTTCGCCCAGGACGCCGCCGCGCCCGTGGCCCCGTCCACTCACACGCAAGGCGACGTGGTCAGCCTGGATTCGGTGTTCGTGACCGGCACCGCCAGCGCCAAGAGCAAGCTCAAGTCCAGCGTGTCGGTCAGCACCGTCGGCGCCGAAGCGATCGAGCAATCCACGCCGCGCTCGACCGCCGAGATCTTCCGCAACATTCCCGGCATCCGCTCCGAATCCAGCGGCGGCGAAGGCAACGCCAACATTGCGGTGCGCGGCCTGCCGGTGGCCTCCGGCGGGGCCAAGTTCCTGCAGCTGCAGGAAGACGGGCTGCCGGTGCTGGAATTCGGCGACATCGCCTTCGGCAATGCCGACATCTTCCTGCGCGCCGACGACAGCCTGGAGCGCATCGAGGCGATCCGCGGCGGCTCGGCCTCGACCTTCGCCAGCAACTCGCCCGGCGGCATCATCAACTTCATCAGCAAGACCGGCGACACCGCCGGCGGCAGCGTCGGCCTCAGCCGCGGCCTCGGCCGCTTCGACAACACGCGCTTGGACTTCGACTACGGTGCGCCGTTCGCCGAGCACTGGCAGTTCAACGTCGGCGGCTACTACCGTCGCGGCGACGGCGTACGCGACGCCGGATTCGCCACAGACAAGGGCGGCCAGCTCAAGGCCAACCTGACCCGTCTGTTCGACAACGGCTACGTACGCGTCTACGCCAAGTACCTCAACGACCGCGCCGCCGCCTATACCCCCGTGCCGACCCTGGTCAGCGGCAGCGACGGCGCGCCGCACTTCCACGACGTGGGCAGCTTCGACCCGGGCCGCGACACCCTGTACAGCCCGTATTTCCGCAGCAGCAACAGCCTGGACGGCAGCAACCGCCTGACCCGCGTCGAACTTGGCGACGGCATGCACCCGGTGTCGCGCGCGATCGGCGCCGAGGCGCAGTTCGACATCGGCAGCGGCTGGACGCTGACCGACAAGTTCCGCATCGCCGACACCTCCGGCCGCTTCGTCTCGCCGTTCCCGGCCGAAGTGGCCGACGCCGCCAGCCTGGCCGCGGAGATCGGCGGCGTCGGCGCGAGCCTGCGCAATGCCGACGGCCAAACCTACAGCGGCCAGGCGGCGCGCACCCACCTGTTCAACACCCGCATCAACGACCTCGGCAACGCGGTCAACGACCTGAGCCTGGCGCGCGACTTCAGCAACGGCGATGGCGGCAACGTCAATCTCAAGGCCGGCCTGTACAGCTCGCGCCAGGTCATCGACATGGACTGGACCTGGAATTCCTACGTGCAGTCGGTGTCCAGCCGTTCGCGACTGCTCGACGTGGTCGCGGCCGATGGCAGCCTGCTCTCGCAGAACGGCCTGTATGCCTACGGCGTGCCCTACTGGGGAACCGACAACACCCGCCACTACGACGTGCGTTACACCATCAACGCGCCGTACGTGGCGCTGGGCTGGGACCAGGGCCCGCTGAGCGTGGACGCCAGCGTGCGCTACGACATGGGCCGGGCGCGCGGCGACACCGCCGGCGGGCTGCTGGTCGACAATCTCGACGTCGATGGCGACGGGATCATCCAGGCGCCGGAGCGCAGCGTGGCGACGATCGACTACGCCAACCGCAAGCCGGTGGACTACGACTGGAACTACCTGTCGTACTCGCTCGGCGGCAACTACATGCTCAACGAGGATCTGGCCGCGTTCGCCCGCTACAGCCGCGGCGCGCGCGCCAACGCCGACCGCCTGCTGTTCGGCGTGGTCCGCGACGACGGCTCGGTGTCCTCCGACGAAGCGGTGAACTTCGTCAAGCAACTCGAGGGCGGCCTGAAATGGCGTGCCGGCGGCCTGAGCGTGTTCGCCACCGCCTTCGCCGCGCGCACCCAGGAACAGAACTACGAGGCCACCAGCCAGCGCTTCTTCAACCGCACCTACAAGGCCCACGGGCTGGAACTGGAAGCGGCCTACCGCGCCGGCGGCTTCGGCATCAATGGCGGCGCGACCTGGACCGATGCGACCATCGACAAGGACCAGATCACCCCCGCCAACGACGGCAACACGCCGCGCCGCCAGGCCAGGTTCGTCTGGCAGCTGACCCCCAGCTACCGCGGCGATCGCTACGAGGTAGGGGTCAACGCGATCGGCACCAGCTCGGCCTACACCCAGGACAGTAACCAGTTGAAGATGCCCGGCTACACGCAGGTGAACCTGTTCGGCAACTACCGCGTCACCGACGCGTTGACCCTGTCGCTGAACATCAACAACCTGTTCGACGCCTTCGGCCTGACCGAAGCCGAGGACGCGAGCATTCCGGACAACGCCATCATCCGCGCCCGCTCCATCCCCGGCCGCACCGCCAGCGTCAGCGTGCGCTACGATTTCTGATTCCAAGGAGCCCGCCGCGCCCGGTCGCCGGGCGTGGTCCATCATGAACGCTGCTTCTCCGCTCTTCGATCACGCCGGCATGCAGGCGGCACTGGCTGCCCAGCCCGGCGCACACGCGCGTTACCGCGCCCATGGCGCACGCCTGTTCGCCGCCCTGCACGCGCTGTACGGCGCGCATCCGCACTACGCACAATGGTTGCCGCGCTGGCTCGACGCGGTCGCAGCCACGATCCGCGTGCGCCCGCCGGCACTGGCCGAACTGGATGCGGCGCGCGCGCCGGACTGGTTCGGCACGCCGTCGATGCTCGGCTACAGCGCCTACGTCGACCGCTTCGCCGGCACCCTGGCCGGGGTCGGCGAGCGTGTGCCCTACCTGCAGGAACTGGGCGTGCGCTACCTGCACCTGCTGCCGTTCCTGCGCATGCGCGACGGCGACAACGACGGCGGCTTCGCGGTCAGCGACTACGGCCAGGTCGAACCGCGGCTCGGCGACAACGCCGACCTGGCCGCCCTGACCGCACGCCTGCGCGACGCCGGCATCAGCCTGTGCGCCGACTTCGTGCTCAACCACACCGCCGACGACCATCCCTGGGCGCTGGCCGCCAGACAGGGCGACGCGCGCTACCTGGACTACTACCACCACTTCGCCGAGCGCGACCTGCCGGACCGCTACGAACGCACCCTGCGCGAAGTGTTCCCGCATACCGCGCCGGGCAACTTCACCTGGGTCAAGGACGCGCAGGCCTGGCTGTGGACCACGTTCTATCCCTATCAATGGGACCTGGACTGGAGCAACCCGGCGGTGTTCGGCGAGATGGCATTGGCCCTGCTGCACCTAGCCAACCTGGGCGTGGAAGTGTTCCGGCTGGATTCCACCGCCTACCTGTGGAAGCGCGAAGGCAGCGACTGCATGAACCAGCCCGAGGCGCACACCATCCTGGAGGCGCTGCGCGCGCTCACCGACATCGCAGTGCCGGCGGTGCTGCTGAAGGCCGAGGCGATCGTGCCGATGGCGCAGCTGCCGCCGTACTTCGGCAGCGGCCAGGCACGCGGCCACGAATGCCACCTGGCCTACCACAGCACGCTGATGGCGGCCGGCTGGGTGGCGCTAGCCGCGCAGCGCGGCGACATCGTGCACGGCGTGATCGCGCAGACGCCGGCGCTGCCGCCGGCCTGCGCGTGGCTGAGCTACGTGCGCTGCCACGACGACATCGGCTGGAACGTGCTGCAGCACGAAGCGGCCGGCGGCAACGGCAGCGCGCCGTTCGACCTTGCCCAGGCCGCACGCTTCTTCGCCGGCGACGTGGCGGGCAGCTACGCGCGCGGCGAAGCGTTCCAGAGCAGCGGCGACGGCGTGCACGGCAGCAACGGCATGAGCGCCGCGCTGGTCGGCATCGAAGCGGCGCTGGCCGACGGCGATGCCGAAGCGCTGGAACTGGCGATCCGGCGCCTGTTGCTGCTGTATGGCGTGGCGCTGGCGATTCCCGGCGTCCCGCTGCTGTACATGGGCGACGAACTGGCGCTGGGCAACGACGCGGACTACCGCCGCGACCCGCTGCGACGCCACGAAGGGCGCTGGCTGCAGCGTCCGGCCATGGACTGGGAGCGCGCCGCGCGCCGCGGCGACCCGGACAGCGTTCCCGGCCAGGTCTACACCCGCCTGCGGCGGCTGATCGCCGCGCGTGCGGCAACCGCCGCGCTTGGCGCCGGGCAATCGCTGCGGGCGTTGCCGCTGGGCGATCCGGCCCTGCTCGGGATCGCCCGCGGTACGGACTTCGTCGCGGCCTACAACTTCAGTGCGCAAGCGGTGGCAGTGGAGCGTGCTGCATTGGGCGATGGCGACTGGCAGGCCATCGCCGACGGCGGACGCGACGACGCCGCACTGCAGGAATGGGATGGCCTATTGCCGGCCTACGGCCTGCGCTGGTGGCGCCGCGGCTGAGCGCGGAGCGCGTCCTGCCGGCGTCGCGGATTGGCGAATTCGCGAAAGAGCTGCACCGGAGCAGCTCTTTCGAGGATCAGACCTCGACGCACGCCGCCGCAGCCTCGATCCAGCTCCGATGCAGTCGGGACTGAAGTCCCTCCCACAAGAAGCAGCGATACCTGCCCGGCAAGGCTCCCTGTAGGAGCGGCTTCAGCCGCGACGAACGAAGCCGCAACCTGGCCGATCCGGGAAACGGTCGGGAGTGACGTCACTCCCACAGAAGGCAGGCCGGCGCCCTGCCTCGCCATCGAACCCGCATCGCGACGCGCGTCCAGCGTCAGCCAACAAACGCGCGCCGCACCCCCTTCACTTGCCCAACAACCCCAGCAACGCCTTCGCCGCCTCCTCGGACGAAGCTGGGTTCTGGCCGGTGACCAGGCGGCCGTCCACCACCACGTGCACGCCCCAATCGGCGCCTTTCTCGTACAGGCCGCCGAGCCGCTGGAACTCGTCCTCGATCAGGAACGGCACCACGTCGGTCAACCCGACCGCCGCCTCTTCGCCATTGGTAAAACCGGTGACGCGGCGGCCCTTGATCAGCGGCGCGCCATCGGCGGCGCTGACCCGGCGCAGCGCGCCCGGCGCGTGGCAGACGAAGCCGATCGGCTTGCCGGCGCGCGCGAACGCCTCGATCAGCGCGATCGACGTGCGGTCTTCGGCCAGATCCCACAGCGGGCCGTGGCCGCCGGGATAGAACACGCTGTCGTAGTCGGCCATCTGCACCTCGGCCAGCGGCCGCGTGCTCGCCAGCTGCCGCTGCGCATCCGCATCGCCCTTGAAGCGCTGTGTGGCGGCGGTCTGCGCGTCGGCCGCATCGCTCTTCGGGTCCAGCGGCGGCTGCCCACCCTTGGGCGAAGCCAGCGTGATCGCGGCGCCGGCGTCCTTGAACACGTAGTACGGCGCGGCGAACTCCTCCAGCCAGAAGCCGGTCTTGTGGCCGCTGTCGCCGAGGCGGTCGTGCGAGGTCAGCACCATCAGGATCTTCATGCGGATGTCCTTTTTTTTGCGTGGAAACGGCGGCCATGCGCTGCAGGCCAGGCGCGCAGTATCGGCACGCGCGCATTCGCGGCGGGTGAGCGCGACGCGACGGTGTTCAGGCGCCGCCGGGGCCGTCCAGCTGATCCATGCGGATGCGGTTGGCGAACAGGGAGAACGCCAGCATGCCGGCCAGGCCGCTGGCGCGCGCGACCCAGTTCGGCAGCCAGCGCGGCGGCGCCAGCACGCCGGCCTCGAACAGCGGCGCGAACGCGGCCACGTCCTCCAGCGCCATCTTGCCGGCGAACAGCCAGCGGCACAGCGGCAGGCGATCGCGCTGCAAGGCCTGGCGGAAGAACGTGTGCACCGACACCAGCCCGCGCAGGTACACGGTGTCCTTGGTGAAGGCGGCACCGCCGCCGGTCGGCACGCCGCGGAACACGCGCTGCGCCGAGGAGAAGCTCTCCGCCGGCGACTGCCCGGCCGCATCGAAATACCGAAACACCTCGACGAAATCGGCGCCACTGCGCGCCAGCGCGATCGCTTCGATGCGCAAGCTGATCCGCTTCATCCGCGCGATGTCGATGCTGCCGGTGATCTGCTCGGCGAAGGTCGCCAGGCCCTCCTGGGTCGCGGTGATCCGCGGCGACGACAACGCCAAGCTCGGCAACTGCGCCTGCTCGCGGCCGTTGAGCGCGGTCAGCGAATGCACCAGCGCCTCGTGGTGGAACAGCTGCGCGCGGTCGTAGTCGCTGAACGAGGCGCCCGAGCGCAGGCGGATGCGGTGCGCGCCGGCCGCGGCTTTGGCCAGCAGCTCCGGATCCAGCTCGACCGCGATCACGCGCGCGCCGAAGAATTCGTCCAGGTCGCCCTGCAGCAGCAGGCGCAATCCGCTGGCCGACACCGGGACCTGCTCTTCGGCCGACAGCAGTTCGCGATCCAGCTCCTGCGCGATATGGATGAAATGGCGCGCGGCGTCGCGGGTGGTCGGCCCATGCCCGGGCATCGGATCTTCCGGCACGCCGAACAACTGCGCCGAATACGTGCCGACCGCAGGCGTGCCAAGCGACTCCAGCAAGGCCGCGGCCAGATCCCAGCTGTGCACCGAAGCCTGCAGATAGGCACCCAGCGGATGCGCCGGATCGGCCGCCTGCGCGATCGCCGCCAGCTCGCGGCGCGTGTCGGCGAAATCCAGCCGCGGGTACTGCACCTGCGGCAGCTGCGGCTGGCCGCGCGCCACGCTGTCCAGGAACGGCGCCTGCACCGCCACCGGCCAACTCGCCAGCGCCAGCAGGCGGATGCCGCGCACCGCCTTGACCAGGCGCGCATCCAGTGCGGCGTGGTGCAGTATCTCGGCAGGCAGCGCGGTCATCGCGAGCGTGGAGGGCGGGCGCGGCCGGTCAGCGGCGCTGGTTGCG
>NZ_CAPJ01000284.1 GCF_000331775.1 Xanthomonas translucens pv. translucens DSM 18974
CGTGGCCCTTCAGGCGGGTGCCACGCCCAGGCAACAGCAGCAGAGGACCGCCGCCCGCCGTGGCCGGCGCCAGCGTCGCGGCCCAGGCGCGCGCGTCCGGATCGGGCTGCGCACGGCGCGGGAACTGCGCCGGGTCGATGCCGCGCGGGATCACCCGCAAGCGCGCCGGGTCAGTGTGCGGGTAGTGGCGCAGCACGTAGTTCCGCACCGTGGCCGACACGCAGATCACCCGTTCGCCGCGGGCCATGATCGCGCTGTAGCGGCTCGGCGAATTGAGCCCGTGCACGGTGGTGACGAAGCGCGGCCGCTGCGCCGCCGGTAGCCCGCGCAGCGCGTGCCAGCCCAGCCAGGCCGGCAGCCGCGAGCGCGCGTGCACGATGTCCACCCCCTCGCGCACGAACAGCCGGCGCAATGCCGGCACGTGGCGCAGGCTCAGCAGCGACTTGCGGCCGATGTCCAGGGCGATGTGCTCGGCACCGGTCTGCGCCAGCGCCGGCAGCAGGCGGCCGCCGGCCGACACCACCAGCGCGCGGTGTCCGGCGGCGACCAGCGCCGCGGCGATTTCTAGGGTGGAGCGTTCGACGCCGCCGGACTCCAGCGCCGGCAGCAGCTGCACCACGGTCAGGCGGTGCATCGACCCGGCGGTCAGTCGACCAGCACGAAGACCGCGCCGCAGTAGGGACACTTGGCCTCGTGGCTGGGTTCTTCCTCCAGCGGCAGATAGACCCGCGGGTGCGAGTTCCACAGCGCCATCTCCGGGGTCGGGCAGCTCAGCGGCAGGTCGGCGCGGTGCACGTTGTAGCGCGTCTCTGTATTGGCGGGCGCGGTGGCGGTATGGCTCATGGCGGTGGGACACGGCGGGAGGAGACAGCCAATTCTAGCAGCCCGTCCCGCGACCGCGCCGGGCCGGCGTCCGCCGCGCCGGCGCTGTCCTGGGCTTGTCCACTCACTGTCCGCTTGATGCAAGGCAATGACATCCACTATGCTCGGGGGGACGCGGTGCCAACATGCCGCTCTGAGGTGTCCCGTGGATATAGGTGTGCGATTGATGCAGGCGCGGCGCAATGCCGGTTTCACGCTGCGCGAACTGGCGGCCCTGCTGGGCGTGGCGCATAGCACCCTGGGTCACTGGGAGAACAATCGTTCCGTCCCCAATGCCCGGCATTTGCTGAAGATTGCCGAACTCACCGGCGTCGATGCCTACGTGCTGCTGACCGGCAAGCCCTCCAAGCTGAACCAGAGCGAGCACGAAAGCCTGCCGCTGCCGATGGGTAAGCGTCTGGCCTGAAGGGTCTGCGGTGCCGGCAGCGCTGCGGCGTACATCCCGCGGCGTGGTTTTTTACGTGTTCATTCCTGGCTCGCGGCACCCGAATCGGCAGGATCTTTTGTCTCGCTCGAATCCGCTGACGCGTCCTAGACAACCGATAGCGACAGTCAGGCGCTGGCTGTTGTCACTTCGGCAGGTGATGTCTGTGGCCGTAGTTCCTGCACGATGCGCCCCTGTTCCATCACCAACACGCGGTCGGCACTGGCGATGGTTTCCGGCCGATGCGCAACGATCACCTTGGTCAGCTTCAACTGCTTCACCGCGTCGTTGACCAGACGCTCGCGCAACACATCCAGATGGCTGGTGGCCTCATCCAGGAACAGCAGCTTCGGTTGCCGGTACAGCGCACGCGCCAGGATCACCCGCTGCTTCTGCCCGCCGGACAGCGAACTGCCCATGTCGCCGATCAGGCTGTGATAGCCCATCGGCATCGCGGCAATATCCTCATGCACCGCCGCCAACCGTGCCGCCGCCTCGACCCGTTCCAGGTCGAAATCGGGATCGAAGAACCCGATGTTGTCGGCGATGCTGCCGGCGAACAATTGATCGTCCTGCATCACCGCACCGACGATCGCGCGCACGTTTCGCGGCCCTAGCTTATGTAGATCGTGACCACCGATGCGGATTGCCCCTTCGCTGGGCTTGAGCAATCCCAGCAGCAGTTTGACCAGCGTCGTCTTGCCGCAACCGGATGCACCGATGATCGCCACCGACTCGCCTGGCTCGATCGCGAAACTGCACTCCTTGACGACCCACGGCTCGCCCGCGGCGTAGCGAAACGACAGCCCCTCGACCTCGATGCGCGGCTCGGCCGGAGGCAACGCCTCGGGCAGCGCGTGGTCGTCCTCGGGCGGCGTCAGCACGATATCCGCCAACCGCTCGCCATGCAGGCGCAGCATGCGGAACTCGACCCACTTGTCGATCAGGCCACTCACGCGCATGGCGAACTGATCCTTGTAGGCCAGGTAGGCGACCAGCATGCCGACCGAGAACACATTGTCCAGCGCCAGCCTGGCCCCGATCCAGATCACCGCGATGCGCTCAATGCCGAACACCAGCTGGCTGGCCGTGTTGAACCCCAGCGACATCCGCGCCAGTTTGACATCCTGGTTGACTGTCTCGTTGAGCAGATTGTCGTAGTTGGAACGGCGCAGCGGCTCCTCACCAGCGATTTTCAGGCTCTGCATGCCGCGCAGCGATTCCAGCAAATGGCTCTGCTGCTTGGCCGCGGCGACGAGCTGCTGCTCAGTGCGATCACGCACCGGCCGGTAGGCGATTGCCCGAATACACAGATAAAGTACTACCGCCAGCAGCGTGACCAGCGCCAACTTCCAGCTATAGACCAGCATCAAGACCAGCGTGACCACTGCCATCAGTCCGTCGATGATCGCCTCGACGAAGCTGGTGGTCAGTGTGTGCTGGATCGTCTGCACCGATGACATGCGTGAAGTCACATCGCCCAGATGACGCTTCTCGAAGAAATCCAGCGGCAATTTGAGCAAGTGCGCGAACACGTTGCTCATCCATTGCAATCCGAGCCTGGAGGACAGATAGACCACCGACCAGCCGCGCAGCAAGCCGATACCCACTTGCAGCAGCAGCGCCAATCCGAAACCCAAACCGAGTACCGCCAACAGGTCGCGATCCGCCGAAACCAGCGCCTGGTCAACCACCCATTGCATGTAGAACGGCGCGAGCACGACAAAAACCTGTAACGCAACCGACAGTAGGAATATTTGAAAAAGAGCGTTCCACAATCCATTGATCGGCCCAGTGAGTTGCCGCGCGGAAATCGTAGGGGACACCTTCTGCGGCTTGAATTCTGCAGCGGGGGTCAATTCTAGCGCCACACCGGTAAAGTGCTGAGAGACTTCATGGATCGACAGCTTTCGCTCCCCTATCGCGGGATCGAGTATAGTGAATTTTGACTTCCCGACCTTTGCAAGCACCACAAAGTGGTTGAGGTCCCAATGCAAAATGCAGGGCAGCTTGAGTTGCCCGAAGTGCTCCATGTCTAGCCGAAGCGCTCGGGTGGAGAAGCCGAGTTGTTGGGCAATCTGAATAAGACCACTGAGCTTAATACCTTTCAGCGACAGTGGAAAGCAACGGCGCATTTCCGGGAGACTGACATGACAACCATAGCCGCTGGCGACCATCGCCAATGAAGCCAGGCCGCATTCGGAGGCCTCGCTCTGTAAATAGACATCCATCAATGCATACCCACGCAACGCCTTACTGATCCAGCACAAATGATGACTTCACACCCGCCTTCTCCATTACATCCTGTACAATCTTAACCGTATATTTCTGGCAATACCGCTCACCATCAACTCCATATTTCTCCAACGTCACACGCTGAGGCACCCAGACAGAAGGCGTACTAGAATACGAATATTCCCCTGTCTTCTCATCAAACGTGTACTCATCCATCTTTCCGGAAATTATTTTCACTTGTTGATTGGCATATTCCAATATTTTATAGTCCACGCCAGCGCGACTGTAAAAACTGTGTTCGTCCGCATGAAACTTCTCCAGCCAATCACGATACTTATCCACCAACGCTTGGGGCCCACCCTCCGCCGCCAGCGAAACAGCTCCTTCTTTCCCAGGCGGCAGCGTTCCATGCCAACCGAGAACAGCGCCGCAATCGACGGTCAGCGATGAAGCAGCCATTGCGATATAACTAGCACACGCCGATAGACATACACCATCCACTTTCACTTCAATCGGACGGCGCCGAACAATGTCTTCGGCAATTCTAAGTGCAACCAAGGGGTAACCTCCTAGACTATGGACGACAATTTTTGAATAACCGTCCTTTGCGATCTTGAAATATTCGACGTCTGAATTCGAATCGATATCGCCACGCAGCTCTATGAGATCCGGGGAAATCCTCCTCCAACCTGCATGCACATTTCCACAAAAAAAAACTGTTGCAAGAAGGGCGATCATCCGGATTGTAGAATTAATCATTCACGTAGCTCTTAATGAATTTCCATAAAATGAGGCATCGGCACCAGACCGATGCCTCATGGCGAATTAAAAATCAGCCTTTTGCGTGACACTCAACCGTTTTTGTGGTCGTCGTGCTGCCATCAGCGTTTTTGGTAACAGTCTTAGTGTATGAGCAACCAGCTTCAAGCCCCCCAGCAACAGCAATTGTTTCTTCAACAGTCAACTCACGCATATATCACCTCTAACAGTCAATTTGACGCACACCCTGCGCCTGGGAAAAAACTTCAGCGTG
Organism: Xanthomonas translucens pv. translucens DSM 18974; assembly: GCF_000331775.1. Next base: position 4,575 of record NZ_CAPJ01000284.1, read on the forward strand.
CTATCAGTTAGAATATCGGCATCTTACGGACTGGATCGCCTGCCCGACTTAGCCATCGTAGTAGCGACCACCCCAGTGCTGGAGCAGTTACGGCGAGTTCACTGTTGGCCTGAACCTCAACCTGCTGCTCCTCCAACGTGGAATTATCGTGCCTATAATCGACCTGAACACTCAAACGCTGCAAGGACAACAACCGCAGTTGCCACTCGATTTGCGCCACATTACGTCGCATCTCGGTCGCTTGTCACTGCAAGGCTTGCATCCGGCTGGTGTAATCCGGCGCACTGGATTCCTGTCGCTTAATCTGTAGCACGCTTAAAATCCATAAAATAATTGGAAGTCATGAAAATCTAGAGAACGCCATCACAATCAAATTAAATGCACTATGAAGCAAGACCGAGGCCAAGAATCCAACTACCCGATCATGCACATTAGCCAATAAACAACAAATTGCAAAAAATACTACCCAAATCGCCATGTAGCGTATCTCCCAATTAAATAAAGAATGAAAGACTCCCGCAATTAGCGATACCAACAATGGCCCTTTCCACCAATGCCACTTTCTATCGGAAAATACAAAACGCAACCAAACAAAACAAATAAAATTCTCCAGTATCGGAGAAATTAGCAAAGGAGAAATCCAGGGCCTTATCGCCTGATCTTCTTTTATAAAATCAAGCCTGCTTGGCACCCCTATAAACGTCAAAATCCAATCCAAAGATACTTCACACAGATTTTCAAGAGCAAAACAAAAAACTGCCAAGACCAATGCAGCCAAGAACACTTGTGATGCGCCAGCATCCCAGATATTTCGATTTAACCAGCGATCTTCGCACATAATTCTCATCAATTTTCTTATGGCAGTTTTTGCGAATGAGAGCCGATTACTCTTAATTAAAGGTGTCCGAAGAGTACCGGCTTCGGACACCTTTCCAAATTAATCAAAATTTATTCAATCCCGTAAGCCGCTTTCGCACTAGCCCAAAAAGATGAACCGAACTCCTTGACTGCCTCATATGCCTCATTAAGTTCGCCATACAAAGATCCGCCGGAAACACCCTCAATTTCATTTATATCAAGCTCTTTCATAAATCCTCCATTCCAATTATCTAGCATCACTATTCAAGCACCGTACTGGAGCGCAGAAAGCATTTCATTACCGCTATTGTCAATACTCTTCTGAGTTGCAGCGCCAGCACCAAATAGCGTACCAAGCACCTTACCGAGATCAGCCGCCAGGCTACCACCGTTCACCTGCTCCATTTCATCTAAAATCAACTCACGCATTTCCGTTCTCCTTGCATATTGATGCAGCACCCCTGCATCCCAGGCTTTGGGACCACCCAAATCTAAGAATTACTTATTGACCGGAGCGAGTAGAACGGCTCAAAAATCCATTCAATCAAGCTTCGCTTTTCACCAAGCACGTCCGCCTCTAGGAGCATCCCAGGCTTGAGATGCTCCTGCTTGCCATAGGCCACGATCACTTGCTGTGCCAACCTCACCGTCACTCGATAGTATGGTTCTCCCGGCTGAGCATTGCCGGTCAATGCCCCCAATTCCTTCGACGTCAACGCGCTGCGACTGATCGACATCACAGCGCCACGTTGGTGGCCAAATTTCTGGTATGCATACGCTTGGTAACGCAACATCACCATATTGCCTATCTCGATGAAACCAATTGCACGACTAGGAACCAGCAATTCGGCCTCAAGGCGGCCGTCTCCCGGTACCAGGCTTAGTAGCGGTTGCCCAGCCTGAATTGCCTGCCCCGGCTTGACTACCTGCGTGGCAATCATCCCGCCGACAGGTGCTGTCACCAACAGCGCGCCACCCACCTGGGTTTGTACTTGTTCTAACTCCACTGCGGCGTTGTCCCGCCGATACTCGGCATGAATGCCCATGCGCTGACCTGGCAACACACGCAACTGCTGTTCGATCTGCGCAAGGCTGCGCCGCATCTCGGTTGCCTGCCGCTGCAAAGCCTGCATCTGGCTGGTGTACTCCAGCGCGCTGGATTCCTGCTGCTTGATCTGCAGCACGCTGACGTACTTGCCATCTTGCAACTGGCGCCAGCGTTGCAGCACTTCATTGGCGAGGGTGATCTGGCTACGACGAGTGGCGACTTCACTATTCACCTGCAACAATTCCTGCTGCAGATTGACCAGTTGCGCGCGCAACCCTTGCTCCTGCGCATCCAACTGCTGCAGCTTTGCCTGTTCGGAAGACTTCAACCCATCCCCTCGCTGGCGTAGATGGCGCTGCAAGGCAGCCTCGGTATCGCCACTTGCCAGCGTCGCGCGCGGCACCGTCACTACGGCAAGGATCTGCCTGGCCTCGACGCGCTGGCCTTCGCGCACGTCAAGCCGGGTGACAACCCCTGTGGCGGGTGCCATCACCGTGACCAGGCCTTTGGTCGGAACCAGTTGTCCCGTCACAGTGGACCGATGCGTGTAGGTGCCAATGCACAGGAATACCACCACCGATGTCGCAGCAATTGCGGCCGCACTTGCAAATACCCATGCCTGTAAAGGCTGCACCAAGGAGATACCACCTAACCAACTGGTGCGGCGAGCCTGCATGACTTCTTCACGGAACAGGCCCTGGCTCATTCCATATCCCCGCGGAATTTGCCGCGCGCCACCCGGCCCTTGGAGCGCGATATCGCCAGCAAGACGCATGGCACGATCAACGCACCGCACAAAACCGGAAAGACCTGCTCGGGCAACGTGACGCCGGCCTGGACGCTGCGCGCGATTGTCAGGCAAGCCAGGATCGCGGCCAGCATCGTCCAATTCAGCTTGCCGCCGCCAAGCGGGACGACGAGCGCGATCGGTATTACGAGCGCAAGGCCGTCGAGAAACTCCTTGTTTATGGGGTGAAGCACGCTGCGATCCTTCGAAACGGGCGACGGGGCTTTAAAGCATCCATGCACACCGGATGTTCCCGCCTTCGCCTCCATTAGGCTGGTTGGTTGTCTGCGATGCAAGCGCGCAGGTGTGCCAGACCTGACATTTTCCAGCCTGCATGTCGGATCAACGCGACATGCGCCATCGCTCCGCGCCACACCCGCACACCCGCACCGCTGGCAATCGCGACACCGAATGACCACAAACAGACAGGGTGACTGACGAACCAAGCTACCGCGCTGGCGATAGCCATCACTCCAGATAAGCGCTGGCGTTCTCCAGGAGCGCAATGACGGTGGCAAGAAAGGACACCGGGACATGCCGTGAGAGCTGTAGCAGGCGCGACTCGAGGTCACGGCGTGAACTTGGCACAGCACTCAACGGCAACACCTTGCCGGCGATACCCCCAACAGCCAGCCATTCGAACTCGACCTGGAGTTCTTCACTGAGGACACGCAGGTTGCCGACGCTGGGCACGCAACCGCCGGCACGCTCCCAATGGGCGATAGTGGTGCGATGCACCCCCAGCCTACTCGCCAGTTCGCATTGCGACAGGCCGAGCGCTTTGCGCGCCGAACGGATACGCGCCGCTAATGCACCATGATCTATATCGCACACCTGTCCGTAGGAGCACCATCGTGATGTACACACTAAATTAATGAATGTGTCACACGCATTTTGCTCGAATCGGAAGCGCTGTCAATACTTGTCCAATGTCGACGACCAGTGCCTTCGATCAACCGACGCAAGGGCGCTTACGCGAGCCGCAGACACAGTGGCTGCGGCGCGCTCTGCCGGCGAACGCACCTCCCGAGCTGGCTCAGCCCGCCTTCTCCGCTTCCAACTGCTTGCGGATCTGCGCATCGACCGCGGCGATCGCGGTCATGTTCATCACCCGGCGCGAGGTGGCGCTGGTGGTCAGGATGTGCACCGGCTTGGAGATGCCCATCAGGATCGGGCCGATCGCCACGCCGTCGGTGAACACGCGCACCAGGTTGTAGGCGATGTTGGCCGCTTCCAGGTTCGGCAGCACGAACAGGTTGGCGCGGCCTTTCAAGGTGCTGTTGGGCATGATCTGCTTGCGCAGCGCCTCGTCCCAGGCGGTGTCGCCCTGCATTTCGCCGTCGATGTTGAGCTCGGGCTTGCGCTTGAGCAGCGCTTCGCGCACCTGGCGCATCTTCAGCGCATCGCGCGAGTCGTGGCTGCCGAAGTTGGAATGCGACAGCAGCGCGATGTTCGGCTCGATGCCGAACAGCTTGAGCCGGTACGCGGCCTGCAGCGTGGCCTCGACGATCTGCTCCACGCTCGGGTCTTCCTGCACGTGCGTGTCCAGGAAGAAGAACCCGCCCAACTGGTTGATCACCCCGGTCATCGCCGAGGTCGAGCTGACCCGCGGTTCCAGCGGGATCACGCTGCGCGCATAGCCGAGCTTCTTGTGGAAGCGGCCGACCACGCCGGTGAGCAGCGCATCGGCTTCGCCGCGCGCGACCATCACTGCGGCGATCAGCGTCGGCCGCGAGCGCATCAGCTCCTTGGCCGCGGTGACGGTGACGCCGCGGCGCTCGGTCAATGAGTGGTAATACTGCCAGTAGTCGTTGAAGCGCGGATCGTCGTAGATGTTGGTGATCTCGAAGTCCACGCCGGCGGTGATGCGCAGGCCCAGGCGCTGGATGCGCGCCTCGATGACGTCCGGGCGGCCGATCAGGATCGGGAACGCCAGGCCTTCGTCGATCACGCTCTGCACCGCGCGCAGCACCACTTCCTCTTCGCCCTCGGCGTAGACCACGCGCTGCTTGTCGGCGCGGGCGCGGTCGTAGACCGGCTTCATCATCAGGCTGGTGCGGTAGACGAACTGGCCGAGCTTGTCGCGGTAGGCCTCCATGTCGGCGATCGGGCGCGTGGCCACGCCCGAGTCCATCGCCGCCTGCGCCACCGCCGAGGACAGCTCGACCAGCAGGCGCGGATCCAGCGGCCGCGGGATCAGGTAGTCGGGGCCGAAGCTAGGCGTCTCGCCGCCGTAGGCAGCGCCCAGGTCGGAGGCCTCGCGCCGCGCCATTGCCGCGATCGCCTTGACGCAGGCGATCTTCATCGCCTCGTTGATGCCGGTGGCGCCGACGTCAAGCGCGCCGCGGAACAGGTACGGGAAGCACAGCACGTTGTTGATCTGGTTCGGGTAGTCCGAACGGCCGGTGCCGATGATCGCGTCCGGGCGCACCGCCTTGGCCGCCTCCGGGGTGATTTCCGGATTGGGATTGGCCAACGCGAAGATCACCGGCTGCGCCGCCATCGTCGCCACCATTTCCGGCTTGAGGATGCCGGCGGCCGACAGGCCGAGGAAAATGTCGGCGCCCTCGACGATCTCGGCCAGGGTGCGCTTGTCGGTGTCGCGCGCGTAGCGCTGCTTGTCCGGGTCCAGGTCGGTGCGGCCGCTGTGGATCACGCCGTCGCGGTCCAGCGCCAGGATGTTCTCCGGCTTCAGGCCCAGCGACACCAGCATGTTGACGCAGGAAATGCCGGCCGCGCCCATGCCGGTGGTGGCGAGCTTGACGTCCTCGATCTTCTTGCCGGTGACCACCAATGCATTGAGTACCGCGGCGCCGACGATGATCGCGGTGCCATGCTGGTCGTCGTGGAACACCGGGATGTTCATCCGCTCGCGCAGCTTGCGCTCGACGATGAAGCACTCCGGCGCCTTGATGTCTTCCAGGTTGATGCCGCCGAAGGTCGGCTCCAGGCTGGCGATGATGTCGACCAGCTTGTCCGGATCGTTCTCGTTGATCTCGATGTCAAACACGTCGATGCCGGCAAACTTCTGGAACAGCACGCCCTTGCCTTCCATCACCGGCTTGGACGCCAGCGGGCCGATGTTGCCCAGGCCCAGCACCGCGGTGCCGTTGCTGATCACCGCGACCAGGTTGCCGCGCGCGGTCAGCTCGCTGGCCTGTTGCGGATCGGCGACGATCGCTTCGCAGGCGAACGCCACGCCCGGCGAATAGGCCAGCGACAGGTCGCGCTGGGTCAGCATGGGCTTGGTCGCGGCCACCTTGATCTTGCCCGGCGGCTGCTGGCGGTGATAGTCGAGGGCGGCCTGTTTGAAATCGTCGTTTGACATCGAGGCTTCTGTGGTCGAAGGGCGCGAGGCCCAGGATTCTACTCCCTGGGCCAGGACCCAGCCTGTCTTGCGGCTGTCACCGCGCAGGCCCGGGGCCGGAAACGCGACGCGCCGGCCAGGCCGGCGCGCGCGCAGCATGCGGAAGCTCAGCGGATCGCGGCAGGCTCGGCCACGACCGCCGGCAGCGCGTCTTCGCCGCCATCCAGGGCGATGCGCAGGCGGTCGCGATCCAGCGCGTTCTCCCAGCGCGACACCACCACCGTGGCCACGGCATTGCCAATGAAGTTGGTCAGCGAGCGGCACTCGCTCATGAAGCGGTCCACACCCAGGATCAGCGCCATGCCCGCCACCGGCACTTCCGGCACCACGGCCAGCGTCGCCGCCAGGGTGATGAAGCCGGCACCAGTCACGCCCGCGGCGCCCTTGGAGCTGAGCATCGCCACCAGCAGCAGCGCGATCTGGTGCCACAGAGTCAGTTCGGTGTTGGTCGCCTGGGCGATGAACAGCGCGGCCAGGGTCATGTAGATGTTGGTGCCGTCCAGGTTGAACGAATAGCCGGTGGGCACCACCAGCCCGACCACCGACTTCTCGCAGCCGGCCTTCTCCATCTTCTCCATCAGCGACGGCAGCGCCGATTCGGACGAAGAGGTGCCCAGCACCAGCAGCAGTTCCGCCTTCAGATAGCGGATCAGTTTGAAGATCGAAAACCCGCACAGCCGCGCCACCGCGCCCAGGATCACCAGTACGAACAGCAGCGCGGTGACGTAAAACGAACCCACCAGCCAGGCCAGGTTGATCAGCGATTCCACCCCGTACTTGCCGATGGTGAAGGCGATCGCACCGAACGCGCCGATCGGCGCGGCCCGCATCAGGATGTGCACCAGCTTGAACACCGGCGCGACCAGCGCCTCCAGCAGGGTCAGCACCGGCCTGCCACGCTCGCCGACCAGCGCCAGCGACACGCCGAACAGCACCGCCACGAACAACACCTGCAAGATGTTGTCGCCGACGAACGGGCTGAGCAGCGTCTTCGGGATGATGTCCATCAGGAAGCCGACCAGGGTCAGCTCATGCGACTTTTCAACGTAGCTGTGCACCGCGCTCTGGTCCAGGTCGGCCGCATTGATGTTCATGCCGGCGCCGGGCTGCACCACGTGCGCGACGACCATGCCGACAATCAGCGCCAGCGTGGAGAAGAACAGGAAATACACCATCGCCTTGACGAACACCCGGCCCACCGCCTTCAGCTGGGTCATGCCGGCGATGCCGGTGACGATGGTCAGGAAGATCACCGGCGCGATGATCATCTTCACCAGTTTGATGAAGGCGTCGCCCAGCGGCTTGAGCTTCTCGGCGAAGGCCGGCTCGAAGTGGCCGAGCAGCGCACCGAGCACGATGGCGACCACCACCTGGAAATACAGCTGCCGGTAGAACGGCACGTGCCGATGCACGAGGCCGCCGGCCGGGGAAGTTGGGATATGCATGAGTGCGCTCCGGAGCAATAAGTAGACCAGCAATCAGACGCAGATCGCGGAATGCTGTCTTTGTACGCGGCACCGGCTTCTAAGCAGATAACCCATTGGTAGTAGTCCCCTGGTCGCAGTGCCGTCGACGCAGTTACAGTGTCCCCGCACGCTGGTGGGAAAGACGGTGCGACGCGCGACGCCGGCCATGTGCATGGCCCTTCGACGCTGCGTCGCATACTGTCCCGCCGCCGGCGCTGCCGGGGTCGCATGCGTATTCAGGGGCCATGCGCCGTCGCAGGACCGCAACATCGCTGTAAAGAACCGCCGGATGCGTCCGCTATTGCATGCGGGCGGCGCGTTGTTCCGGCGATATGCCCACACTGTGGCCGGGGGACGGTCGCGACACCACGCTGCACCGCCCGCACAAGCCTTGCCGTCCTTTCAGTCGAGTGCCGAAGCGCTTTTTTCCTCATCAAAGAAGACATCACGACCATGCGCCATACCCTCCTCTTCGCTGCGCTGTGCCTGACCGCCGCCGCTCCCGCCGCCGCCAGCGGATTCGACGACTGGCCGACCAAGGTCGCCTTCAACGACGGCACCGAACTGGCCGTGACCGGCAACTACGGCTACGACTGGAACAACTTCTCCAACGACGATGCGCGCCTGGAGGACGACAACACGTTCCGGCGCAAGGAATTCGGCGCCACGCTGAAGAAGAAGGGCGTGTACGACGCGATGGTGTACTTCGACTTCCAGTCCAAGCTGTGGCTGGACGTGTTCTTCCGCTTCGAGACCAAGGCGCTGTTCGGCAGCGACTACGGCAAGGTGCGGCTGGGCTACATCAAGGTGCCGGTCGGCCTGGAAGGCGTGACCAGCTCGCGCGCCGACAGCTTCATGGAAACCGCGCTGCCGATCCAGGCGATCTACCAGGGTCGCCGCACCGGCGTGGAGTGGACCTTCGAGCGCCCGCAGTACCTGCTGCAGGCCGGCGCGTACGGCGGCAAGGATCTGCAGGGCGACACCCCCGGCACCACCCAGGCGGTGCGCGGCGTGTGGACCCCGTTCAAGGCCGACGGCGACGTACTGCACCTGGGCCTGGCCTACTCGCAGGAAAACCCGCGCGGCTACCACAACGGCCTGGACGTGAGCTTCAGCCCGCGCGTGCGCCTGCGGGCGCGTCCGGAAGCCGGCCTGACCGATGTGCGCCTGGTCGACTCCGGTACCCTGGTCGATGCCGACCAGGTGCGCCGCACCGGCCTGGAGGGGATCTGGATCAAGGGTCCGTTCTCGATGCAGGGCGAAGCGCTGCGCGCCGAAGTGACCCGCGACAACGGCCGCCCCGACTACACGGCCGACGGCCAGTACGTGTTCGCCAGCTATGTGCTGACCGGCGAGTCGCGCCCGTACAGCGCCGGCAACGTGGCCAACGTCAAGCCGGCCAACGCCTACGGCGCGGTCGAGGTGCTGGCGCGCTACAGCCGCCTGGACCTGGACGACGGCAGCGTGCTCGGCGGCCGCCAGCACGACTGGACCCTGGGCGCCAACTGGTACCTGACCAGCCACTTCAAGTTCCAGGCCAACTACGTGCGCGCCGATGCCGAGCGCGCCGGCGTGCACACCAAGCCGAACTCGATCGACCTGCGCGCGCAGGTGCAGTTCTGATCGGCGCGGCCTGATCGGCGCCCCGCTCGGCACTGACCGCCCGGGGCGCGTTGGAAAGCAAGACCCGGCGCGGCAGCGCCTGCACACATGGGCAGGCGCTGCCGTTCTGCGTTCAGCCATCCGGCCATCCGTCCATCGCGGCCGCTTGTGCGATCGCAACGCCGCTGCCGAGAGCGCCCGCGCAACCAATCGCCAGCAACGCACGCGCCGCTGCCGCTAAGCTGGCCGGAGACCGTCACGGCCCTGCCCAGTCCGCATGTATCCCGCCTCGCGCCATCGCCACCTCGTCCTGCTCCTGCTCGCCGTCCTCGGCGGCATGGCGCTGGCGATGCTGTCGGCCGGGCATTTCGCCGAACAGCGCGCGCTGCGCGCCGAGAGCCGGCAACTGCGGCAGCAGCTGGAGCTGTACGCGCAGACCCTGCAGCAGCGCATCGACCGCTACCGCGCCCTGCCGCAGCTGCTGGCGCTGGATCCGGAACTGCGCCAGGCGCTGACACGGCCTTTGGACCCGGCTGCGCACCAGCGACTGAACCTGAAGCTGGAACGCGCCAACGACGTCACCCGCTCCTCGACGCTGACCCTGATCGACGCCGGCGGTGTGGCGGTGGCGGCCAGCAACTGGCGCCTGGCCAGCAGCAACGTCGGTGCCGACTACGGCTTCCGCCCCTACGTGAAGCAGGCGCTGGCGCAGGGTAGCGGCCGTTTCTACGGCATCGGCATGACCACCGGCATGCCCGGCTATTTCTTGTCGCAGGCGATCCGCGACGAGGCCGGCCGCACCCTCGGCGTGATCGTGATCAAGATCGAACTGGCGGCGCTGGAACGCGAGTGGCTGCGCGTGCCCGACGTGGTGCTGGTCAGCGATCGCCATGGCGTGGTGTTCCTGTCCAGCCGCGACGCCTGGCGCTACCGCCAGCTGCAGCCGCTCAGCGCGCGCGAGCGCGAGGAACTGCTCGCCACCCGCCAGTACGCACGGCAGACCTTGCTGCCGGCGCAGCGACGCCGCCTGGCCACGCTGGACGACGGCGGCCAGGTGATGCGCATCGCCGCGCCGGCGCAGCGTGCGCCGCTGCTGTGGCAGAGCATGGCGCTGCCGGAAAGCGGCTGGCGCCTGCACCTGCTGCACGACATCGGCGGCAGCCGCGCCGCCGGCCGCGCCGCCGCACTGGCCGCGGCCGGCATCTGGCTGGCGCTGGTGTTCCTGGGCCTGCTGTTCCAGCAACGCCAGCGCCTGGCGCGGCTGCGCCAGCGCAGCCGGCGCGAGCTGGAGTCGCTGCTGCAACAGCATGCGCAGGAACTGCGTACTGCGCAGGACGGCGTGGTGCAGGCCGCGCAACAGGCCGATACCGGCCTCAGCCGCAGCCTGGAACACCTGCCGCAGGGCGTGGTCATCATCGACGCGCAGTTGCGCCTGGTGGCGTGGAATTCGCGCTACCTGGAGATCTTCCGCTTCCCGCCCGAGCTGATCCGCATCGGCCGCCCGATCGAGGATGTGTTCCGCCACAACGCGCGCCGCGGCCTGCTCGGCCCCGGCCCGGTGGAAGCGGCGATCCAGCGCCGCCTGGATCACCTGCGCAGCGGCCGCCCGCACATGCGCGAGAGCGAGAAGGACGACGGCACGGTGCTGGAAATTCGCGGCAATCCGCTGCCCGATGGCGGTTTCGTCACCAGCTATGCCGACATCACCAGTTACAAGAACGCCGCGCGCGAACTGCGCTCCTTGGCCGATGCGCTGGAGCACCGCGTCGCCGAACGCACCCGCGACCTGGCCGATGCCAAGCGCGAGGCCGAGAACGCCAACCGCTACAAGACCCGCTTCGTCGCCTCGGCGGTGCACGACCTGCTGCAACCACTCAACGCCGCGCGCATGTTCGTCTCGGCGCTGCGTGGCAAACTGCACGACAACGACGCACGGCAGATCGCCGACCACGTCGACAATGCGCTGGTCGCGCAGGACGCGATCCTCAACAGCCTGCTGGACATCTCGCGGCTGGAAGCGGGCACGCTGAAGACGCAAGTGCGCGACTTCGCGCTGGGGCCGCTGCTGCAGACCCTGGCGCACGAATTCGGCATCGTCGCCGAAGATCGCGGCTTGCATTTGCACTACGTGCCCACCCGCGCCGCGGTGCGCAGCGACGAGACCCTGCTGCGGCGGATCCTGCAGAACTTCCTGTCCAACGCGGTGCGCTACACCCCGCGCGGACGCGTGCTGCTGGGCTGCCGCCGCGACGGCGACACCCTGCGCATCGAGGTCCACGACCAGGGTCCGGGCATCCCCGAGGCGCTGCAGCAGGAGATCTTCGAAGAGTTCCGCCGCCTCGGCGACGGCGTCGCCCACGACCGCGGCGCAGGGCTGGGGCTGGCGATCGTGGAGCGCATCGGCCGC
>NZ_CAPJ01000283.1 GCF_000331775.1 Xanthomonas translucens pv. translucens DSM 18974
CACAGCAGCAAACCGATCGCGCCGGTCTCGCTGAGCACTTCGAGCACGATCTGGTGGGCATGAAAGGCCGGCTCGCGGCCCCAGGCGCCCTCGTGCGCCGGATCCGGGTCGCACGCGACATAGGCCTCGCGGAAGCCGCGCACGCCGACCCCGTTGAACGGATGCTGGCGGATCATGCACCAGGAGGCGTCCCATATCTGGGTACGCCCGGCCAATGCCGCGTTCACGTCGGCCGGGCGCCCGCTCAGCGCCAGCGTGGTGCGCGCGAAGCGCTCGCGCACCTGCGGCGAGAGCGCGCCGAGCACACCCGCGACCAGCACCGCGGCCACGCCCAGCGCCAGCATCCGGCGCATGCCCAGCAGCCGCCAGCCGGACAGCAGCAGCACCAGCGCGTAGGTGATCCACGATGCGCGCGATCCGGCCAGCACCAGCACCACGCCCACCGCGGCCGCGGCGAGCAGCCAGCCCCAGGCGCCGCCGCGGCGCCCGGCCACGAACAGCAGGAATGGCGACAGGCTGGCCAGAACCTGGCCGAACTTGAGGTTGCACGGCCCGAACACGCCGCTGAGGCGGTCGGCCAGGGCGATTTCCTGCGGCGTGCAAAGGCCGTGGTGACTGATCGCCCACTTCAGCTGGTCCATCGACCAGAACAGCGGGCTGGTGCCGCACAGCGCCTGCGCCAGCGCATCCACGGTCCAGATCGCGGCGATGACCGCCAGCCCGTCGAAGGTGGTGCTGCGCGCGCCTGGCGTCGCCACCGCCATCGCCACCAGCCACAGGAACGGCAGGAAACGCAGGTCCACCGCCGATTCGCGCAATGCCAGCGGCACGTCCACCGCATCCAGCGCCGACAGCGGCTGCGGCAGCCAGTAGCTGAGGAACAGCAGCGTGGTC
>NZ_CAPJ01000282.1 GCF_000331775.1 Xanthomonas translucens pv. translucens DSM 18974
GCGGCCGCATCGCCCAGCAGCTCGCGCAGCGCCGCGCACACCGCCGCGGCGTCCTCGCAGATCGCCACCGCCCCGGCCTCGCGCATGCGCCGCGAGATCTCGGCGAAGTTGTGCAGGTGCGGCCCGCTCACCGCCGGGGTGCCGACCGCGGCCGGCTCCAGCAGGTTGTGCCCGCCGATCGGCTGCAGGCTGCCGCCGACGAAGGCGACCTGGGCGCAGGCGTAGAACATCATCAATTCGCCCAACGTATCGATCACGAACACGCTGTCCTCGGCGCCGGGCCACTGCTGCTGGCGGCGCGTGGCCACGCGCCAGCCCTGGTCGCGCGCCAGCGCCTCGACCCTGGCGAAGCGTTCCGGATGGCGCGGCGCCCACAGCAGCAGCAGATCCGGCCAGTGCCGGCGCAGCTGCCGGTGCATCTCGATCACCGCCGCCTCCTCGCCCTCATGGGTGCTGGCGGCGATCCACACCGGCCGCGCCGCCGCCACGCGTTCGCTGAACGCGGCGACGAACTGCGGCAACTGCGTAGGCACGGCGATATCGAACTTCAGGTTGCCCAGCGCGCGCACCTGCTGCGGATCGGCGCCAAGCTCGATGAAGCGCTCGGCATCGGCCTGCGACTGCGCCGCCACGCAGGTCACCGTGCGCAGCGCGCGCCCGATCAACGGCCGCAGCAGGCGGTAGCCGCGCAGCGAGCGCGCCGACAGCCGCGCATTGAGCACATAGACCGGGATGTTGCGGTCGCGGCAACCGAACAGCATATTCGGCCACAGCTCGGTTTCCAGGATCAGCGCCAGGCTCGGGCGGAAATGCTGCAGGAAGCGGCCGACGCTGCCCGGCACGTCATACGGCAGGTAGACGTGGTCCAGCGCATCGCCCCACAGCGCGCGCACCCGCTCCGACCCGGTCGGGGTGATGGTGGTGATCACCCAGCGGATGTCCGGGCGCTGCGCGCGCAGCGCGTTGACCACCGGCGCGGCGACGTTGACCTCGCCCACCGACACCGCGTGCAGCCACACCCGCGGCCGCCCGCGCGCCTGCGGATACGAGGCGTAGCGCTCGTCCCAGCGCTGGAAGTACTGGCGCACGCGGAACCCGCGCCAGACCAGGTGATAGACGGTGACCGGCAGCAGCATGTACAGCACGGCCGAGTACAGGCCGCGCAGCAGCCGCTCGATGAAATCGTTGCGCATCGCGAAAGCATAGCGGGTTGCGTGGCGCAGGCGGCAGACGAGCGCGTGCGGCGCCGCCAGGCGACGCCGCCGCGGCCGCGCCCGGCTAAA
>NZ_CAPJ01000281.1 GCF_000331775.1 Xanthomonas translucens pv. translucens DSM 18974
CCGACCAGCACGCCGCCGTCGGGCTGTTGCAGCAGCGCCGTGATCCGGCCCGTGGGTAGCCCGGCGGGGGCGGCGGTCAGGCGGCCATCGGCCTCGATCCGGAACAGACCCTCCTCGCTGCCGACCCACAGCACTCCGTCGCGGCCGCGCAGCATCGACGCCACCCGCAGGCGCTGCGCACGCGCATCGCCCAGATGCTCCCAACGGCCGTCGAGATAGCGGAACACGCCGTCGTAGGCGGTGCCGATCAGCACCCCGCCATCGGCTTCGGGCACGATCGCGAACACGCCGGATATCTCCATGCCGGGCGTGTTCTGCCGGTCGAACACGGTGAAGCTACGGCCATCGAAGCGCGCCACGCCTTCCCAGGTACCGACCCAGAGCTGGCCGTCGCGGTCCTGCGCGAGCGCGTGCACCAGGTTGTGCGGCAGGCCGTCGTCCGTGGTCCAGCGCGCCAACGTCGGCCGCTCGGTGACAGTGCGCTCGGACACGGGCAGCGGCGCCTGCGCCAGCACGGCGCCGGCCGCGCAACAGGTGCACAGCAGGATCAGCAGCAAACCGCTGCGCAGACGCCTGCGCAGCGCATGCACGCCGCCGGCAATGATGTGACGCTGCTCCCCCTGCTTCATTGCGTTCCGAATCTGGCCCTCGGCAGCGCGTGGCATCCAAACCATCCAAGAAAGCCAATTTATCACTGCGTGTTCGCCGCCGATGTCAGGATGTTCCTTACACCGCACGTTGCATCGCAGCCGTAAACAAGGCTAGCCCGAACGTGCGTGGGCGCAGTGTGCACGGGCTGGCGCGGCGACCGCTGTGACCGCCTTTCCGATGAAGGCGATGCGTCAGAAAGATGCACCCGCTCCATTCAGCAAGATAACTGCGGGCGCGACATTGACACACTAAATAATGAACCTAAAGGTATCGTATATATATCGAACCGACTGGTATAGTATTACTTCATGGTCAGCAAATCCTCTGTCGTCGCCTCCCCCAAACCCTCCTCGCGCGCCGCCGGGCCGGGCCGTCCCAAGGACATGGGCAAGCGCGCGGCGATCCTGGAAGCGGCCAAGCAGATGTTCACCGAACTGGGCTTCGGCGGCGTCAGCATGGACGGCATCGCGGCCCGCGCCGGGGTGTCCAAGCTCACCGTGTACAGCCATTACGGCGACAAGGAGACCCTGTTCGCCGAGGCGGTGCGCGCGCAATGCCAGGCGCTGCTGCCCGACGACCTGTTCGGGCATGCGCTGAAGGGGCCGCTGCGCACGCAACTGGTGGAGATCGGCATGGCGTTCTTTGCGATGATCAGCAGCGAGGCGGCGATGGCCACGCACCGCATGATGCTCGCCCCCGGCACCGGCGACGAGCACGTGCGCGAGATGTTTTGGAATGCCGGCCCCAAACGCACCCAGCAGGACCTGGCGCAGCTGCTGCAGGTGCATGTCGCCGCCGGCGCGCTGGAGATCGCCGACCTGGGCCTGGCCGCCTCCCAGTTCTTCTGCCTGGTCAAGGGCGAACTGCACTCTCTGATGATGTGCGGCCTGTGTCGCGATCCCAGCCGCGCGCGGATCCAGGCCCATGTCCAGGCCAGCGTGGACTTCTTCCTGCGTGCCTATGCAGTGCGCTGACCCCATGCCGACCGGGCTGCCCGATGACTTCCGGCACTGCGCGCGGCGGCCACGCGGCGGCGATGCTGCAGCGTACGCACGGCGCTTGTGCCGGCTAAAATACGCGACCCACCGCGTTGGATGCCCCAGATGACGATCGACTACTCCCAAGCCCGCGAAACCATGGTTGAACAGCAGGTGCGTCCCTGGGACGTGCTCGACCTGCGCGTGCTCGACGTGCTGGCGCGGCTGCCGCGCGAGACCTTCGTGCCGGAAAGCCACCGCGCGATGGCCTATGCCGACCTGGAGATTCCGCTGGGCCACAGCCAGTTCATGATGAAACCGGTGATCGAGGGACGCATGCTGCAGGCGCTGGACCTGCAACCGGGCGAGGACGTGCTGGAGATCGGCACCGGCAGCGGCTTCATCAGCGCCTGCCTGGGCGAACTCGGCCGGGAAGTCGTCAGCCTGGAGATCGAGCCGGCCCTGGCCGCCGCCGCGCGCGCCAATCTGGACGCCGCCGGGCTGGGCAGCAACGTGCGCATCGAGACCGCCGACGCGTTCGGCTGGCACAGCGAGCGCCGCTTCGACGTGGTCTGCATCACCGCCGCCGTCACCGAGATCCCGGCGCAGTTCCTGGCCTGGCTGCGGCCCGGCGGGCGCCTGTTCGCGATCCGCGGCCGTGCCCCGGTCATGGACGCGGTGCTGATCCACGCCGACGCCGGCGCGCCGCGCGTGGAATCGCTGTTCGAAACCGATCTGGCGTACTACCTGCGTGGCGCCGCGCCAGTCCCCCAGTTCACATTCTGATCCATCAAGGAAGCCGCAATGATCCGCCGATCCCTCGTTCTGGCGCTGGCCGCCGCGCTGTTTCCGCTGGCCGCCAACGCCACAGACCTGCTGCAAGTCTACGAAATGGCCCGCAATAGCGACCCGCAGCTGGCCAGCGCGGAATCGAACCGGCTGTACGAAAAGGAAGGCGCGGTGCAGGCGCGCGCGGCGCTGCTGCCGCAGATCAACGGCACCGCCTCGCTGCAACGCAGCCACAGCGAGATCGAGCGTGGTACAGGCGAACTGGCCGGCACCGGCAAGAGCCGCAGCTACGGGATCCAGGGCCAGCAGACGCTGATCAACTTCGCCCAGTTCTCCACCCTGCGCGCGCAGAAGGCGCGCAGCCTGGCCGCCGACTACTCGCTGGCATCGGCCAACCACGACCTGATCGTGCGCACCTCGGCGGCCTACTTCAACGTGCTGGTCGCGATCGAGTCGCTGGTCGCCGCACAGACCAACGAAGCCGCCGCCAAGAAGCAGTTCGACTACGCCGACAAGCGCCTGGAAGTGGGCCTGGCGCCGATCACCGACGTGCACGAAGCGCGCGCCGAATACGACCAGGCGCGCGCCGACACGATCACCGCGCGCAACTCGCTGCAGGACCTGTACCAGGCGCTGACCGAGATCACCGGGCAGCCGGTGCACGACCTGCGCAGCCTGCCCGAGGACTTCCGCCCGCAGTTGCCGGCCGACAGCGGCAACATCGACGGCCTGATCGCCTCGGCGCTGGAAAAGAACCCCTCGCTGCGTTCCTACCAGTACCAGGTGCAGCAAGCCGAAGACAACGTCTCCACCGCCCGCGCCGGGCACCTGCCGACGCTGAACCTGTCGGCCAGCGCCGGCCGCGACGCCAGCTGGGGCGACGGCGTGTCCGGCAGCAACTCGCCGCGCAACGACAGCAACGTCATCGGCCTGACCTTGAACGTGCCGATCTTCGCCGGCGGCGCGACCCAGTCGGCGGTACGCCAGGCGCTGGCGCAGCGCGACATCGCCCAGGACACGTTCGAGCAGCAGAAGCGCGCGCTCGACCGCAATACCCGCAACGCCTACCAGACCGTCGTCGCCGGCATCAGCGAAATCGAGGCACGGCGCCTGGCGGTGGTCTCGGCGCAGGCCGCGTACGACGCCTCGCAGGTCGGCCTGGAAGTGGGCACGCGCACCGTGCTGGACGTGGTGCAGAACCAGCGCACCCTGTACCAGGCGCAGTTGAACTACGCGCAGTCGCGCTACAACTTCCTGCAGAACCGGCTGCTGCTGAGCCAGGCGCTGGGCACGCTGGACGTGGCCGAAGTGCAGTCGATCAACGCACTGCTGACGCAGAGCGCCGAATCCAAGCTCAACTCCGGCACCAGCACCCAGTAACGCTGCGCCGGCAGCTGTACTACCGCGAAAAGGCGGGCCTTCGGGTCCGCCTTTTTGCATGGGAGCGACCGAATTGCAAAGAAACACCGTGTGGCGCTGGGCATCTTCGATCATGGTGCCGCCACTTGTCGGAGCGACTTCAGTCGCGACGGGCATTACCGGTAAATCCCGCGCGACTGATGGCCCAAGGCCACCCGGAGCCGATCCCACCACACCCCGCCAACTGCAATACCTGCGTCGAAACGCCCTACTCGTCCGCCGGTGCGTCGTGCGCCACCGGCGGCAGATGCTCCGCGATCAGTTGCAGCGCCCGCTGCAGCGCGCCGCGGCCATTGGCGACCAGCG
>NZ_CAPJ01000280.1 GCF_000331775.1 Xanthomonas translucens pv. translucens DSM 18974
CCAGCGTCGTGCCGGCGCCGGGCGAAGCGTTGCCGGACCTGCTGGCGCCACGGCCGGGCGCACAGCGCCTGCAGGCGCAGGGTTTCCAGGTGCGGCAGAGCGCATCGCTGGCGCGGCCCACGCCGCTGCCGACCGGCATGGCCGGCTGGCGGCGCAGCTTCGCCGACCCGTTGCTGGTCGGCCTGAACGCCACCACACGACATGACATTCTCGCTAACGCCGTCGCATTGCTGACGCCAACGCTATGCGACGATCGCGACCGCTGAAGCGCCGACGACGTCCGCCTGCGCTTCCACGCCATGCTGTCGGCCCAGGCCGACGCTGACGCCCGCTCGTTCCAGACCCAGACCCAGACCCAGACCCACGCAAGGTTATCGGCAATGAACCCAGCCCCACGCACCCTGTACGACAAACTGTGGGACGCGCACGTCGTCGTCCCCGAAAGCGCCACCGCCCCCGCGGTGCTGTACATCGACCTGCACCTGATCCACGAGGTGACCTCGCCGCAGGCGTTCACCGAACTGAAGGCGCGCGGCCTGGCGCCGCGCCGGCCCGACCGCACCAAGGCGACGATGGACCATTCCACGCCGACCCTGCCGCGCGGCGCCGACGGCAAGCTCCCGTACTACACCAAGGCCTCCGAGGCGCAGGTAGACATGCTCGCGCGCAACTGCGCCGACTACGGCATCGAACTGTTCGACATGGCCTCGGAGAATCGCGGCATCGTGCACGTGATCGCGCCCGAACTGGGCCTCACCCAGCCCGGCATGACCATCGTCTGCGGCGACAGCCATACCTCCACGCATGGTGCTTTCGGGGCATTGGCGTTCGGCATCGGCACCAGCGAGGTCGGCTACGTGCTGGCCACCCAATGCCTGCTGCAGCGCAAGGCCAAGACCATGTCGATCACCGTCGACGGGCCGCTGGCGCCGGGCGTCGGCGCCAAGGACGTGATCCTGCACATCATCGGCGTGATCGGGGTCAACGGCGGCACCGGCCACGTGCTCGAGTATCGCGGCTCCACCATCGAGGCGATGGACATGGAGCAGCGCATGACCCTGTGCAACATGTCGATCGAAGCCGGCGCGCGCGCCGGCATGGTGGCGCCGGACCAGGTCACCTTCGACTGGATGGCGAACACGCCGCGCGGTCCGAAGGGAGCAGAGTTCGACGCCGCGGTGCAGCGCTGGTCGCAGCTGCGCAGCGATCCCGGCGCGCGCTTCGACGTGGACGTGCGCATCGACGCGCGCGAGATCCGCCCGACCCTGACCTGGGGCACCCACCCGGGCACCGCGATCGCGGTGGACGTGCCGATTCCGGCGGCGCAGGATGCAGCCGCGCAGAAGGGCCTGGACTACATGCATTTCGCATCCGGCCACGCGCTGATCGGCACCCCGGTGGACGTGGTGTTCGTCGGCTCGTGCACCAACGGCCGGCTCAGCGACATGCGCGAAGTGGCGCAGGTGCTGCGCGGCCGCCGCGTCGCGCCGACCGTGCGCATGCTGGTGGTGCCGGGCTCGGAGATCGTCAAGCGCCAGGCCGAGGCCGAGGGCATCCACGAGGTGGTGCGCGCCGCCGGCGCCGAATGGCGCGAGTCCGGCTGTTCGATGTGCATCGCGATGAACGGCGATCTGGTCGCGCCAGGGCAGCTTGCCGTGAGCACCAGCAACCGCAATTTCGAAGGCCGCCAGGGTCCCGGCTCGCGCACCTTGCTGGCGTCGCCGATGACCGCGGCCTGGGCTGCGGTGAACGGCAAGGTCAGCGACCCGCGCACGCTGTTCGCGGAGGTCGCGTGATGGTGCCGCACATCGCCGCGTTCGCGGCCACGCTGGCCTTCGTCGCCGCCACCACCCGCGCCTTCGCCCATCGCGGCAAGCCGCTGCTGCCGCCGCACGTCCCCACTGCGGCGCTGCCGCCGGCGGCGCTGCCCGACGCGGCCGTTGCCGCCCCCGCCACCGTGTCCCAGGAGACCTGCTGATGGCCGGATTCGCCGCCCTCACCTCGGCCAGCGTAGTGCTGCGCCAGACCAACATCGATACCGACCAGATCATCCCGGCGCGGTTCCTGTCCACCACCGAGCGCGCCGGCCTCGGCCGCAACGCGTTCAACGACTGGCGCTGGCAGGCCGACGGCACGCCGAACCCGGAGTTCCCGTTCAACCAGCCGCACAACGCCGGCCGCCAGATCCTGCTGGCCGGACGCAACTTCGGCTGCGGCTCCTCGCGCGAACACGCGCC
This sequence comes from Xanthomonas translucens pv. translucens DSM 18974, assembly GCF_000331775.1. Next base: position 2,238 of record NZ_CAPJ01000280.1, read on the forward strand.
GTGGGCGCTGACCGACCTGGGCCTGCGCGCCATCGTCAGCAGCGAGATCGCCGACATCTTCCGCAACAACAGCCTCAAGAACGGGTTGCTGCCGATCGTGCTGGACGAGGCCGACGTGCAGACCCTGATGCAGCGCCCGGACGACGCGCTGACCGTGGACGTGGCCGCGCGCGAACTGCGCACGCCCGACGGCCGCGTCTACCCGTTCCCGCTCGACGAGTTCTCGCAGACCTGCCTGCTCGAAGGCGTCGACGAGCTCGGCTACCTGCTGCTGCGCCAACCCGCCATCGACCAGTACGAGGCCACCCATGCACGCTGACATCGTCGTCCTGCCCGGTGACGGCATCGGCCCCGAAGTCGCCGCCGCCGCGGTCTCGGTGCTGCGCACCATCGCCCACCGCTACCAGCACACGTTCGACTTCCACGAACACGACATCGGCGGCATTGCCATCGACCGCCATGGCGAGCCGCTGCCGGCGGCGACCCTGGCCGCCTGCCAGCAGGCCGATGCGGTGCTGCTTGGCGCGGTCGGCGGGCCGAAGTGGTCCGACCCCAACGCCAAGATCCGCCCCGAGCAGGGCCTGCTGGCGATCCGCCGCGGCCTGGGCCTGTTCGCCAACCTGCGTCCGGTCAAGCCGCATCCGGCGGCGCTGGACGCCTCGCCGATCAAGCCGCACCTGCTCACCGGCGTGGACATCGTAGTGGTGCGCGAGCTGACCGGCGGCATCTATTTCGGCGACAAGACCCGCACCGCCACCGACGCCAGCGACCTGTGCCGCTACAGCGTCGAGGAGATCGAGCGGGTGCTGCGTAGCGCGTTCCGCCTCGCCCAGCAGCGCCGCAACCACGTCACCTCGGTGGACAAGGCCAACGTGCTGGAGACCTCGCGGCTGTGGCGCGACGTGGCAGCGCGCATCGGCCGCGACGAATTCCCGGACGTGCGCCTGGAGCACCAGCTGGTCGATTCGATGGCGATGCACCTGCTGGCCAAGCCCCGCGAGTACGACGTGATCGTTACCGAGAACATGTTCGGCGACATCCTCACCGATGAGGCCTCGATGCTGGCCGGCTCGCTGGGCCTGCTGCCGTCGGCGTCGCTGGGCGAAGGCCGGATCGGCCTGTACGAGCCGATCCACGGCTCGGCTCCGGACATCGCCGGCAAGGGCATCGCCAATCCCTACGCCACCATTCTCAGCGCCGCACTGTTGCTTCGCCACTCGCTGAGCCTGCACGAAGAAGCCGAGGCGATCGAACAGGCCGTGGACGCCGCGCTCAACGCGCAGGCCTTCACCGCCGACCTGGCCGCCCCGGGTCAGGGCATTTCCACCACTGCGGCCACGCAGGCGGTTGTGGAACGGTTGCAGGCGCATGACTCGGTGCCGGCCGAGAAAGCGCACGAGTGAGTTGCAAGCCGGCCTGCCAGCCATTGGGCTGCGCAGCGCCGGATTCGGGAAACGCACCGGCGGCCGCTGTTCGATGACGGCGGTCGCCGGGTCGGCAAGGCCCGCCGGAGCCCGTAACGCCCGCCGCTTCGTTCGTCTCGCGGCTGAAACCGCCCTGCAGGCGGCTTGCGGCCTGCCCACCGGGTGCATTGTGGGAGGGACTTCAGTCCCGACGCTGTCCGCACGACACCTCCACTGCGTGGCTCGTCGCGACTGAAGCCGATCCCACAGGATGGCTTGCGGCACGCCGGCGTGGCGCACCGGCGATCGACTTCAGCTCCCGCACCGGATGCGGCCGTCGCGCGTGCTCCCGGTACCGAACCTGCGGCGCGATGCAGCCGCTGCCACGCACCGCCGCTGCGCCTAGCCGATCACCCGATCGCGGCCCTCGTGTTTGGCCTGATAGAGGCGCTGGTCGGCCAGCACCAGCAATTCGCGCCGGCTCTGCAGCGCCGGGCCGAGACAGGCGAAACCGACGCTGGCCGTGCACTGCACCATCTGCCCATCGACGTCGTGGACCACCAGCGCGGCGACGCGGCGGCGCAATTGGTCCAGCCGCACGCGCGCCTGCTCGCGGTCCAGGCCCGGCAACACCAGCAGGAATTCCTCGCCGCCGTGGCGCGCGGCGAAGGCATGTTCGCCGAGCGTGGCACGCAACACCTCGCCGACCCGGCGCAGCACCTCGTCGCCGATCTCGTGACCGTAGGTATCGTTGATCCGCTTGAAGTTGTCGATGTCCAGCAGCGCCACGCACAGCGGCGATTGCGTGGCCCGCGCATGCTCCAGCGCCGCGGTCAGGTACGGATCGGCGGTGCGCCGGTTCGGCAGGCCGGTCAGCGCGTCGTGGCCGGCCTGGTAGGCGAGCTTGCGTACCAGCTCCTCGCGTTCGAAATCGGCCAGCTTCAGCGCCAGGTTCTTCGCGCGCAGCTCGTGGGTGCGCTCGGCGATGATGCGGTTGAGCCGGCGCTGGCGGCGCAGGTGGCGGTGGCTGCGCCCGCGGTACCACCACAGCAGCAGGCCGCTGAACGCGATCGCCGCCAGCGCCACGAACGGGCCGCGCAGCCAGAACGGCGGCACCACCTCCAGCTGCAGCGAGGTGCGCCCGACCAGGTCGCTGCGCGACCAGTCGGCCGAACTGGTGGTGGCCTGCACTTCCAGGCGATAAGCGCCCGGCGGCAGGTTGGTATAGACCGCCGCCTCGCTGCTGCCGGCATCGATCCACTCCCGGTCGAAGCCATACAGGCGATAGCGGTAGCGCACATTCTCCGGCGAGCGGAAGCTCAGCCCGGCATAGTCGACGCTGAGCCGGCCGACGCTGCCGGGCAGGTGATAGTCGCCGCGCAGCGGCTGCGCGTGGCCATCGACCTGCAGCCGCTCGATTACCACCGCCGGCGCGCGCAACGCATGCCGGCTGGGCAGCGCCGGATCGATCAGCGCCAGGCCGGCGGAGGTCGGGATCAGCAGGTTGCCGTCGCGGCTTAGCCAGCCGGCCGGCGCGCTGCTGCCATTGCTCTGGTTGCCTGGCATGCCGTCGCTGCGATCGACCACCTCCACCGCCAGCTGCGCGCGGCGGCCGGCATCGAGCTGCGCGATGCTGTCGCGGGCGATGCGGAACACGCCCTGGTTGCTGGTCGCCCACAGATGGCCATGGCCATCGTCGATGATCCGGAACAGCTTGTCGCGCGGCAGCCCGAGGCGATGGTCGTAGACACGGAAGCGGCCGTCACGCAGGCGCAGCAGGCCGCGGTCGCTGGCGATCCACAGCGTGCCGTCGGCATCCTCCAGGAAGTCGAACGCGTTGTGCGCTGGGAAGCCGCTGCCGGCCGGCCAACGCCGCAGTGTGCCATTCGCCGCCAGCGCCGCGATGCCGTCGTTGGTGCCGATCCACAGCACGCCGGCGCGATCGCGGTACAGCGCCTGCACCTGCAGCGCCGGCAGGCCGTCGGCCAGGGTGTACAGGCGGGTATGGCCGCGGTTGCGGTAGGCCAGGCCGGCATTGCTGCCGACCCACAGCCCGCCGTCCGCATCCTGCAGCAGCGCGCGCACCTTGGCCGGCGGTAGGCCCGCTTCGCTGCCCAGGCGTTGCCGGACCGCGCCGTCGGGCGCCAGCAGCAGCACGCCCTGGTCGTAGGTGCCGGCCCACATGCCGCCGTCGTTGGCCGCGGCCAGCGCCAGCACCGACGGATCGCGGCCGCTGGCGGCGATGCGCAACGCCTTGATGCGGCCGTGCTGCCAGCAATCCAGGCCGGCGGCATGGCCGATCCAGATCGCGCCATCGGCGCTCTGCTGCACCACCCGTACGTAGTCGCTGCCAAGGCCGTCGTGCCGGGTCAGGCCGCCGGCATCGCCGGCCGCGATGCGGAACAGGCCGTCGGTGCTGCCGGCCCAGACCAGGCCTTCGCGGTCCTCGATCAACGCCGAGCTGACCACGCCGGAGATCGACAGCATCTCCTCGCTTGCGCCGCTTGGCGAGCGCCGCAGCAATTGCCCGCTGGACAGCCTGGTCCACAGCTGGCCCTGGCGGTCCTGCAACGCGGCATCGACCCGTTGGCCCTGGCGTAACCACTGCAATTGGCCGTCGGCATGCAGCCAGAACACGCCGGCGTCACCGGCGACCAACAGCCCGCCGTCGCGGTCGTGGCTGAGCCGCCGCACCGCCGCCGCGCGCATAGCCGG
>NZ_CAPJ01000279.1 GCF_000331775.1 Xanthomonas translucens pv. translucens DSM 18974
TGGCGACCACGGCGAAGCCGCGCCCGGCGGCGCCGGCATGCACCGCCTCGATGCTGGCGTTGATCGACAGGATGTTGGTCTGGAACGCGACCGCGTCGATCACCTCGATGACCTCGGTGGCGCGTGCCGAGCGCCGCTCCACCTCGCGCATCGCCTGGCCCAGCGCGCGCGCCGCCTCCACGCCCTGGCGCGCGCTGTCGTCGGCGCTGGCCGCCACCGCGATCACCGCGCGCAGTTCCTGGTCCATTTCGCTCAGGCCCTGCAACAAGCGCCGGGTGGTCGCCACCACCGTCTGCAACGCGTCCATCTGGGTCTGCGACTGCTGCGCCAGCTCGTCGTTCTCGGCGACCACGTGCGGCACGTCGGCGGCGATCTGCAGCGACAGCGCCACCGCCTGGCGGATCGCCTCGGCCAGGTTGCCGAAGCCGGCCGACAGGCGCCGCCCAGGCATCGCCTCGGTCTCCTGCGCGGACAGCGGCGTGCGCAGGCCCAGTTCCAGGTCGCACCCGGTCAGGCGCTCGCCGACCCGGTCCAGCAAGGCCTGCGCCTCGGCGCCGGCCTGCAGCCGCTGCGCCAGCGCCTGCAGCGCCGGGCTGGTCGCGCCCTGCGTCTGTCCGGCGCTGAGCAGGAGAACGTCGCGCAGCAGCGCGGCGGTTTCCGGATGCGGCAGCGACAGCAGCCAACCCTCGCCGTCGCGATCGCGCTGGTAGCGCACGCGCCGGGCAGGATCGGCGTGCGATGCCAGCCAACTGCCCTCGGCGCCGGCCAGCGCCGCCAACGGCAGGCCCCACACCGCTTCGCTGGGTTCGCCGAGCAAGACCTCCGCACGCGCCCCGAGCAGGTCCAGCGCGGCCCGATTGGCGGCAGCGACCCGTCCCTGCGAGTCCAGCCGCAGCAACGCCACCGGTGCATCCGGCAAGGCCGCGGCGTGTCCGGCATCGGCGCCGGGACTGCGTGTGAACAACGACATCGTCTTCCGCTCCAGGAATCCTTTCGCCATGGTATCGGCTGCCACCGTGCACGCTGAGCGGCACTGGCGCAACCGGGATCGGCGTCATGTGCGTTGCCTTGCGGATTAAGGCGCAGGCGCAGGCGTGGTCGTGCCTGTGCGCTGGCCAAGCAGCGCAGGCGCCGCCGCTGCCTGGTCGTTCGCCGCTGCAGGCCGGGCCGCTTGTAGACGCCACGCGGCAGCGGCGCGAGGCGCCGATTTTCCGCGCAATCGGCCGCGCGGGTTTCGCGCGGGCGCACCGTTTCAGGCGTAACGATGCTGTCCTGGCGCGGCTTTCGGCACATCCGCGGTTTCGCACCGGCGGCAGGGTTGACAGCCCGGTAAAGGCCATGTTTATCTCGCTGCATGTTGCATCGCCACACCAGCCCCAAGCCGACCCGCCTGCCCGCCGCGCTGCGCGCGGACCCCGCCGCGTCGCTCCTCGTACTCGTGCTTATTACCTCGCCCACAAGTGCGGGACGAACCGGCGTGTAAGCGACAAGCAGCCTGGATTCGATCAGACCCCGCACCGGCAACGGCGCGGGGTTTTTCATTTTAGTAACCGCGAAACACACGCATCCCTTCCTCCCCCACACCGTCCCAAGGAAATCTGCCCCATGACCAGTTCCGCCCAGCCCACCACCAAGATCGCCATCGTCGGTTACGGCAGCCAAGGTCGCGCGCACGCGCTGAACCTGCGCGAGTCCGGCTTCGACGTCACTGTCGGCCTGCGCGCGGGCGGCCCGACCGAAGCCAAGGCGCAGGCCGACGGCTTCGTGGTGAAGAGTCCCGCCGAAGCGGTCAAGGACGCCGACCTGGTCGCGGTACTGACCCCGGACATGGTGCAGAAGAAGCTGTACGACGAGGTGCTGGCGCCGAACATGAAGCAGGGCGCCTGCCTGCTGTTCGCGCACGGCCTGAACGTGCATTTCGACATGATCAAGCCGCGTGCCGACCTGGACGTGGTGCTGGTCGCGCCGAAGGGCCCGGGCGCGCTGGTGCGCCGCGAATACGAGATCGGCCGCGGCGTGCCATGCATCTGGGCGGTGTACCAGGACAAGAGCGGCAAGGCCGAGCAGTTCGCGCTCGAGTACGCCGCCGGCCTGGGCGGCGCGCGCGCCAACCTGATCAAGACCACCTTCAAGGAAGAGACCGAGACCGACCTGTTCGGCGAGCAGGCGGTGCTGTGCGGCGGCGCCTCGTCGCTGGTCCAGGCCGGTTTCGAAGTGCTGGTGGAAGCCGGCTACCAGCCGGAAATCGCCTACTACGAAGTGCTGCACGAACTGAAGCTGATCGTGGACCTGTTCTACGAAGGCGGCATCACCCGCATGCTCGAGTTCGTCTCCGAAACCGCGCAGTACGGCGACTACGTCAGCGGCCCGCGGGTCATCGACGCGGCCACCAAGGAGCGCATGCGCGCCGTGCTGACCGACATCCAGAACGGCACCTTCACCAAGAACTGGGTCGCCGAATACGAAGCCGGCCTGCCGAACTACAACGCGTTCAAGCAGGCCGACCTGCAGCACCCGATCGAAGTGGTCGGCAAGCAGTTGCGCGCCAAGATGGTCTGGCTGAACGGCGACGCCGCTGCTGCCAAGCCGGCCGCGACAGGCCAAGCCGCGTAACCCGCGGCTCCCCCACCCGCTTCCACCGAAAGGTCGCCACCGTATGAACTCCTCCGCTCACGGCACGCCCCGCAACGGCGCGCGCTGGCTGACGCAGGCCCTGGAAGCCGAAGGCGTGGACACGCTGTTCGGCTATCCGGGCGGCACCATCATGCCGTTCTACGACGCGCTGGTAGACAGCCAGCTCAAGCACATCCTGGTCCGCCACGAGCAGGGCGCGGCGCTGGCCGCCAACGGCTACGCCCGTGCCAGCGGGCGGGTCGGTGTCTGCGTCGCCACGTCCGGTCCGGGCGCCTCCAACCTGGTCACCGGCATCGCCGATGCGATGCTGGACTCGGTGCCGATGATCTGCCTGACCGGGCAGGTCGCCACGCCGCTACTGGGTACCGACGCGTTCCAGGAACTGGACGTGTTCGGGCTGACCCTGCCGATCGTCAAGCACAGCTTCCTGGTGCGCCGCGTGGACGACCTGCCGCAGGTGCTGCGCGACGCGTTCCGCATCGCCCGCGAAGGCCGTCCGGGGCCGGTGCTGATCGATCTGCCCAAGGACGTGCAGCTGGGCGACGCCTCGCACTTGCCCGACCACGTGCCGGCCGCGGTCCCGGCACCACCGGCACCGCACGCCGCGGCCCTGGCCGAGGCGCTGGCGGCGATTGCCGGCGCCGACAAGCCGGTGATCTACGGCGGTGGCGGCATCGCCCTGGCCAATGCGGTGGACGCATTCCGCCAGTTCGTCGACATCACCCGCATCCCCACCGTGCTGACCCTGCGCGGGCTGGGCGCGCTGCCGCACGGGCATCCGTACTACCTGGGCATGCTCGGCATGCACGGCACCCGCGCCGCCAACATGGCGGTGCAGGAGTCGGACCTGCTGATCGTGGTCGGCGCGCGCTTTGACGACCGCGCCACCGGCAAGCTGGCCGAGTTCGCCCCGTTCGCGCGGGTCATCCACCTGGATGCCGACGCCTGCGAGATCTCCAAGCTGCGCCATGCCGACATCGCCGTGCCCGGCGATGTGGCCGAAGCGTTGCGTGCGCTGAGCGCGGCGACCAGCACCTGCGAGGCGTGGCACGCGCGCTGCGTCGGCCATCGCGAAAAGTTCGGCACCCGCTACGACGCGCCGGGCGATGACATCTACGCGCCCGGCCTGCTGAAGCGGCTGAGCGAGTTGGCCCCGGCCGACACGGTGATCGCCTGCGACGTCGGCCAGCACCAGATGTGGGTGGCCCAGCACTGCCGCTTCAACCATCCGCGCAACCACCTGACCAGCGGTGCGCTGGGCACGATGGGCTTCGGCCTGCCGGCGGCGATGGGCGCGCAGTTCGCCTGCCCCGACCGCACCGTGGTGCTGGTCAGCGGCGACGGCAGTTTCATGATGAACGTGCAGGAGCTGGTCACCATCGCGCGCTGCAAGCTGCCGGTGAAGATCGTGCTGCTGGACAACAGTTCGCTGGGCATGGTGCGGCAGTGGCAGGAGTTGTTCTTCGCCGAGCGCTACAGCGAGATCGACCTGTCCGACAATCCGGACTTCGCCGCGCTGGCGCAGGTGTTCGGCATCCCGGCCAAGCGCATCACCGCGCGCGGCCAAGTCGAGGATGGTCTGGCCGAACTGCTGGCGCAACCGGGTCCGGCGCTGCTGCACGTGGCCATCGACGCGCGCGCCAACGTGTGGCCGCTGGTGCCGCCGAACACCGCCAACAGCACCATGCTGGAGAGCAATCCCGCGACCCAGCGCCAGGAGACCGTCCATGCGATACCAGCTTGACCTGGTGCTGAAGCCGGTCGAAGGCGCGCTGCTGCGGGCGATCGGCATGGCCGAGCGGCGCGGCTTCGCGCCGCTGTCGATCCGCGGCGCGTCGGCGGCCGACGACGCCGGCCGCTGGCACCTGCAGATGGTGGTGGACGGCACTCGCCCCGGCGAGAGCCTGCGCCTGCAGATGGAGAAGGTGTACGACTGTGAGTCGGTGCGGGTCACTGCGCTGGATGTAGCGCCATGAAGCTGTCGGGACCGGGGACCGGGCACCGGGGACCGGGGCTGGGCCTTGCGGGCGTTTTGAGCGGCGCGCGCTGCCCGCGCTTTTCCGCTCGTTTGCATGCCCGCCCGCGGAGGGGCCTTCTTCCATGGAGGTTGCTTCTTCGTGGCAACCCGATTTTCCGCGTCCCCGGTCCCCGGTCCCTGGTCCCGCACCCGCCCCATGCCTGAACCCGGCCGCCCCGCCCCGCAGGAGCCCGACGTAGCCGACGTAGCGGTCAGCGTCGCCGACGTGCTGGCCGCGCAGGCGCGGCTGCGCCGCTACCTGCCGCCGACGCCGGTGCACTATGCCGAGCGTTTCGGGGTGTGGCTGAAGCTGGAGAACCTGCAGCGCACCGGGTCCTACAAGGTGCGCGGCGCGCTGAATGCGCTGCTGGCCGGGCTGGAACGCGGCGACGAGCGGACCGTGATCTGCGCCTCGGCCGGCAACCATGCGCAGGGCGTGGCCTGGGCCGCACACCGCCTGGGCGTGCAGGCGATCACGGTGATGCCGCACGGCGCGCCGCAGACCAAGATCGCCGGCGTCGCCCACTGGGGCGCCACCGTGCGCCAGCACGGCGACAGCTACGACGAGGCCTACGCCTTCGCCCGCGAACTGGCCGAGCAGAACGGCTACCGCTTCCTGTCCGCGTTCGACGACCCGGACGTGATCGCCGGCCAGGGCACGGTCGGCATCGAGCTGGCCGCGCACGCCCCGGACGTGGTGATCGTGCCGATCGGCGGCGGCGGCCTGGCCGCCGGGGTGGCCCTGGCGCTGCGCTCGCAGGGCGTGCGCATCGTCGGCGCCCAGGTCGAGGGCGTGGACTCGATGGCGCGGGCGATCCGCGGCGATATCCGCGCGATCGACCCGGTACCCACCCTGGCCGACGGCGTCAAGGTTAAAATACCCGGGTTCATCACCCGCCGGCTGTGCGCCAGCCTGCTCGACGACGTGGTGATCGTGCGCGAGGCGGAACTGCGTGAAACGCTGGTCCGCCTGGCGCTGGAGGAGCACGTCATCGCCGAAGGCGCCGGCGCGCTGGCCCTGGCGGCCGGCCGCCGCGTCTCCGGCAAGCGCAAATGCGCGGTGGTGTCCGGTGGCAACATCGACGCCGGCGTGCTGGCGACGCTGCTGTCGGAGGTGCGCCCACGCGCGCCCCGCAAGCCGCGCCGCCGCAATGCCGAGCGACTTCGCAACCAACGTGCCGCCGCCCCGCCCGCTCCCGCTCGCCCCGTGTCTTCGCTCCCCCATCCGCCAGCCACCGCCGCCGTAGAGGAAACCATCTGGTGAACACTTCTGCTTCTTCCCAGACCCCCCGCATCCGCATTTTCGACACCACCCTGCGCGACGGCGAGCAATCCCCCGGCTGCAGCATGACCCCGCAGCAGAAGCTGGTCATGGCGCGCGCCCTGGCCGAGCTGGGCGTGGACATCATCGAGACCGGCTTCCCGGCCAGTTCGCAGTCCGACCGCGAGGCGATGGCGATGATCGGCCGCGAACTGCGCGAGCCTACCCTGGCGGTGCTGTCGCGCTGCCTGGCCAGCGACATCGAAACCTCGGCGCGCGCGCTGGAGGCGGCCGCCAGGCCGCGCCTGCACGTGTTCCTGTCGACCAGCCCGCTGCACCGCGAACACAAGTTGCGGATGAGCCGCGAGCAGGTGCTGGAATCGATACGCAAGCACGTGTCGCTGGCGCGCCAATACGTGGACGACGTGGAGTTCTCGGCCGAAGACGCCACCCGCACCGAAGAGGATTTCCTGGCCGAAGTGACCGCGGTAGCGATCGCCGCCGGCGCCACCACCATCAACCTGCCGGACACGGTCGGCTTCACCACGCCCGAAGAGATCCACGGCATGTTCGCGCGGCTGATCGCCAGCGTGTCCGGCGCCGAGCAGGTGATCTTCAGCACCCACTGCCACAACGACCTGGGCCTGGCCGTGGCCAACTCGCTGGCCGCGGTGGAAGCCGGCGCGCGGCAGGTGGAATGCGCCATCAACGGCATCGGCGAGCGCGCCGGCAACTGCGCGCTGGAAGAGATCGCGATGGCGCTGAAGGTGCGTGGCGCGTTCTACGGGATCGACACCGCGATCAACACCCAGCGCCTCGTCGCCAGCTCGCAGCTGCTGCAGCGGCTGGTCGGCATGCCGGTGCAGCGCAACAAGGCGATCGTCGGCGGCAACGCCTTCGCCCACGAGTCGGGCATCCACCAGCACGGCATGCTGCGCCACCGCAGCACCTACGAGATCATGCGCCCGGAAGACGTGGGCTGGGAGTCCTCGCAGATGGTGCTGGGCCGCCACAGCGGCCGCGCCGCGGTCGAGCAGCGCCTACGCGCGCTGGGCTACGTGCTGGAAGAGGCCGAACTGATCCTGGCATTCGAGACGTTCAAGGCGCTGTGCGAGCAGCAGCGCGTGGTCAGCGACAGCGACCTGCAGGCGATGATGCAGGACGCGCCGGAAAGCCAGGGCTACCGGCTGTCGTCGATGACCGTCAGCGACCGCGGCCAGCGCGCCAGCGCACAGGTCGAGCTGTCCGATCCGGACGGCCAGAGGGTCAGCGAACACGCCGAAGGCGACGGCCCGGTGGATGCGCTGTTCGCCGCACTGGCCGCGGCCACCGGCGTGCAGCTGACCCTGGACAGCTATCAGGTGCACAGCGTCGGCATCGGCGCCGACGCACGCGGCGAGGCCAACCTCAGCGTGCGCCACGGCGAGACCGAATACGACGGCACCGGCACCAGCCGCGACATCATCGAGGCCAGCGCGCTGGCCTGGCTGGACGTGGCCAACCGCGTGCTGCGCCAGCGCCAGGGCGCGCAGACCGGTGCCACCAGCGCCGCAGCCTGAGGCGATGCGCGCGACCATGCTGCCCGCCGCCGGCCAGCGCGGCAACGCGCCC
>NZ_CAPJ01000278.1 GCF_000331775.1 Xanthomonas translucens pv. translucens DSM 18974
CAGGCGCAGCCACCATGGCGCGGCGGTCAGGTCGCGGCGCACGAACACGCGCTGGCCGTGGCCGTCGGCCTCGCGCACCAGCAGGATGCGGCCGAAGCTGTCGGCCTTGAGGATCTGGGTGGAAGTGGCCGGCGCGCGTGTCATCCGTCCAGTTTAAGCGGAACGCCATCCGCGCCCACTTATACTGCCGGCATGAATGCATCATGGATCGACGCCACGCTGGAGTGGATCGCAGCGCATCCCATCCTGGCCGGTGCGGTCATCTTTGCGATCGCTTTCTGCGACGCGGTGATCGTGCTCGGCACCATCGTGCCGGCGCTGCCGCTGCTGTTCGCGATCGGCGTGCTGATCGGACTCGGCCAGATCTCCGGGCCGTACGCGGTGGTCAGCGCCGCGCTCGGCGCGCTGGCCGGCGACGCGCTGAGCTACTGGGTCGGGCATCGCTGGGGCCACCAGCTGCGCAACTACTGGCCGTTCCGGCGCTACCCGCAGTTGCTCGACCGCGGCGAGACGATGTTCCGCCGCAATGCCTTCAAGAGCATCCTGGTGGCGCGCTACGTCGGTGCGATCCGCCCGTTCGTGCCGGCCGTGGCGGGGATGATGAAGATGCCGCTGCGCCGCTACTTCGTCGCCAGCGGCGTCGCCGCGGTGACCTGGGCGCTGCTGTTCCTGGGCCCGGGCTGGCTGCTCGGCCAGGCCTACGACGCGGTGGCCGCGGTCGCCGGGCGCCTGTTCCTGGTGCTGGGCCTGCTGGTGCTGGCGCTGGGTCTGGTCTGGGCGATCGTGCTGTACGGCTATCGCTGGTCGGCCGGGCACATGGACGCGCTGCTGGCGCGCGGCCTGGACTGGTCGCGCCGGCACCCGGTGCTGGGCCGCTACTCGATCGCCGTCTTCGACCCGCAGCGGCGCGAGTCGGTGCCACTGGCGATGCTGGCGGTGATGCTGCTGGCGCTGGGCTGGGGCTGGTTCGCGCTGCTGATGGTGGTGGTCGGCCACGGCGAGCCGCTGCGGCTGGACCTGGCGGTGCACGACCTGATGCTGGCGCTGCGCAATCCGCTGGCCGACTACCCGATGACTGCGCTGGCCTCGCTGGGCGACTGGCAGGTGCTGGTGCCGGCCACCGCGCTCGGCCTGGGCTACCTGATCTGGCGCCGGCGCTGGATGGCCGCCGCGCACTGGCTGGCGGCGCTGGCCTTCGGCCTGGCCCTGACCAAGCTGCTCGGCACCACCGTGCACGTGGTGCGCCCGCCGGCGGCCAGCAGCGGCTTCGGCTTCCCGTCGGTGGCGGTGACCATGGCCACCATCAGCTTCGGCTTCTTCGCGGTGCTGATCGCGCGCGAGCTGCCCGGGCGCTCGCGGGTGTGGCCCTACCTGCTGTCGGGCGTGGTGGTGACCCTGATCGGCTTCGCGCGCCTGTACCTGGGCGCGCACTGGCTCAGCGACGTGATCGGCGGCATGCTGTTCGGCATCTTCTGGCTGCTGGTGCTGGGCATCGCCTACCGCCGCCGCTTCAACCGCGCGTTCTGGATGAAGCCGCTGGCCTGGCTGTTCTATGGCGGCTTCGTCGCCGCGGCGCTGTGGTACGCGCCGCGCGATCTGGAGCGCAAGCTGGCCAAATTCGAACCGCCGCCGCCGGTGCTGATGGATCTGACCGCCAGCGCGTGGTGGCAGGACGAATGGCGGCTATTGCCGTCGCGGCGCAACGAATTCGACGACGACCAGCGCTGGCCGCTGGACCTGCAGGTGGCCGGGCCGCTGGCGCCGCTGCAGCGCCAGCTCGAAGCCGCCGGCTGGCGCGTGCAACCGCAGGCCGGCTGGCAGCAGGCCCTGCAACTACTCGACTACAAGACCCAGGCCGAACGCGTCCCGGTACTGCCGGCGACGCTGGACACCCGCGTGGAATCGCTGCTGATGCTGCGCAGCGGCCCACGCCCCGGCGAGTTGTACGCGCTGCGCCTGTGGCCGGCGCCGGCGCGGCTGCAACCGGGCAACGTGCCGCTGTGGCTGGGCAGCGCGCAGAGCCTGCGCTACGAACGCCACGTCAACCTGATCGGCCTGTGGCGCCCGCTGCGCGGCGCCGATCCGGCGCTCAACGCGGTCACCGATGCGCTGCACGCCCTGCCCACGCGCAGGGACATGCATCGTCCCTCGCAGGTGCCGGTGCTGCTGGTGGGCAGCGAGGGCGCGGCGCCGGCAGAAGCTCGGTAACCCATCCGATTCAGCGCTCTACCACAGCATCATTGGGTAGCGACGCAATGTAGGAGCGGCTTCAGCCGCGACAGGTTTCATTGGTAAAGCCTGTCGCGGCGGGAGCTACTCCTGCAGGTGCTGGATCGTGCATTGAGGCATCCGCAATGGCAGCGTTGCCACGGAGCCGTGGCCGTGAGCGACAGCTCCTGCGACTCCCGATCCTCAGGGAATCCACCCCAACAACTGCTCCAGCCGCTCGTGCGGATCGTCTTGCTGCAGCAGCGCCAGGCGCTGGCGCTCGTCCAGCGGCAGCAGTTCGGCCAGGCGCCAGCCGACCCAGGCGGCCTGGTCGAGCAGGCGCGGGCCGGCCACCGGAAACACCTCGGCGGCCTGGTCGAGGATGCTGTCCAGCACGACCGACAACAGCGCGTGCTGCGGCTGCAGTTCGTCGTCCTCGTCCGGCTCGCGCCAGTGCACCTCGGCGACCACCAGGCCGTTGTCGCGGACCCGGCTGCGCAGCACGTGGAAGCGGCGTTCGCCGCGCAGGCTCAGCACCAGCACGCCGTCGGCGCCGACGTCGAAATCGACGATGCGCGCCTCGGTGCCGTACGCGGCCGGCAGCGCCGGCGCGCCGGTCTCGCTGCCTTCCAGGATCAGGCACACGCCGAAGCCGCCGCCGCTGCGGCCGCACTCGCGCACCAGGTCCAGGTAGCGGCGTTCGAACACGCGCAGCTTGATCGACGCCCCTGGCAGCAGCACCGCATGCAGGGGGAACAGCGGCAGCGTGCTGCGCTCGTCTTCGCTCATGCGCGCGCTCCGCAGTGCGTCATCGCGTTCATTGCAGCGCCGCCAGGAAGCGCCGCGGCGCGCCGTCGAAGCCGCCGTTGGACATGAACACCACATGGTCGCCGGCACGCGCCTGCGCCTGCAGCGCCGCCAGCAGCGCATCCACGTCCGCCGCGGCACAGGCCTGGCCGCGCAGCGCGGCGATCACCTTGCCGGCGTCCCAGGCCAGCTCCGGCCGCTGCAGGAACACCACCGCATCGGCGGCGTCCAGCGCCGGCGCCAGCGCGTCGGCATGCGCACCCAGGCGCATCGAATTGCTGCGCGGCTCCATCGCCACCACGATACGCGCCTTACCGACCCTGGCGCGCAGGCCCTCCAGGGTGGTGCGGATCGCAGTGGGGTGATGCGCGAAGTCGTCGTAGACGGTGATGCCCTGCGCCTGGCCGAGCACTTCCAGACGCCGCTTGACGCTGCGGAACTGCGCCAGCGCCGGCATCACCTGCGCCGGCGCCACACCGACCGCATGCGCCGCGGCCAGCGCCGCCAGCGCGTTCATCACGTTGTGCCGGCCGAGCAGCGGCCAGCGCACTTCGCCCAGTTCCTGGCCGTGATGCAGCACCGCGAAATGGCTACCGTCGGCCGCCAGCGGGCGCGCGCTCCATTCGAACGCAGGATCGAAGCCGAAACGCTCCACCGGCGTCCAGCAGCCCATCGCCAGCACCTCGCGCAGATGCGCGTCCTCGCCGTTGACGATCAGCCGCCCGCGCCGCGGCACGGTGCGGACCAGGTGATGGAACTGGCGCTGGATCGCGGCCACGTCGGGGAAGATGTCGGCGTGGTCGTATTCGAGATTGTTGAGGATTGCCACCAGCGGACGGTAGTGCACGAACTTGCTGCGCTTGTCGAAGAACGCGGTGTCGTACTCGTCGGCTTCGACCACGAACAGCGGCCGCTCGGCCGCGCGCGCAGCGTCCTGCGCAGCAGCGCCGCCAGCGACCGCCTGTGCCGGGCCGCGCGCGCCGCCGGACACGGACGCCTTGCCGCCCAGACGCGCGGAAACGCCGAAATCCTCGGCCACGCCGCCGATCAGGAAGCCCGGCTCACGGCCGGCCGCCTGCAGCAACCAGGTCAGGATGCTGGTGGTGGTGGTCTTGCCATGGGTGCCGGCCACCGCCAGCGTGTCGCGCCCGGGCAGCACCCGCTCGCTCAGCCATTGCGCGCCGGAGGTGTAGGCACGCCCGGCATCCAGCACCGCCTCGACCGCGGCATTGCCGCGCGACAGCGCATTGCCGACGATCACTTGCGCGCAGTCGGCGCCAATATGCTCGGGCAGGTAGCCCTGCTGCAGCGCGATGCCGAGGTGTTCCAGTTGCGTGGACATCGGCGGGTAAATCGCCTGATCGCTGCCTTCGACCTCATGGCCGAGTTCGCGCGCCAGCGCGGCGACCCCCCCCATGAACGTACCGGCGATGCCGAGAATGTGGATCTTGCTCATGGGCCGATTGTCGCCGATCCCCCGGCGTGCGCAAACCGGCGCGCAGCGGCGGCCGGCCCGCGGCGCGGTGCCATCGAAGGATGAGCTGCCCTCGTTCCGCCCTTGAAACGGCGACCAAGCCAAATAGGAAATCCCCCACAGCCGCTGAAGAAACTTCCCGATAGGCAAGTCGGGGCCGACATCGAAAATGAACGCGCCAGCCGCAGCATCCCTACGGCCCTACTCCCCAAGAGGCCATTCCCAAGGGAACTCATGCTGTGGGGCCTTGAACAAGCCCGTTCGCTGGCACCTGACGATTCTCGGCTTGCCGCCGCGTCGCGCGCGGCGGCAGGCGTGGTTTGGCCTTGCCCACCGTGGGCGGCGGATGCGGTCGCATCCTTGCGCAGAACGCGGCTCGCTGCCTGCTTGGCGCGAACGCGCGGCAGGCGGAGTCCGCCACCGACCCGGCGGGCTCAAGCCCTGTGGGCAGTCAGCATGTTTGCCTCACGTCCTTCGCTTTTGCAGGAGCGGTTTCAACCGCGACCAACACGACGACGAAAATGCCGGCTGCGGGTGCGGTCGGGGCCGAAGTCCCTCCCACAAGAGGCCTGGCAACTCCGCGGCGCCGGTGGAACCCTTGTGGGAGCGACTATCAGTGGCGACGAACGCAGCGGCGAGCCTTCCGGCTTCGGGCGTTGTCGCGGCTGAATCCGCTCCTACAGTGCGCCCGGCACGATGCCCGCGAGCCTGCGACGCAGCGCCGCGGAGGGGGGCAAGACCATCCACCATCGGTCGCGCCGAGCGCCGTACGAGACGGCCGCTCGGCGCAGGGCCGTCTCAGCGGCCGATCGCCGCCAGGATGCGCGCCAGCACTTCGTCCAGCGAGCCGACGCCGTCCACGCGCGCCAGGGTGCCGCGCTTGTCGTAGAAACCGATCACCGGCGCGGTCGAATCGTTGTACACCTGCAGGCGCTTGCGCACCGACTCGGGATTGTCGTCTTCGCGGCCTTCGGCCTTGGCGCGGCCGGCGATGCGCTCGACCAGCAATTCGGTGGCCACGTCCAGCTGCACCACCGCGTCCAGCGGCTGGCCGATCTTGGCCAGCAGTTCGTCCAGCGCCGAGGCCTGGGCCAGATTGCGCGGATAACCGTCGAGGATGAAACCGTTGGCGACGTCGTCGCGGCCGAGGCGCGATTCGAGCATGCCGAGCAGGATGTCGTCGGAAACCAGGTCGCCGCGCGCCATCACTTCCTTGGCCTGCATGCCGAGCGGAGTGCCGGCGGCGACTTCGGCGCGCAGCAGATCGCCGGTGGAGATGTGCGGGATCTGCAGCTTGTCCTTCAGGCGGGCCGCCTGCGTGCCCTTGCCCGATCCGGGCGGTCCCAACAGAACCAATCGCATCAACCTGACTCCTCGAGGAAATTACCGTGCGCGGCCGGCGGCGTTAGACTCGGGGGCCACGCCTGCGCTGTACCGCAAGGTCCCCAGCTTACCGCATCCGGGCAATGTCCCGGCAATGTCCCCACCCCAGGAGCGAGCCCCGACCATGGCCCAAGGCACCCTGCTGTACGCACAATCCGGCGGCGTCACCGCCGTCATCAACGCCAGCGCCGCCGCCGTGATCGGCGAGGCGCGCGCGCGCAAGGTCAAGGTCCTGGCGGCGCGCAACGGCATTCTCGGCGCGCTGCGCGAGGAACTGATCGACACTTCCAAGGAATCGGCCGCGGCGATCCGCGCGCTGGCGCACACGCCCGGCGGCGCGTTCGGTTCGTGCCGCTACAAGCTCAAGTCGCTGGAGGCCGACCGCGCCAAGTACGAGCGGCTGCTGGAGGTGTTCAAGGCGCACGACGTGCGCTATTTCCTCTACAACGGCGGCAACGACTCGGCCGACACCGCGTGGAAGGTGTCGCAGCTGGCCGACGCCTTCGGCTATCCGCTGCACTGCATCGGCGTGCCCAAGACCATCGACAACGACCTGGCGGTCACCGACACCTGCCCCGGTTTCGGTTCGGCCGCCAAGTACACCGCGGTGTCGGTGCGCGAGGCGGCGCTGGACGTGGCGGCGATGGCCGAGACCTCGACAAAGGTTTTTGTCTACGAGGCGATGGGCCGCCACGCCGGCTGGCTGGCGGCAGCGGCCGGGCTGGCCGCACAGTCGCCCGACGACGCGCCGCAGATCATCCTGTTCCCCGAACGCGCCTACGACGAAGCCGCATTCCTGGCGCAGGTGCGCAAGGTGGTGGACAAGGTCGGCTGGTGCGTGGTGGTGGCCAGCGAAGGCATCCAGACCGCCGACGGGCGCTTCGTCGCCGATGCCGGCAGCGGCACCGACGCGTTCGGCCACAGCCAGCTCGGCGGCGTGGCGGCGTACCTGGCCGGCAAGGTCAAGGCCGAACTCGGTTACAAGGTGCACTGGACCCTGCCCGACTACCTGCAGCGCTCGGCCCGCCACATCGCCTCGAAGACCGACTGGGAGCAGGCGCAGGCGGCCGGCAAGGCGGCGGTGCAGTTCGCGCTGAAGGGCATGAACGCGGTGATGCCGGTGATCGTGCGCAGCAGCGATGCGCCCTACCGCTGGAAGATCGAGGCCGCGCCGCTGAGCAAGATCGCCAACCACGAGAAGAAGATGCCGCCGGCGTTCCTGCGCAAGGACGGCTTCGGCATCACCGAGAAGGCACGCCGCTACCTGCAGCCGCTGATCCGCGGCGAAGCCTATCAGCCGTACGACCGCAGCGACGGGCTGCCGAAGTACGTGGCGCTGAAGAATGTGGCGGTGAAGAAGAAGCTGCCGGCCTGGGAGGGCTGACGGGCGCGGGACTCGTTACTCGTTACTCGTTACTCGTTACTCGTTACTCGGGACTCGGGACTCGGGACTCGGGACTCGGTTTACAGCGTGTCTTTTCCGGAGGGATGGGAGAAGGCTTATTGCCTGCTCCTCGCCGCGACCCAGCGCACGGAGTGCTGGGCGGAGTTGACTGGATCAGGCTGTGCGTGCGCGGCCGGCACCTCGGATCGACCGCAATAACTATCGTGACAGGCCGGTCCGTGGCTTGGTCTTCCGGCCATGCGCGACGCTGCGCGGCACTGCGCGTATGCGCGAGCGGCGGCAGACGACGGCGCCGTGCATTCGCTGCGGCGGGCAGCGATCGAGTATCGCTTCCCGCATCCGCTGTAACGGGTTCGCAGCGAAGATTCGACTACGCTGCCGCCTGGCGACCTGCAGTTGCGCTGCAACTGCGCGACAAGGAATCGAGGATGGGCTGCGATTGGCACAACGGCCCGATCGCGCGCGCGGCGGCGGTGGACGAGACCTACCGCAATACGCAGGCCGTGCGCCGGTTCCTCGCTGGCGCGTGCGGGGGCAGAGTTCAAGTTCGATCGCACCTTCATGGCGTGGATCAAGGACGCCACGCCCAAGAACATGGGCGAGGTTGCCGACGAATGGCTGCGCCGGCGGCGGGCAGCACTGTAGCTATCGATAACGATGCAAGGGTTCGCGCGGTTCGTGCACTCCATTAAGAACTGGCCACGGTGCACGACAACGTGCAGCCGCGGCTGAGAACACTACATTCCAGGTAGCCGCTGGCGGCGCTGGGCGCGGCCAACGGCGCGAGCGTGCAGGCACATCGGGTCGGCCAGGAAACGCGCCCGGCCACCCGATGCCCATGCCACGCATCGGCCACGCTGCGCGAGCTGTCGCGCAGCGGCTGAATTCCGCAAGGAATGCCGCTACGCCTCCCGCCTCAGCGGCAGGCCGCGCCTTCCAGCGTCATCTGCGCGGCGAACTGCGGCACCTGCGCGATCGCGCCGGCCGCCGCCTGCTTCTTCGCCTCTTCCAGATAGATCCGCGACTGGCCCTGGCCGTCGAGATCCGCCTTGGTCGCCACCGGCTTGCGCCATACCCGCACCACCGCCTGCTGCGACGGACACGCGGCGCTGGGCACGCGGATCACGTCGTTGAACTTCCACCCGGTCGCCTCGCTGGGCCTGGCCTGGTCGAACTCCACCAGCTTGGCGCGCGGCTGGCAGGTAGGGCTGCTGCGCACCGCGGAGAACGTGTAGGGCTGCGCCGCATCGCCGGTGTAGACGCCTTCGAAGCGCACGCAGGCCTCGGGGATCTGCCGGATCGTGTGCACCACGCCGACCGCCTGCGCCGCACCGGGCTGACGCTGCAGCTCCGGCACCGGATCGGCGGCCAGCGCCGCCAGCGGCGCGCAGGCGCACAGGCCCAGGGCCAAGGTCGAAGCGAGTGTGCGTACCCGTGCCGGGATCGTCGATTGCATCGGCTTGCTCCTTGAAAGCGATGCGCCACGCTGCCACGCGCCGACTGAACGCGGCGCCAAGACAGCGCAGGCGCCTGCCGCTGGCGATGCGCAGGACCCGGGCGCATACTCGGGCCGTTCAGGCCAGGTCGCACATGGCGATACGCACCACCGGCGCGTTGCGGCCGCGGAGTCGTTGCATGCCTCAGGCTCCTTCGGTGTGATCCCGCTGTACGTCCACACGCTTGGGCGACATCCACATCCTTGGGAGGGGTCATGCTGGAACGATATGCGGTCACCGTGGCACTGGCGTGCGCGGTCTTGGCAATCCTCTATGGCGTCGTGTCCACGCGCTGGGTCCTGGCCCAGCCCGCCGGCAACGAACGCATGCGGCAGATCGCCGATGCGATCCAGGAAGGCGCACGCGCCTATCTCAACCGCCAATACCAGACCATCGCCATCGCCGGGGTGGCGCTGCTACTGCTGGTCGGGTTCTTCCTGAGCTGGTACACCGCCGGCGGCTTCGCGATCGGCGCGGTGCTGTCGGGCGCGGCCGGCTACATCGGCATGAACCTGTCGGTGCGCGCCAACGTGCGCACCGCCGAGGCGGCGCGGCGCGGCCTGGGACCGGCGATGGACGTGGCGTTCCGCGGCGGCGCGATCACCGGCATGCTGGTGGTCGGGCTCGGCCTGATCGGCGTGGCCGGCTACTACGGCCTGCTGCAATGGCTGGGGCGCAGCGTCGAGGAAAGCCTGCACGCGCTGGTCGGCCTGGCCTTCGGCAGTTCGCTGATCTCGATCTTCGCGCGGCTGGGCGGCGGCATCTTCACCAAGGGCGCCGACGTCGGCGCGGACCTGGTCGGCAAGGTCGAGGCCGGCATCCCCGAGGACGATCCGCGCAACCCGGCGGTGATCGCCGACAACGTCGGCGACAACGTCGGCGACTGCGCCGGCATGGCTGCGGATCTGTTCGAGACCTACGCCGTCACCGTCATCGCCACCATGCTGCTCGGCGGGCTGATGGCGGCCGAGGCCGGGCGCAATGCGGTGCTGTATCCGCTGGTGCTCGGCGGGGTGTCGATCGTCGCCTCGATCGTCGGCACCTTCTTCGTGCGCGTGCGGCCGGGCGGCTCGATCATGGGTGCGCTGTACAAGGGCGTGCTGGTGTCGGCCGTGCTCGCCGCGCTGGCGTTCTGGCCGGTGACCCAGCAGCTGATGGGCGACACCGCCGCCGGTGCGACCAAGCTGTACGGCTGCGCGCTGATCGGCCTGGTGCTGACCGGACTGATCGTGTGGATCACCGAGTACTACACCGGCACCCAGTACAAGCCGGTGCAGCACGTGGCGCAGGCCTCGACCACCGGCCACGGCACCAACATCATCGCCGGGCTCGGCATCTCGATGAAATCGACCGCGCTGCCGGTGCTCGCGGTGTGCGCGGCGATCTGGGGCGCGTTCGCGCTGTCGGGCCTGTACGGTATCGCCATCGCCGCCACCGCGATGCTGTCGATGGCCGGCATGATCGTCGCACTGGACGCCTACGGGCCGATCACCGACAACGCCGGCGGCATCGCCGAGATGGCCGAGCTGCCGCCGGAAGTGCGCGCGGTGACCGATCCGCTGGACGCGGTCGGCAACACCACCAAGGCGGTGACCAAAGGCTATGCGATCGGCTCGGCCGCGCTGGCCGCGCTGGTGCTGTTCGCCGACTACACGCACAACCTGCGCGCCGCGCATCCGGGCGAAACCTTCGCCTTCGACCTGTCCGACCACACGGTGATCATCGGCCTGCTGCTCGGCGGCCTGATTCCCTATCTGTTCGGCGCGATGGCGATGGAGGCGGTAGGCCGCGCTGCCGGCGCGGTGGTCGAGGAGGTGAGGCGCCAGTTCCGCGAGATCCCCGGCATCATGGAAGGCACCGGCAAGCCGCAATACGACCGCGCGGTGGACATGCTGACCCGTTCGGCGATCCGCGAAATGATCGTGCCGTCGCTGCTGCCGGTGGCGGTACCGGTGGTGGTCGGGCTGCTGCTCGGCCCACGCGCGCTCGGCGGCCTGCTGATCGGCACTATCGTCACCGGGCTGTTCGTGGCGATCTCGATGACCACCGGCGGCGGCGCCTGGGACAACGCCAAGAAATACATCGAGGACGGCCACTTCGGCGGCAAGGGCAGCGAGGCGCACAAGGCCGCGGTCACCGGCGACACCGTCGGCGATCCGTACAAGGACACCGCCGGCCCGGCGATCAACCCGCTGATCAAGATCATCAACATCGTCGCGCTGCTGATGGTGCCGCTGCTGTAGCGGCACGCGCCCGGCACCGGCGCTGGCGATCCGCCGGCGCCGGGCCGCACGCAGCGCGACTACAGGCAATCGATCAGGCCGTCGTTGACGCTGCGCTTGCTGTGCGGCAGCGGCGCGAACAAGGGGTGCTCGCCAGCCAGCGCCTGGTACAGCGCCACCAGCCGGGTCTGCGGCAGCAGCGGCGTGGAGCATTGCCACAGCCTGGCATCGACCTGCACCTGGCCGGTGGCCGGGTCGATGCTGGCCTCGCTGGCGCCGAAGGTCCACACGCACTGGCCGATGGCGCCGTCGCGCTGGCGCACCGAACAGCGGTAGCGCAGCGGCTGGTAGTCGCTGTAGTCGCCCTCGCAGAAGGTGTCGCCACAGCTCTGGTCGAAGTCCTCGGCAAGCCGCCGCTCCAGGTCGTCGAATGCCTCCCAACCCGCACCCGCGGTTGGATAATCGGCCGCATCCACGTAGACCTGCTGCTGCGCCTGCGCCTGGGATGCGCCACAGGCCAGCAATACAAGCGCCAGCAGCGGGCCTATCGAATACCGGATTCCTTTCATTGCCTTGCTCCTTGGGTGGACTGTGGACATAGCGTCGCCTCGCAGGCGACCGCGCACTATCGGAAACCTCCCCATGCGGATCGCTAAGGAGTCCGAAAGCCTTGTAGGAATAGGCTTAGCCGGCCGCGCTGCATTGCAACAGCCAAACGACTAGAATGCAGATCTCTTTAGAAGCCACTCCACTGGAGCTAGCGCATGGGTCTGGAACTGGTCACCTCCGGCAAGAATCTCCCGGAAGAAATCAACGTCGTCATCGAAATCCCCAAGGATTCGGAGCCGGTCAAGTACGAAGTGGACAAGGCCAGCGGCGCGATCTTCGTCGACCGCATCCTGTCCACGCCGATGCGCTATCCCTGCAACTACGGCTATGTGCCCAACACCCTGTGCGGCGACGGCGACCCGGCCGACGTGCTAGTGGTGCTGCCGCTGCCGCTGGTGCCCGGTTGCGTGGTGCGCTGCCGCCCGGTCGGCGTGCTGAAGATGAGCGACGAGGCCGGCAGCGACGAGAAGATCCTGGCGGTGCCGGTGGCCAAGGTGTTCGAGGGCTACGGCCACATCGAGGACATCGCCCAGGTCTCCGGCCACTGGATGGAGCGCATCGGCCACTTCTTCGAGCACTACAAGGATCTGGAGAAGGGCAAGTGGGTCAAGCTGGACGGCTGGGGCAACGCCGCCGAAGCCAAGCAGATCCTGCTGGACGCGGTCGAGCGCTACAAAGCCAGCGTCTGACCCACAGGGCGTCGCGGCGGAGGGGGAGACCCGCCGCGGCTGACCCGCTTCACGTTTTACCAGTGCCAACCCTGTCGCAGTGCGGGGTTTGGAGTACATTGCGGAACGAATATCCGGGCCGGTCGAGCGTGAACCGGTCCCTTCCTGGGGGAAGTCTCTTGCGTATCCTGTTCGTCGGCGACGAAGCGAGCCTGCCGGCTGAAGTCACCGAATATATTCGCGAATTGGGCGAGGACTGGCAGGTCCAGACCGTGCTCGACGGCAATTCGGCCATCGCCGCTGCCGCCACCGAGCGCCTGGATGCGGTGATCGCCGCGCCGGTGCTGCCGGACCTGACCACGGCCACCCTGCTCGGCCAGATCCGCACGCTGAGCCCGGAAACCATCCGCATCGCGCTGATCGACGCCGAGCAGAGCAACCGTGCGCCGCCGGCGCGCATCATCGGCGTGGCGCACCGCTTCCTGCCGCTGCCGCTGTCCCCGGAAATGCTGCTCGAGGCGGTCACCAGCATCGAGGAACTGCAGGAGTTGCTCGGCGATCCGCGCTTGCGCGCCAGCATCGGCCGCATCGAGAAGCTGCCCTCGCCGCCGCATCTGTACCTGAGCCTGATGCATGCGCTGGAACAGGACGACGGCAGCAACGCCGCCGACCTGGCCAAGCTGGTGTCGGCCGACCCGGCGATCGCGGCCAAGGTGCTGCAGCTGTGCAACTCGGCGTACTTCTGCAACGGCCGCACGATGTCCGACCTGCGCACCGCGGTGACCCGGCTGGGCATCGCCACCTTGCGCGACCTGGTCCTGGCCAGCGAAGTGTTCTCGGTGCAGGCACTGTCCAACGCAGAACGCAATGCGCTGCAGCAGCGCTCGCTGCTGGCCTCCAAGCTGGCCTCGAAGATGCTGCCCGCTGCCAGCGCCGAACTGGGCGCGACCGCCGCGCTGCTGGCCGACATCGGCCTGCTGCTGCCGGGCATCCGCAACGAGCGCGAGCCGGCCGCCGAGGGCGACGACGAGCGCCCCGGCCATGCCGAGGCGGGCGCCTATCTGCTCGGCCTGTGGGGCCTGCCGATGCCGATCATCGAAGCGGTGGCGTTCCAGCGACAGCCGCAGCGTTCCAGCACCCGCAGCTTCTGGGTCACCGGCGCGGTGCACGTGGCGATGGCGCTGGCCAGCGGCTCGGAGATCGACGAGGACTACCTGGGCAAGACCGGCACGCTGGGCAAGCTGCCGAGCTGGCGCGAGCAGGCGGAAAACCTGATGGGGCTGACGTCGGCCTAGTGCCGTGTCGGCGCTCGTCGCGCAACGCGAGCAGTTCGCGGGGAAGCGCCTCGCCCATGCGGGCAGGCGCATCGCGGATCGTATTGGCAAGCCCGGCTCGTTGCACTCCGAACCGCCGCCCAGGCGATACGCGCATGCCTCACGCAGACAGGAGTAGTAACGTACGCTCTAGTTGACGCCGAAGTCGCCGCAGCTCCAATCCGCGCTCAAGTTGGAACCCCAGTCGTGGCTACCCCAGCCATTGCGCTGCTCGATCGGCGTGTCCGATTCGTTGTCGCGCCTGTATTCCTGGTAGCCGCCGTTGATCAGGGTACGGGTAACGTCGATGACCTGGCCGCTGGCGGTGTCCCGCACAAAACGGTCGCAGGCCGTCGGGCGAATAGCGCGGCATGTAGTCGAAGTCGCCCGCGGCAACCGGCTAGGCCCAGCGCGCGCCAGCGGCCGCTGGCCAGGTCGAACACGCCGATGCCGCGGACAGGCAAGCGTCCGGTCATGCCCGAACAGCAACCTGCGCCCGTCCGTGGTCCAATCGAGACTGAGCAGTTCGGTGCCGACGCAGCGCGCGGCCTCGCGCGCCACGCCATGCCCCACAGCCGCCACCAGCATCAAATGCGACGAATGCAGCCAAGCGTGGCGACGCCGACAAATTTCACCCTAGTCGTTGCCGCCGCCAACCGCGGCGAAGCACTACAGGCTCTCTCTCCGCCGACGAAACTCATATAAAGGTTGCAAGACTACGCGCCGCCTGGCGCGTTTTTTTAGCCGCAATTCAGGCTTTGGGTTTGCGTGTAACGCTGAGCCCGATCAGCCGCGACACCACCAGCGCGATGTACATCACCCCGGCGAACTGTTCGAGCATCACCAGCGAACGCGCCAGCGGCAACACCGGCAACACATCGCTGAGGCCGACCCCGGACAACACGCTGAAACTCAGGTACAGCAGCTCCATCCAGGTGCGCGGCGACTGCGTCGTCTGCGCGCCGATGAAGCTGCCCGGCAGCCATTGCTGGCACACCGAGAACGCGAAGGCGAATGCCCAGGCCAGCAAGGTGAAGGTCGCGCCCGCCGCGTACAGTTCGTCGCGGGTGACCTCGTGGTCCTGCAGCATGTAGGCGATCAGGCTGGCCGCGGTATAGAAATACAGCAGGCTTTCCAGCAGTTGCGCGAACGCGCCCAGTTGGGGACTGTCGCGCAACGCCGCGGCGATCGACAGCACCACCGACGGCAGCGCCAGACACCAGGCGATCCACAGCACCGACGGGCTGCGGTTGACCACCCACAGCGCCAGGCCCAGCACCACGATGCCGAACGCGCCGAACAGCGCGCGCCCGGCGGCGGTGTCTTCCATCAGCGGATACAGCAGCAGGCCCAGCAATTGCACACTCAGCAGCAACGCGGACGGGTGGCGACGCAAGGCGAGCGCATAGCGGAGCATGCGGCATTCCGGAAGGGGCGTGCGCGCATCATAGACAAGCGCACGCCACGGCGGCGGGATGATCCCGGGGCCTATTCCTGCCGATAGACCTCGGCGCCGGCCTCCAGGAACTGCGCCGATTTCTCGGCCATGCCGGCCTGCAGCGCGTCGGTCTCGCCGACGCCGTGCTCGGCGGCGTAGTCGCGCACGTCCTGGGTGATCTTCATCGAGCAGAAGTGCGGGCCGCACATCGAGCAGAAGTGCGCAAGCTTGTGCGCGTCCTTGGGCAGCGTCTCGTCGTGGAATTCCTTGGCCTTTTCCGGATCCAGGCCCAGGTGGAACTGGTCGTCCCAGCGGAATTCGAAGCGCGCCTTGGACAGTGCGTTGTCGCGCACCTGCGCGCCGGGATGACCCTTGGCCAGGTCGGCCGCATGCGCGGCGATCTTGTAGGCCATGATGCCGTCGCGCACGTCCTGCCGGTTGGGCAGGCCCAGGTGTTCCTTGGGCGTCACATAGCACAGCATCGCGGTGCCGAACCAGCCGATCATCGCCGCGCCGATCGCCGAGGTGATGTGGTCGTAGCCGGGCGCGATATCGGTGGTCAGCGGCCCCAGCGTGTAGAACGGCGCCTCGCCGCATTCGCGCAGCTGCTTGTCCATGTTCTCCTTGATCAACTGCATCGGCACGTGGCCGGGGCCTTCGATCATGGTCTGCACGTCGTGTTTCCACGCGATCTTGGTCAGCTCGCCCAGCGTTTCCAATTCGCCGAACTGCGCCGCGTCGTTGGCATCGGCGATGCAGCCCGGGCGCAGCCCGTCGCCCAGCGAGAAGGCCACGTCGTAGGCCTGCATGATTTCGCAGATGTCCTCGAAATGGGTATAGAGAAAGTTCTCCTTGTGATGCGCCAGGCACCACTTGGCCAGGATCGAGCCGCCGCGCGAGACGATGCCGGTGACGCGCTTGGCGGTCAGCGGCACGTAGCGCAGCAGCACCCCGGCGTGGATGGTGAAGTAGTCCACGCCCTGCTCGGCCTGCTCGATCAGCGTGTCGCGGAAGATCTCCCAGGTCAGTTCCTCGGCGCGGCCATCGACCTTCTCCAGCGCCTGGTAGATCGGCACCGTGCCGATCGGCACCGGCGAATTGCGGATGATCCACTCGCGGGTCTCGTGGATGTGCTTGCCGGTGGACAGGTCCATCACCGTGTCGCCGCCCCAGCGGATCGACCACACCAGCTTCTCCACTTCCTCGGCGATGCCCGAGCTGAGCGCGCTGTTGCCGATGTTGGCGTTGATCTTGGTCAGGAAGTTGCGGCCGATGATCATCGGCTCGCTTTCCGGATGGTTGATGTTGTTGGGCAGGATGGCGCGGCCGCGGGCGATTTCCTCGCGCACGAACTCGGGGGTGATGACGTGCTGGATGCTGGCGCCGAACGCCTCGCCGGGGTGCTGCTGGCGCAGCAGCGCATCGCGCACCGCCTCCAGCCGCTGGTTTTCGCGGATCGCCACGAACTCCATCTCCGGGGTGACGATGCCACGCCGCGCGTAGTGCATCTGGGTGACGTTGGCGCCGGCCAGTGCGCGCCGCGGCAGGTGCCGGGCCGGGAAGCGCACCGGGTCCAGCCGCGCGTTGTGCTCGCGGCCGCGGCCGAAATCGGAGCTGAGCTGGGCCAGCGCCGCGGTATCGCCGCGTTCTTCGATCCAGCGCGCGCGCAGCGGCGCCAGGCCGGCGCGCAGGTCGATCGCCGCGTCTGGGTCGGTGTACGGACCGGAGGTGTCGTAGACGGTGACCGGCGGATTGTCCTCGCCACCGAACAGGGTCGGGGTGCGGGTCAGCTGGATCTCGCGCATCGGGACGCGCAGGTCGGCACGCGAGCCTTGCACGAAGATCTTGCGCGAACCGGGGATCGGCCGGGTCACCGACTCGGACAGGGTATCGGCCTGCTGCAACAACGGGCTGGGTACGGCATTCATCGGCATTCGTCCTGGTTCTGGAAGCCCGCAACGGGTGCGGGCGGTTGCGAGCGGACTCGCATCACGGACGAAGCGGCGGCGCGGGCGCGGCCTCGGCGCGACAGCGCACGGACCAGGCTTGCGAAGCTTCCCTACGCCGGTATCAACCGGATCAGGTTCGAAGGGACTGTCTCAACCGCAGCCTGCGCCGACGGTACCCCCGCTTCTGCGGCTATTAGACCCGTTTCTGCAGCGCACGCCAACCGCGCGCAGATGAATCGGCGCACAATCGGGCCGGCTTCGTGTCAATGCCGGCACATGCGTGCACGGCATCGTGGCACCCCCTGGCGAAATACCGCGCCTGGCCTGGGTCACATAAGAACGACGTCCCTCTCCCCCTGACGCCGGCTCGACACCGGCGGCGTTGTTTTGTGCGGCGTTCGCCACCGGCTTCATTCCAGCACGTAGGCCACGCGCAATCCGCCCCAGTGGCGGCCACGCACGTACACCGGCACCGACAGGTCGAACAGGATCTGTCCGGTATCGCGCCGATACACTTGCAACAGATACGGCTCGGTGTGACGGCCGACGCTGCGCCCGACCCGATCGGCGAACATGCGCTTGGTGCGGTTGCCGACCAGGTCGCGGGCGCGGTCGCCGCTCAGCGGCTGGCTGAAGTGCAGGTTGTGGGTCGGCACGTAGCCGTCCGGGGTGGCGCAGATCGCGAACACGATCCACGGATGCGCGGCCAGCAGCGGTTCCTGCAACGGCGGCAGCAGTTCGTCGCACAGCGCATCGAAGGCGGTGCGGTACTTGGGCGGATCGATGCCTGCGATCGGCGTGTAGTCGTTGGAAAACAGCGCATCCTCTCCGATACGGCCACGGGCGATCGCCTCGCCCAGCGCCTTGCCGATGCTGCCGGCGGTCGCCGTCGCCAGTTCGCGGATGCGCGCGTGCCGCGGCTGCTGCATCGGATCGGCCGGCAAGCGGAACAGGCCCACGCAGTCGTGCAGGGTGGCGCTGCCGGCGCCCAGCGCCGCGCTGCGCTCGACCACGCGCGCGACATGCTCCAGGTTGCTGCGGCTGAGTCCGACCACGTGCGCGACCGCGCGGTCGATGCCACCGATCTCCTCGCCTTGCGCGGCAACGCGGGTGGCCACGGTCTCCATCGCCGCACTGGCGCGGCCGAGCAACTGGCCGATGCCGCCGAGCACCTGCTCGGTGCGCTGCGCCGAGGCGGCGCTGTCCTGCAAGGCGCTGCCGGTCTCGCCGAGGATGCTGCGCACGTCGCGCGCGGCGGCGGCGGC
>NZ_CAPJ01000277.1 GCF_000331775.1 Xanthomonas translucens pv. translucens DSM 18974
GCGACTGGCCGCGGCGCGGCGGGTCGACGATGCGCAGTCGCGGGATCAGGCGCAGCGCCAGGTCGCGCGGCAGGCGCCCGCCGAACACCACCGCCTGCGGATCGAACACGGCGCTGATCGCCGCGACGATCAACGACAGGCCCGGCACCGCGCGCGCGATCCAGCGCTCGATGGCCGGCCAGGCCGGGTCATAGGCGGCCACCAGCGCGCTGACGTCGGCCAGCATCACCCCGTCCTCGATCAGCATCTGCCGCAACAGTTCCAGCGTGGCGCGCTCCAGGCCCTGCCCCGGCAACATGCCGGCGAACTCGCCGGCGTTGCCGTGCGCGCCGCGCAGGCAGGTGCCGTCGATCACGATGCCGCCGCCGAGGCCGTAGCTGAAATACAGGTAGGCGAAATCGCGGTACTGGCGGCCGACCCCGAGCAGGCTCTCGCCGACCGCGGCGACGCTGCCGTCGTTGTCGACCCAGACCGGCAGGCCCAGCGCCTCGGCCAGCCAGTCGCCGATCGACAGTTCGCCCAGCGCGCGCAGCGGATCGGGCGGATTGATGCACTTGGCACCCTCGACGAAGAACCCGGTCATCGCCACACCCGCACCCAGCCGTGGCCCGAGTCCGTGTCCGGCCGCGGCCAGCAATGCCGCGCCGGCCTCGCGCAGCTGCGCCAGCAACGCCGCCGGCTCGGTCGAGCGCAGCGGATGCTCGGCACTGGCGCGGACCTGGCCGCTGAAGTCCAGCAGTGCCAGCGACAAGGCATCGGTGGCGATCGAATAGCCGACGGTATGGCCGTGGGCGGGATTGAGCGCGATCGCCGCACCGGGCTTGCCGCGGCCGCCGTGCGCCAGCGAGGCGCCGATCAGCACCAACCCGCGCTCGGCCAGGCCATCAATCAGGCGCACCGCCGACTGCACGGTCAGCCCGGTGATGCGGCTGAGATCGGCGCGGGTGACGGTGCCGAACAGGCGCAGGCTGTCGAGCATGCACCGCTCGTTGTCGCTGAGATCGGCATGCGTGGCGTGGACGGGGCGGGAAGCGCGCGGCAGCGAGACGGCGACGGGAGCTGGCATGAACAAGAGTCGGACGAAGATCGGAAAAGCATATCGAGCAATGGTGAAATATTTAATTCACCTTTAGTTAGTGCGCTCCAGGCCATGCCTCATCGACATCATGGGCGCGTGCAGTGGCCGACGGCCATGGTGGACCGCTGCGCTCCCACCTCGCTTCCGCCGCGGCACGTCCCGTAGCCGGCCGCACATCCTGCCGAGCAACACGGTGATTTGCCACGACCGCTGCAGGGAGAATTTCCGCACTGCAGACGGGTTCGGGGCTGGAGTCCTCCTCCAGGCGACCGCAACACCAAACGCCGCGTCGCCGCTGCGGCCGGCCCACTGCGCTACCCACTCAATCCAGGAACAGATCCGGCAACAACGGCTGCGTCGGATCCAGCGCGTAGCCGGACAGGTCGATCACGCCGGCCGCGGCCAGCACCTCGTCGTCGATCAGGAACTGCCCATGGAACCCGGCCGCGCTGCGGGTGAGCACCGCATGCGCCGCGTCGGCCATGATCTGCGGACGCCGGCCGTTGCGTGCATCGACGCCCGGGATCATGTTCAACGCTTCGGTGGCGATCAGCGTGCGCGGCCACAGCGCATTGACCGCCACGCCTTGCGGGCCGAATTCGCCGGCCAGGCCCAGGGTCACCAAGCTCATGCCCATCTTGGCCAGCGTGTAGCCGGTATGCGGCGCCCACCATTTCGGATCCAGCGACGGCGGCGGCGCCAGGGTCAGGATGTGCGGATTGGCGCTGCGCAGCAGATGCGGCAGAAAGGCCTGCGCGCACAGGAAACTGCCGCGCGCATTGACCTGCTGCATCAGGTCGAAGCGTTTCATCGGCGTATCCAGCGCCCCACGCAGCCAGATCGCGCTGGCGTTGTTGACCAGGATGTCGATGCCGCCGAACGCATCGACCGTCGCCGCCACCGCCGCACGCACCTGTTCTTCCTCGCGGATGTCGCACTTCAGCGCCAGCGCGCGGCCGCCGGCCGCCTCGACCGCCGCCGCAGCGCTGTGGATGGTGCCGGGCAACTTCGGATTGGGTACCGCCGACTTGGCCGCGATCGCCACATTGGCGCCATCGCGCGCCGCCCGCAGCGCGATCGCCAGACCGATCCCGCGCGAGGCGCCGGTGATGAACAGGGTTTTGCCGGTTAGGTTCACGGAACTCGGGACTCGGGACTCGGGACTCGGGACTGACAACAGCTTAGCCCCACTGAGCCGCAGACACCCCAAATCCGCTTTTCCGAGTCCCGAGTGCTTGGTCCTGGCACTCAGGGCTTCGGCCCCTGCCCCTCGTTGTCTTCCCACTTGAGCAGGCGCCGGGTCACGAAGCGGTACACCGGCTTGCCGGTGGCGAACCACAGTGCGCGCACCCAGGAGTGGCGCTTGAGCAGGCGCCGTTCGATCGGGGTCAGGGCGTGCAGGCAGTACATGCGCTTGTGCTTGAGCAGGTGGCGCAGGTCCTCGCGCGCCAGCAGCCGCATCCAGCGCGAGCGCGGCGCGCCGCGCACCGCCAGCTGGAAGTCGATCAGCGCCGGGCTGCCGTCCTCCAGCACCAGCCAGTTGGCTTCCTTGGCCAGATCGTTGTGCGCCACGCCGCGCCGGTGCACCTGTTGCAGCAGGCGCCGCGCGGCGCGGAAATAGGCCAGGTCGCCGCGCGGCGGGCGCTGGTACATC
>NZ_CAPJ01000276.1 GCF_000331775.1 Xanthomonas translucens pv. translucens DSM 18974
CCGATTTTTTAAAAAAAGCGGTTTTTTTTGCAGCTCTGGCGCAGCTGCTTTTTTTGTAGGAGGGGCTTCAGCCCCGACGCCTTACCGGTAACGCGTCGGGGCTGAAGCCCCTCCTACAGAAAAGCGCAGAAGCTGCGAACTTGCGAAAATCCCGAGTCCCGAGTCCCGAGTCCCGAGTCCCGAGTCCCGCGCCCCGAAATCACTCCATCTCCACCATCTCGAAATCGTCCTTGGTCACGCCGCAGTCCGGACAGGTCCAGGTGTCCGGCACGTCTTCCCAGCGGGTGCCAGGGGCGATGCCTTCTTCCGGCAGACCGTCGATTTCCCTGTAGATGAAGCCGCAGACGACACACATCCAGGCGCGGTAGGTGGTGGCAGTGGCGTCGCTCATTGGATAATCACAGGTCTACGGGCCGAACGGGACGGCATTGTCCCACCCTCGCCCGCGCACCGGAAGGCTCATCCATGAATGCATCATCCCCGCCCCGCGGCGTCTACCTGATCACCCCCGACGAGGCCGACGGCGAACGCCTGCTGGCGCGCGTGGCGCCGCTGCTCGGCCACGGCCCGATCTGGCTGCAATACCGCAACAAACGCGCCGACGCGGCGCAGCGCCTGGCCCAGGCAACAGCACTGCAGGCGCTGTGCGCGCAGGCCGGAGTGCCGCTGATCGTCAACGACGATGTGGCCCTGGCGCAGGCGGTCGGCGCCGCCGGCGTGCACCTGGGCGAAGACGACGGCGACCTGGCCGCCGCGCGTGCGGCGCTCGGTGCCGATGCGCTGATCGGCGCCTCGTGCTACGACGACCTCACGTTGGCCCGCGCCGCCGCCGCGGCCGGCGCCAGCTATGTCGCGTTCGGCGCGTTCTTCGCCACGCGCAGCAAGCTCACCACGCGCCGCGCCGATCCCGGTCTGCTGCGCGACGCCGCGGCGTTGGGATTGCCACGGGTGGCGATCGGCGGGGTGACGCCCGACAACGGCCGCGCCCTGGTCGCCGCCGGCGCCGATCTGCTGGCGGTGATCAGCGGCGTGTTCGATGCGGATGATTCGCGCGCGGCCCTGGCTGCGTACCGCGCCTGTTTCGACTGAGGCACGGTGCCGGGGCGGATGGTTCCCTTCTCCCACCGGGAGAAGGTGGCCCGAAGGGCAGGATGAGGGGCCGGGCGCAGCCTCATGCACCCAAACTCCGCGAGACGCTTCGCGTCGTACCCTCACCCCAACCCCTCTTCCGATGGGAGAGCCCCGTGCCTTGCTCAGAAGTCGTAGCTCAGCGTCACCCGCGCCGAGCCTGGCGCCTGGTAGGCCACCGCCTGATTCCATAGCGGATTGACTTGACCCTGTTTCAATTCGGAAAACGGATAGACGTTGGTCACCGTCTGCCGGTTGGTGACGTTGAACACGTCCAGGCTCAGCGCCAGTTTGCCTTCGGCGAACGTCCGGCTTGTAGGTCAGGCCCAGGTCGAGCTGCGCCATTCAGCCCAGATTGCCGTGCGATCCCAGCGGCGACGCCTCGCCGCGGCCGGTGGCCGGGTTGTAGCAGAAGTGGTACGGGCCGCCGGTGATACTGGAATTGGCATAGCCGGCCGGGTCGCGGTCGCTGGCATCGTAGTTGCTGCCGTAGTAGTAGCCCAGGCACGGCCGTGGTGGGCCGGAGATCAGGCTCAGGTTCGCGGACGTGCCCCATTCCTCGGTCAGCTGGTAGAAGCCGTACGCCTTGAGCTGATGGCGGCAGTCGTTGGACTGATTGCCGTTGCAGTTCTCCATCAGCGCCGCGTGGTCCCAGCTCTGCGTGGTCGAGGTCGCCGCCTGGCCCTGGTAGCTGCCCAGCGCGCCGCCGGTGCGCCACAGGTCCGAACGCAGCTGGCCTTCGGTGGTGCCGTAGCTGTGCGACCACACATAGCTCATCTTGCTGTACCAACGGCCGTCGAACGGGCGGTGGGTGCCGCGCACCCCGAACACCCAGTCGTTCGGCAACACCGTGGTGAAGCCGAGGTTGTCGATGCCGGCATCGATGCTGTGCGCGCCTAGCCGCCAGTTGAGGTTGAGGCGCAGATTGTCCTTCTTGTACTCGCGGTCCGGGTCGGTGATCGAAACCACTCTGTGCGTATTGGTGATCCGCGTGCCGCCGGTATAGGCCTCGAGATACGGGCCATTGCCGGCGTCGTAGCCGATGCCGACCTGGCTGATCACGCCGCCGTTGGAACGGCCGTATTGCGCGCCGTAGCCGCCGATGAAGATTTCCTGCTGGTCGATCGCGCCGTACGGCAGGGTCAGCCCGCCCAGGCTGCTGGCCGGATCGGTGGTGTTGAAGCCGTTGAGGTAATAGGCGTTCTCACTCGCCGCCGAGCCGCCGAAGCTGGCCGTTGTCGTAGCCGCCGTTGTTGGCGACCACGCCCGGCGCCAGCAAGGCGATGGCCTCGGCGCTGCGGCCCAGCGGCAGCACCGCCAATTGCTCGGCGGTGATCGCGGTGCGGCTGTCGACGCTGGCCACGTTGCCGGCCACCACGTTGACCGCATCCAGGGTCTGTGCCGGGCCGCCGAAAGCGACTTCGATGCCTGCGCCGACCAACAGGCTGATGTTTTCGCGCGTCTCCACCACCTGGCCGTCGCGCTTGAGCGCGACCGTGTAGGTGCCCAGCGGCAAGTTGCCCTGCGCATAGCAACCGCGTTCGTCCACCTTGACCTCGCGGCTGAAGCCGCTGGTGTTGGTGATCAGCACGCTACTCTCGCCGGCGCCGGGCGGCACGCTGCCGACGATGCTGCCGGTGGTGGACTGCGCACGGCCATTGCCGGCGGCAAGTGCCAACGCGAGCGCCAAGACGCTCTTGCGGATCGTACGGTGCATGCTCTCTCCCTGAAGATGAAGATCGTTGGCAACCAAACAAAAAAATTCAGGCGCGGCGCCAATGGCTGATGGCGCGCCCCGCGCCCCCCCCTGTGCAAACTGCGTCCACTGCACGGCCGCTCGCCGTCGGCGATCGGGCCGTACGCCCCTGGACGTTCCGATACTAGGCAGCGGATCACACGACGCAGCGGGTCGCAGCGGGTCGCGGCGGGTAGGTGCGCGGCCGAACCGCGGGCGACATGGCACGTGCAGGCGGCAGCCGCGACAATAGGCGGCATCGCTCCGCGCCCGGCCCATCGGCCCGGCCAGCACGCCAAGGATTACCGCCCATGAACCACTCCCGCTCGCACGCCCTGTTCGCCCGGGCGCAGTCGCTGATCCCCGGCGGCGTCAACTCGCCGGTCCGCGCCTTCACCTCGGTGGGCGGCGAACCGTTCTTCGTGCAGCGCGCCGACGGCCCCTACCTCTACGACGTGGACGGCAACCGCTACATCGACTACGTCGGCTCGTGGGGCCCGATGATCGCCGGGCACAACCACCCGGCGGTGCGCGAGGCGGTGCAGCGCGCGATCGGCGACGGCCTGTCGTTCGGCGCGCCGTGCGCGGCCGAGGTGACGATGGCCGAAACCATCACCCGGCTGGTGCCTTCATGCGAGATGGTGCGCATGGTCAATTCCGGCACCGAGGCCACGCTGTCGGCGGTGCGCCTGGCGCGCGGCGCCACCGGGCGCAGCCGCATCGTCAAGTTCGAGGGCTGCTACCACGGCCACGGCGACTCGTTCCTGGTCAAGGCCGGCAGCGGCATGCTGACCCTGGGCGTGCCGACCTCGCCAGGCGTGCCGGCGGGCCTGAGCGAACTCACCGCCACACTGAGCTACAACGACGTCGACGGCGCCACCGCGCTGTTCGACGCGATCGGCAGCGAGATCGCCGCGGTCATCATCGAGCCGGTGGTCGGCAACGCCAATTGCATCGCGCCGCGCGAGGGCTATCTGCAGCACCTGCGCGCGCTGTGCACGCGGCATGGCACGCTGCTGATCTTCGACGAGGTGATGACCGGCTTCCGCGTCGCGCTGGGCGGCGCGCAGGCGCATTACGGCGTGGTCCCGGACCTGACCACCTTCGGCAAGATCATCGGCGGCGGCATGCCGGTCGGCGCCTACGGCGGCCGCGCCGAGCTGATGCGGCAGATCGCGCCGTCCGGGCCGATCTACCAGGCCGGCACGCTCAGCGGCAATCCGGTGGCGATGGCCGCCGGCCTGGCGATGCTGGAACTGGTGCAGGCGCCGGGCTTCCACCAGCGCCTGGGCGCGGCCGCCGCCGCGCTGTGCACCGGGCTGGAGCAGGCCGCCGCCGCCGCCGGCGTGGCGGTCACCACCAACCAGGTCGGGGCGATGTTCGGGCTGTTCTTCACTGCGGAGAAGGTCGAAACCTACGCCCAGGCCACCGCCTGCGACACCGCCGCGTTCAACCGCTTCTTCCACGCCATGCTGGAGCGCGGCGTGTTCCTGGCGCCGTCGGCGTACGAGGCAGGCTTCCTCTCCAGCGCCCACGACCAGGGCGTGCTGGACGCCACGCTGTCCGCGGCGCGCGAGGCGTTCGCGGTGGTCGCCGCCGGCTGAACGGAAACCGGGAACCGGTCGCGGCTTTGCTTTTGTCGCAGCAGTGTCATCAGTTGGACGTGCAAGGCCAACGGACGGCCGCAGGGCGGGGGGCCTTGGAATCGGCACGGTGCACACGCTTTCCGCGATCTGCGCGGCAAGCCGGCGCGCGTCCGGCTGCGTACCGTTACCCGAGCCGCCAAAGGGCGCGAGGGCGACCGCTGCAGACATCCATGGCGACATGCTCAAGCCTGTCACGCTGTTGAATCCGCGTTCCCTTGCCGCCGTGCACGACAACCCGGCCGTGCCTGACTGGGTGCTGGCCGACACACTGGCGCCGCCGCGCTCGCGCGTGGCCACGGTGCCGCGCGACGCCTTGCTGCAGCACCTGGACCGCGCCGCCGAGCTGCCGCTGCCCCTGCTGCTGGCGCCGCCCGGTTTCGGCAAGGCCACCTTGCCAGTAAGCTCGACGAGGTGGTGACGCGGTTGGTCGAAGAAGAATCTGTACCGCAAGCTGGAAACCGGCACCCGCGAGGCGGCGCTGGCCAGCGCGCTGCAACGCGGATTGCTGCAGCGCGCGGCGCCGCCGGATTGCGCACTGGAGTGAGCACGGCGACATCGCCGTCGCAGTCCTGTAGGAGCGACTTCAGTCGCGACATGGCCTTGCCGGAGAGTGCCTGTCGCGGCTGAAGCCGCTCCTACAGCTGGGTTCGGCACTGAAGCAAGCCGAAGCCTGCGGCGCGATCATGTTCGGAAGCATCCGCAGCACGATGCGGCACGACTCAGCCGAACACGAACTTGCCCTTCATCACTATCCAGAAACCGACTCAACGCTTCCCGACATAATCCTGCAGCGCAGCCCGCAACCGCTTCAGCCCCTCCCCCATCTCCTGATCAGTGATATTCAACGAAGGCACGAAGCGCAACACATCCGGCCCGGCCTGCAACGTCAACACCCCATGCGCAGCGGCGTGATCGAGGATCGTCCCCAACTGCCCCGCATGCGCCTGATTCAGCACCGCGCCCAGCATCAGGCCACGCCCCCGTACCTGCGAAAACAGCGTGAACTCATCGTTGAGCGCGGCCAGCCCCTGCCGCAGCGCCGCCGCCTGCCGCGACACGTTCGCCGCGATCGGCGCCGATGCCAGCTTGCGCAGCGCCACCCGCGCCACCGCCGCGGCCAGCGGATTGCCGCCGAAGGTGCTGCCATGCGCGCCGAACTGCATCGTCTCGGCGACCTTCGGCCCGGCCAGCAGCGCGCCGATCGGGAAACCGCCGCCCAGCGCCTTGGCCAACGTCACGATGTCCGGCGTCACCTCGTCCTGCCAGTGCGCGAACAGCGTGCCGGTGCGGCCCATGCCGCACTGGATCTCGTCCAGCAGCAACAGCGCACCATGGTGGTCGCACAGTGCGCGCACCTGCGCCAGGAAGCCCGGCGCGGCCGGCATCACCCCGCCCTCGCCCTGCACCGGCTCGAGCATCACCGCGGCCACGTCGCCGGCCGCCATCGCGGTTTCCAACTGCACGATGTCGTTGAAATCCACATAGCGGAAGCCGCCGGGCAACGGCTCGTAGCCTTCCTGGTACTTCGGCTGCGCGGTGGCGGTGACCGCGGCCAGGGTGCGGCCGTGGAAACTGCCGCGGAAGGTGACGATGACCCGCCGGTCCGGCGCACGGCCCTGGCTGGCGGCCCACTTGCGCACCAGCTTGATCGCCGCCTCGTTGGCCTCGCTGCCGGAGTTGCACAGGAACGCCCTGCGCGCGAAGCGCGAGGCGCCGACCAATTCCTCGGCCAGGCGCAGCGGCGGCTCGCTGTAGAACACGTTGCTGGTGTGCCACAGCTTGCCAGCCTGCTCGATCAGCGCCGCCGTCAGCTCCGGATCGTTGTGGCCGAGCCCGCACACGGCGATGCCGGCGGACAGGTCGATGTAGTCGCGGCCTTCGCTGTCCCACACCTTGGCGCCCTGGCCGCGCTCCAGCACCAGCTGGCGCGGGCGGTAGATCGGCAGGTAGTAGTGCTGGCCGAGGGCGAGCAGGTCCGCGGCGGAGGAAGCGGTCATCGAAGGGATTCCTGGGGAGACAGCGCACGAGTATAAGACCGCTGCGCGGCGTGCCGCGCGCGTCCCAGGCATTGCGCGACGGCCGCGGCAACCTGCGGGGTTGCTTCTGTTGGATGTCGCCGGCCTCACCCACTACGAGGGCGTGCGCTCACCCGCAAGCGGGGCGCCGCAAAAGACGCGTACCGCGACTGCGCAACACGCGTCGGTTCAGCCGAAAACAGGCCGCCGCGTGCCGTGCATCCGGCGCGCGGCGGCAGCGAATCACCACACGCCGGTGTTCGGCATCGACGCCCACGGCTCCGCCGGGGCCAGCGCCTCGCCCTTCTGCAGCAACTCGATCGAGATCAGGTCCGGGCTGCGCACGAAGGCCATGCGCCCGTCGCGCGGCGGACGGCTGATGACAACGCCCTGCGCCTGCAGATGCGCGCACAGCGCGTAGATGTCGTCGACCTCGAACGCCAGGTGGCCGAAGTTGCGGGCGCTGCCGTAGTCCTCGTCCGAGCCCCAGTTGTAGGTCAGCTCGACTTCGGCCTGCGGGTTCTCCGGCGCGCCGAAGTACACCAGGGTGAACTTGCCGGCTTCGTTGTCGATGCGCCGGGTCTCGCTCAGGCCCAGACCCTCGGTGAAGAAGGTGCTGGTCTTCTGCAAATCGTGGACGCGGATCATGGCGTGCAGGTATTTCATCGCGGCAACTCCAGTGGATGGCGGAAACGGGCAGGACCGCGACGCGCCGCGACACGCGGCCACGCCGTCCTTGCACAGGCGCACAGGGTAGCGCCCGCGGCGTGCAGGCGCGGGCAAGCCGCGCACGCGGCCATGGGCGCGGCGCCGGCTCAGCGGAAGTAGCAGGCCTTCAACGGCAGCGTGGCCGCGCCG
>NZ_CAPJ01000275.1 GCF_000331775.1 Xanthomonas translucens pv. translucens DSM 18974
ATCGGGGCTGAAGCCCCTCCTACAGAAAAGCAGAAATGCGCCGAACTTGCGAAAATCCCGAGTCCCGAGTCCCGAGTCCCGAGTCCCGAGTCCCGAGTCCCGAGTCCCGAGTCCACTATTGACACTCCACGCACCATGCAACAAGGTGCGCGCTATCCCATCTTTCCCGGCAACGCCATGTCCCTGTTCCGCGCCCTGTTCGTCCTCGTCCTGCTGTCCCTCAGCGGCTGCGCCAGCGCCGGCAGCGACTGGGTGGAACTGGCCGGGCACCGTTACCAGGTTGAGCTGGCCCAGGACGACGCGACCCGCGCGCGCGGCCTGATGTTCCGCGACCAGATGGAGCCCGACCACGGCATGCTGTTCATCCACGACCGCGAGGAACCGCAGGCGTACTGGATGAAGAACACCAAGATCGCGCTGGACATCCTGTACTTCGACAGCAAGCGCAAGCTGGTGGCGCAGCAGCGCGACGTGCCGCCGTGCTCTGCCGGCAACGCCTGTCCGCCCTATCCCAGCAACGCGCCGGCGCGCTACGTGCTGGAGCTCAACGCCGGCCAGGCCGCGCAAATCCAGTTGCAGGACGGCGCCGAACTGAGCTTCGGCCCGGGCGTCCCCAAGGCCCGCTGAGCTGCGCCGGCATCGGGAAAACCGCCGCCGCTGTCGCGCTGAACCCGACACCGCTGTCGGGAACCCCCGGACTTGATCGCGTCGCACTTTGCGGCCAGTCTTGGGCCATGGTGGACCGACTGACATTGCCGAGCTGGAATACGCTGGCCGCGCTCGACGACGATGCGCTGCCGCTGCTGGCCACCGCGTTGCTGATCGCCCGCGACGAGTATCCGCAACTGGATGCCAAGCACTACGACACGCTGGCGCAGAACCACGCCGACCATCTGCGTCACGAAGTGGCGATGATCGAGCCGTGGCCGCTGAAGATGGCCGCGATCAACCGCCACCTGTTCGAAGAACTCGGCTACAGCGGCAACCACGACGAGTACTACGACCCGCGCAACAGTTACATCAACGAAGTGTTTGAGCGCCGCCTGGGCAATCCGATCTCGCTGGCGCTGGTGCAGATGGAAGTGGCCCGGCGGCTGGACATCCCGCTCGACGGCGTGTCCTTCCCCGGCCACTTCCTGGTGCGCCTGCCGGTGGACGACGGCCTGCTGGTGATGGACCCGTTCAACGGCGGCCGCCCGCTGGCGGTGGAGGAACTGCGCGAGCGTGCGCGTCCGCACCTGGGCGGGGAAACGCCGGACGACCGCGCGCTGCTGCAGATCCTGGATCCGGCACCGCACCGCGCGATCCTGACCCGGGTGCTGCGCAACCTGCACGGCGTCTATGCCGAACGCGACGAATGGGACCGCGCCGCGCGCAGCGCCGACCGCGTGCTCAAGCTGATGCCCGACCAGCCCGAAGCCCTGCGCGACCGCGGCCTGGCCTACCTGCAGATGGACTACGTGCCCGGCGCGCGCCGCGACCTGGGCCGCTACCTGCAACTGAACCCGGAAGCCAGCGACGTGCTGCCGATCCGCGAACGCCTGGTGGAACTGAGCGCGCGGGCGCAGCGGATGCATTGAGGACTCGGGACTCGGGACTCGGGACTCGGGACTCGGGACTCGGGACTCGGGACTCGGGACTCGGGACTCGGGACTCGGGACTCGGGATGATGTCCCGGGGTAAATCGATGTCAAGCGATTTGATGCAAAAAGGG
>NZ_CAPJ01000274.1 GCF_000331775.1 Xanthomonas translucens pv. translucens DSM 18974
AGGTTCCTCGATCGGCTGGAAGAAGATCCGACCGGCTTGGCGACGGCTGTCGCTTCCCGGCTACGCCCGGGCATGGCCGCATGCCATGCGTGGGCACGCGGTGCGTCACCACGCCAGCGCCGTTTCCGGCAAACTTGGCATCCACTTTTCCGCATCGCCGAACGAGCCGCCATGATCCAGCACGACCCCAGCGCCCTGTACGCCGCGCACCTGCGCACGCTGGCGCAACGCGCCGACACCGCGCTGGCGCGTGGCGGCTTCGAGCATCTGCTCGTGCCCAGCGGCAGCGTGCACTACCAACTGTTCGACGATCGCGATTACCCCTATGCAGTGAATCCGCAGTTCAAGGCCTGGCTACCGCTGACCCGGGTGCCGAATAGCTGGCTGGTGTACACCCCGGGGCGCCGCCCGCAACTGATCTTCCACCAGCCGCGCGACTACTGGCACGTGGTGCCGGCCGCACCCAACGGCTGGTGGGTCGAGCATTGCGACATCCACATCATCCGCACGCCGGAACAAGCGCTGGCGCTGCTGCCGGGGCCGGCCGCGCACTGCGCGATCCTCGGCGAAGCGCAGAGCGCGCTGGGCGACTACGTGCCGAACAATCCGGAGGCGGTGGTGAAGTACCTGGAATACCACCGCGCCTACAAGACCGACTACGAACTGGCGCTCATGCGCCAGGCGCAGCAGCTGGCGGTGCGCGGACACCGCGCCGCCGAAGCCGCGTTCCGCGACGGCCGCAGCGAGTTCGAGATCCACATGGCGTATTGCAGTGCGGTCGGCCAGGACGCCAACGAACTGCCGTACGGCAACATCATTGCGCTGAACGCGCACGGCGCGGTGTTGCACTACACCGAACTGGAGCGGCAGGCACCGGCGCCGCGGCGCAGTTTCCTGATCGATGCCGGCGCTTCCGCGCACGGCTATGCCAGCGACATCACCCGCAGCTACGCCGCCGACACCGGCAGCGAGTTCCAGGCGCTGATCGACGCCATCGACGCCGCGCAGATCCGCATGGGCCACAGCGTGCGCGCCGGCGTGGACTACACGCAGTTGCACCTCGACGCGCACCTGGCGCTGATGGGCGTGCTCAAGGACTTCGGCGTGATCACCGTCTCGCCGGAAGCCGCGCTGGCCACCGGCGTCAGTGCCGCGTTCTTCCCGCATGGCCTCGGCCATCCGATCGGCCTGCAGGTGCACGACGTGGCCGGCTTTGCCGCGAACGACCGCGGCGGCCGCATCGAGCGCCCCGCCGGCCATCCCTACCTGCGCATGACCCGCGTGCTCGAACCGGGCATGGTGGTGACGATCGAACCGGGCGTGTACTTCATCGACATGCTGCTGGACGAGGTCAAGAAGAGCGGCCACGCCGCCAGCGTGGACTGGAACCGGGTCGAGCAGTTCAAGCCCTACGGCGGCATCCGCATCGAAGACGAAGTGGCGTGCACCGAGGGCGAACCGGAGAACCTGACCCGTCCGGCGTTCGCTGCTTTGGCGGCCTGACGGCCGCCGGGAATGGGGAATGGGGAATGGGAACAGCGCAGGGAATCGGAAATAAGGAACAGGGAATCGCAAAAGCAAAAGCGATCACCTGAGCGTCTCGCTTGCGACCGCCCATCTCACGCGCGACTCGCCGCTTTTCCCATTCCCGATTCTCCATTCCCGATTCGCGGCTCCCCAGCCATCAACCCCTCGATCTCCTCGGCGCTGCGTTCCAGCGCGGCGGTCAGCACGCGGTGGCCGGCGTCGGTGATCAGCACGTCGTCCTCGGTGCGGATACCGATGCCGCGCCACTTCGCGTGGACGGCCATGTCGTCGGGCGCGATGTACAGGCCCGGCTCGATGGTGAACACCATGCCCGGCTCCAGCAGGCGCGAGGCGCCGGCCAGCTTGTAGTCGCCCACGTCGTGCACGTCCAGGCCGAGCCAATGCCCGGTCTTGTGCCGGTAGAAGCGCTGGTAGCCGCCATCGGCCAGCTGCTGTTGCAG
The DNA here is from genome assembly GCF_000331775.1 of Xanthomonas translucens pv. translucens DSM 18974. The sequence continues at coordinate 1,989 of NZ_CAPJ01000274.1, forward strand.
TGTGCCCTTGAGCAGGCCCAGCCGCAGCAGGCCTTCGGTGAGAGTCTGCAGCGCCGCCAGGTGCCCGGCCTCGTAGGCCACGCCGGGCCGCGCCTGCGCCAGCGCCGCGGCATGCGCGGCGCCGACCAGGTCGTGCAGCGCGCGCTGTTCGGCGTTGAAGCGGCCGCTCACCGGGAAGGTGCGGGTGATGTCGGCGGCATAGCCGCGGTACTCGGCGCCGGCGTCGACCAGCACCAACTCGCCGGCGCGCAGGCGCGCGGCGTTGGCGCGGTAATGCAGCACGCAGGCGTTGGCCCCGCTGCCGACGATGCTGCCGTACGCCGGCCAGGCGTCGCCGGCGCGGAACTCGCGCTCGATCTCGGCCTGCAACTGGTATTCGTGGATGCCAGGCCGCGCCAGCCGCATCGCCGCGCGATGCGCGGCCACGCTGAGGTCCGCGGCGACCTGCATCAGCGCGATCTCGTCGCGCGACTTGAACAGGCGCTGCTCGTGCAGCAGATGGCCCAGTTCCAGGAACTCGTGCGGCGGCTGCGCGCCATGCCGCACCTGCTCGCGCACCCGATTGACCCAGCCGATCAGCTTGAGGTCGAAATCGACATCGCGGCCGAAGTGGTAGTACACCCGCGAGCGGCCTTCCAGCAGGCCCGGCAGGATCTCGTCGAGGTCCTCGATCGGATACGCATCGTCCATGCCGTAGCGTTGCACCGCGCCTTCCTGGCCGGCGCGCGGGCCGTCCCAGGCCTCGCGCTCGGGATCGCGCTCGCGGCAGAACAGCAGCGTCTCGCCGTGCTTGCGGCCCGGCACCAGCACCAACACCGCCTCCGGCTCGGGGAAACCGCACAAGTACCAGAAGTCCGAATCCTGCCGGTACGGGTAATGCGTGTCGTGGCTGCGCACCCGCTCCGGTGCGCTCGGCAGCACCAGGATGGCGTGGTCGCCGGCCATGTCCATCAACTGTTTGCGCCGACGCGCGTATTCGCCCGCGCCGATACCGGTGAGCCGCTTCATCAGTTCAGGCGTTGCCGGTGGCGCGGGCCGAGCACGCAATCGCTGTGCAGTAGCAAGGCCGCCACGCGCACGAACTCCTCGATCTCGGCCAGCGCGTCCTCGTCCTCGTCGCCGCTGTCGAAATCGTCGGTGCTGGCCTGGGCCAGCCGCGCCAGATCCTGCAGCGACTCTTCACCCTCTTCCGACAACGGCGGCTTGGCGCCGGCAGCCAGGCCGAAGCCGCCGAGAAAGCCGCGGCACCAGTCGAACAGGGCGTCGGCGCGCTCGGACAGCGGCGCGCCGGCATCGGCCAGCACCAGGTCGAAGGCGAAGTCGCGGTCCTCCAGCTGCGCGGCGCTGGCCTCGCGCAGCCGGTCCAGCACGTCGCCGCTGCGCGGCGTGGCGATGCCGGCATCGGCCAGCACTGCCGCCGGCCACGCCGCCAGGTTGGCGCCGCCGCCTGCCAGCCAGCCGCACAACGCACCGTGGAGTTCGGCCGCCGACGCGGCCAGGCCCAGTTGCTGGCTGGCTTGGGTGACGTCGTCGGCGCTGGGAAGTTCGATCATGGACGCAAGGCCTGTTGTGCGCTCGCCACGGGAGTCGGGTCCAGCGGCGGAGCGGGACTGCGCAGTGTAGCAATCCGCATCTGCCGCGCTGCTTGTTAAGGCTTCCGGCAGGCGCCTACACTCAACCACCTCTTTCACGACCGAAGCCCTCTTCCCGCCATGTCGATCGAGCACGTCGCTGCGGGAATTGCCGGCCATGCCGGCACGGACTGGCGTTGGGGCTGGGCCGCGGCCGCCGCGGTGCTGGCGGTGGCCACGGTGGTCTCGGTGCTGCAAGCGCTGCACTGGCGGCGGCGCATGCAGCAGCAGTTGCAGCGCCAGCAGCAGCTGCAGCAGCGCGACCGCCATCTGAAGCTGGCGCTATGGGCCTCCGGCGAGCACTTCTGGGACTACGACCTGCAGCAGCGCAAGCTGCGCCGGATGCGCGCCGACGAAGCGGCGCCGCATGCGCAGGAGATCACCATGGTGATCCGCGAGGACGACCCGCTGCACATCCACCCCGACGACGTGCCGCAGGCCGAGCGCGCGCTGCGCGAACACCTGCAGGGACTGACCCCGGTGTACGTGGCCGAGTACCGGGTGGACCTGGCAGGCGACGGGGCGTGGCTGTGGGCACGGGTGCGCGGCCGCGTGGTCGACTACGGCGCCGACGGCAAGCCGCGTCGGCTCGCCGGCACCGCGCGCGACATCACCTCGCACCGCCAGGCCGACCTGGAACGGCGCATCGCCAGCGAAGTGCTGCGCAGCATGAGCGAAGCGGTCGCGGTGCTGGACCAAGACTTCCGCTTCATCTCGGTCAACCCGGCCTTCACCCGCATCACCGGCTACAGCGAACGCGAAGTGCTCGGCCAGCCGATGGCGCTGCTCGACCATGCGCCCGATATCCCTGCGCCGCCGTCGCACGACCACGGCCGGCCCTGGCGCGGCGAAGCCTGGAAGCGGCGCAAGGACGGCCTGGAAATCCTCTGCCACGTACGCCGCAACACGGTCGTCGATGCCGACCGCCGGCACAGCTTCCATGTGGTGGTGCTGGAAGACATCACCGACCAGAAGCGCGCCGAGCAGGAACTGCGCTACCTGGCCAACTACGACACGCTGACCAGCCTGCCCAACCGCGCGCTGCTGTCCGAACGGCTGGCGCGCGCGATCGTGCGGGCGCGGCGCCAGGGCAGCGCGGTGGCGGTGCTGTTCCTGGACCTGGATCGGTTCAAGGACATCAACGATTCGCTCGGCCATGCGGTCGGCGACCGGGTGCTGCGCGCGGTCGCCGACCGCCTGCAGCAGGCGGTGGGGCCGCAGCACACGGTCGCGCGCCTGGCCGGCGACGAATTCACCGTGGTGGTGGAAGACATCGCCGGCCAGGCCGAGGCCGAGGCCGTCGCCGCACGCGTGCTGGCCGCGTTCGATGCGCCGCTGCAACTGGAGGACGGCCGCGAAGTGGCGATCTCCTCCTCGATCGGCATCTCGCTGTTCCCGCAGCACGCCTTGCTGCCCAGCGAGCTGCTCAAGCACGCCGACACCGCCATGTACCAAGCCAAGGCGGCGGGGCGCCGCAACGTGCAGGCGTATTCGGCGCGCATGGACGAGGCCACCCGCCATCGCGCCACGCTGGCCAGCACGCTGCGCAAGATCCCGCTCGACCAGGAACTGAAGCTGGTCTACCAGCCGCGCTATTCGCTGCGCGAGCAGCGCGTGGTCGGGGTGGAAGCGCTGCTGCGCTGGCACAGCGCCGATTTCGGCACGGTTTCGCCGAGCCAGTTCATTCCCCTGGCCGAGGAAACCGGGCTGATCATGGAGATCGGCGAGTGGGTGCTGCGCCAGGCCTGCGGCACGCTGCGCGCATGGCGCCAGCTGGGCCTGACCGAGCTGTGCATGTCGGTAAACGTGTCGGCGATCCAGCTCGAGCGCGGCGACCTGCCGGCGATGATGGAGCGGATCCTGGGCGAGACCGGGGTCCCGGCCGCCAGCGTCGAGCTGGAACTGACCGAAAGCGTGGTGATGTCGCAGGTCGGCAAGAACGCCGCCACCCTGCACGCCTGCCGCGCCCTCGGCCTGGCCCTGGCGATCGACGACTTCGGCACCGGCTATTCGTCGCTGGCCTACCTGAAGCGCTTGCCGATCAACACCTTGAAGATCGACCAGGAGTTCATCAGCGACCTGACCCGCGATCCGGACGACGAGGCGATCACCAGTACCATCATCGCGATGGGCCACTCGCTGGCGCTGAACGTGGTCGCAGAAGGCGTGGAGCAGCCCGGCCAGCTGGCGTTCCTGCGCCAGCACGGCTGCGACGAGATCCAGGGCCACCTGGTCGCACCGGCACTGGAACCGGAGGCCTGCCTGCAGTTGCTGCGGCAGCCGTTGCTGCTGCCCGCCTGAGCGGCGGCCGTCGCGGCGTCTGCCGGCGTCTTGACCGCCACTCCGACGCATGCCTATCGTGGGCGCCATGGACAGCCCCGACGCCCTCGCCCAGCTCCGCACCCTCGCCGCACGCGTGGAAACGCTGGTCGAGCGCTGCCAGCGCCTCACCGACGAAAACCGCAGCCTGCGCCAGCAGCAGGAGCAGTTGATCGGCGAGCGCTCGCAGCTGCTGACCAAGAACGAACAGGCGCGCTCGCGGGTCGAAGCGATGATCACCCGGCTCAAGTCGTTGGAGCAGCACACGTGAGCGAACCGGTCAGCGTCCGCATCCTCGATCGCGAATACACCGTCGGCGTCGAAGCCGAAGAGCGCGACAGCCTGCTCGCCGCCGCGCGCCTGCTCGACGCGAAGATGCGCGAGGTGCGCGGCAGCAACCGCATGGCCGCGGTGGACCGGGTCGCGGTGCTGGCCGCCTTGAACCTGGCGCACGAACTGCAACAACTGCGCGACGAGCAGGCGCGGCGCGATCATGAGATGGCGCGCACGCTCGCCGATCTCAATCGCAGGCTCGACGGTGTGGTCGATACGGCGCGTTGATATACCCATCGCATTTCCATCATCAACGTGAATTGCCGCGTACTGCGCGACCGACGAACGGACTAGCCAAGCGCGGCGACAGCGCTATACTTCAGTTGCGTTCTCTGCTGTAAACGACAGCGTGTGCAAACATTCGCCTTGTCCCTTAATTACGACCACGGGATGGCGACGGAATCGGGTGTGCAGGTCCGCCTCGTAGCGGGAAGCCCGATGGTTCCCCAGCTATCCCACTTGAACCCCGGGTTCAAGGTCGTTTCGCACGCATCGTCATGGCGGAGAATGCAATATCCCGGAAACGGCGCCGCAAGGCGCCGTTTCCTTTTGTGCGGCCACCGCGACGCGCGCCTGAGCGCCCCCCCACCCTGGATACTGGCGCCCGCCAGGCAGACGCCGCATGCCCTGCGCGCCCGGAGCGTCGCCCCCGCTGCCGCCGGGTGCGACGTGCCCGCCAGCGGGCGGCCTGGGCGCATCGCCCACGACCTCATGCTCGCGCCGCCCACGGTATGCGGGCTAGAAGCCGCCGCGCCGATCGCCGCCAGCGCAGTCGCCCCGGCAACGCCGCAGTAGTCAGTACGCGCCCGGGCACCGACAATAGTGCGGTCTCTTCCCACGCCTGTCCGATGACTTCCGACCAACGCGACTCACTGCGCCAGCAACTGCGCGCGCGCCGCCGCGCGCTCTCCGCGACCGAGCGCCTGGCGGCGGCCGATGCGCTGGCGCAGCAGCTGCTGAACTTGCCATTCGCGCCGCAGCACGGCCACGTCGCCGGCTACTGGGCGATGGACGGAGAGATCGCGCTGCACCGCTGGCAGCTGAGCCTGCCGGCCGGTGTGCAGTATTGCCTGCCGGTGCTCAGAGGCAAGACCCTGCGCTTCGCGCCGTGGCGCCCGGGACAGCCGCTGACCGCCAATCGCTACGGCATTCCCGAACCCGAACTCGCCGCCGCGGCGACGCTGGCGCCGGAGCAGATGGCGCTGGTGGTGGCGCCGCTGGTCGGCTTCGACGCCAGCGGTGGACGCCTGGGCATGGGCGGCGGCTGGTATGATCGCAGCTTCGCGTTTCGCCAGCGGCAAGCGCCTGCGCCCTGGCTGGTCGGCGCCGCGTTCGCGGTGCAACAGGTCGCGGCGCTGCCCGTCGCTGCCTGGGACGTGGCGCTGGACGCGGTCTGCACCGATTCCCTCACCCTCCTGACCGCGACCGATTTCCCCGTATGACGGCACGCAAGCGCTACTGGCTGATGAAGTCCGAACCGGACGTCTTCTCGATCGACGACCTGCAGCGGGTCGGCAGCGAACCCTGGAACGGGGTGCGCAACTACCAGGCGCGCAACTTCATGCGCGACGGCATGCGGGTCGGCGACGGCATCCTGTTCTACCACTCCAATTGCAAACTGCCGGGCATCGTCGGCGTGGCCACGGTGGCCAGCGCCGCGTATCCGGACGACACCCAGTTCGACCCCGAATCCGACTACCACGACCCCAAGGCCACCCGCGAACAACCGCGCTGGTACCTGGTGGACGTGGCGTTCGAGCGCAAGCTCACGCGCACCATCGCGCTGGACGAGATCAAGCAGCACAGCGACGCGCTCGGCGAAGGCTTTGCGCTAACCGCGCGCGGCAACCGCCTGTCGGTGTTCCCGGTCACCGCCGCGCAGTGGAAGCTGCTGTTGGCGCTCGAGTAGCCGGGGTTGGGCGTTGGGGCTTCGTCTCCTGCCCTACCCGCCTGCCGCTTTTCACGAATCCCGTTTTTCAACAGCCGAATGGCTGGTCATCCCCAATCTCGAGTCCAAATCCATGTCCGAAAGCAAACGCCTAGCCGCCGAAAAAGCCATCGAATACGTCGAAGACGGCATGATCGTCGGCGTCGGCACCGGCTCCACCGTGGCGTATTTCATCGACGCGCTGGGCCGCATCGGCCACCGCATCAAGGGCGCGGTCTCCAGCTCCGAGCAGAGCAGCGCGCGCCTGCGCCAGCACGGCATCGAAGTGCTGGAACTGAACCATACCGGCAAGCTGTCGCTGTACGTGGACGGCGCCGACGAGTGCGATCCGAACCGCTGCCTGATCAAGGGCGGCGGCGCCGCGCTGACCCGCGAGAAGATCATCGCCGAGGCCAGCGAACGCTTCGTGTGCATCATCGACCCGAGCAAGCAGGTACAGACGCTGGGCGCCTTCCCGTTGCCGATCGAGGTGATCCCGATGGCGCGCAGCCTGGTCGCACGCGAGATCCTGGCGCGCACCGGCGGCCAGCCGGTCTGGCGCGACGGCGTGGTCACCGACAACGGCAACGTGGTCCTGGACGTGCACCACCTGGCCATCACCGACCCGGTGGCGCTTGAGCGCGACCTCAACCAGATCCCCGGCGTGGTCTGCGTCGGCCTATTCGCACGCCGCCCGGCCGACGTGGTGATCGTCGGTGGCGAGCCGCCGCGCGTGAGCTGACTCGGGACTCGGGACTCGGGACTCGGGACTCGGGACTCGGGACTCGGGACTCGGGACTCGGGACTCGGGACTCGGGACTCGGGACTCGGGACTCGGGACTCGGGACTCGGGACTCGGGACTCGGGACTCGGGACGGCAGGATCATGTCCCGGGGAATCTCGATGTCAAGCGATTTGATGCAG
>NZ_CAPJ01000273.1 GCF_000331775.1 Xanthomonas translucens pv. translucens DSM 18974
GTCCGCCACTGCCGCAGCGACGGCGCTGGCTGCGCCAGGCCACCACGCCATGCAAGCCGCCCCGCACACCGCCGCGGCCAGCGGCGTCGCGGCCGCATCCACTCACGCAGGCACCGTCGCGGTGCCCACCGCCTCGTTGCTGCAGGCCTTGGGCGAACTGCAGGCGCAACCGCCGGCGCACAGTGCGCTGGCCGGCCTGCGCGGACGCCGCCAGGTGCGCGACGTGCAGGCGGCGCTGCTGGCCACGCTGCACGCCGAACATGGCCCGCAGGCGGCGCTGGCGCCGCAGGATGCCGACACCTTCGATCTGCTCGGCCTGCTGTACGCGGAAATCGAACGCGAAGTGCACAGCGATGCGCCGGCCGCCGGCCTGCTGGAGCGCCTGCAGGTGCCGCTGGTGCGCGCCGCGCTGCAGGACAGCGCGTTCTTCGTGCGCAGCCAACACCCGGCGCGCGAGCTGCTCAATGCGGTCGCCGAGTCCGGCGCCGGCTGGCTCAGCGAAGAGGACAGCGATCCGCAACTGCTGCTCAAGCTCAACCAGACCGTGGATCGGGTGGTCGAGGAATACGAAGGCGACGAACAGGTCTTCGAACAGGCGCACCAGGACATCCAGGCGCAGTACCGCACGCTGGCGCACAAGGCCGAGATCGCCGAGCGCCGCCACATCGAGGCCGCGCGCGGCAAGGAGCGGCTGGAGGTGGCCAAGGACCTGGCCAGCGCCACGCTGGAGGCGCTGTGCCGGACCTGGCAACCGCCCAAGTTCGTGCAGGCGATGCTGCGACAGGCCTGGTCCGACGTGCTGACCCTGACCCTGCTGCGCCAGGGCGAGGACTCCGATGCCTGGCGCGAGCGCAAGCAGCTGAGCCAATGCATCGCCGAGATCACCTGCCGCGGCGGCAGCGGGTCCGATCCGGACCTGGCTGGCGAAGTGCGCAGCGCCCTGCTGCAAGTGGGTTACCACCAGGACGAGGCCGAGGCGATCGCGCGGCGCCTGTCCACGCCCGGCGG
>NZ_CAPJ01000272.1 GCF_000331775.1 Xanthomonas translucens pv. translucens DSM 18974
CAAAAAACTAAGCCGCCGCAAACCGCGCCGCCCCACCCACCCAACGCGCGACGATGCGATCGGCCAGCCCCGGTGACTCGGCCAGCAGCCGTTCGGCCAGCGCATGTACCCGCGGCAGCAGGCCGGCGTCGCGCGCCAGGTCGGCGACGCGGAACGCGGCCAGACCGGTCTGGCGGGTGCCGAGCAGTTCGCCGGGACCGCGCAGCTCCAGGTCCTTCTCGGCGATGACGAAGCCGTCGTTGGTCTGGCGCATGGTCTGCAGCCGCTGCCGCGCCATCGCCGACAGCGGCGCCTGGTACATCAGCACGCAGCTCGACGCGGCCGCGCCGCGGCCGACCCGGCCGCGCAATTGGTGCAACTGCGCCAGGCCCAGGCGCTCGGCGTTCTCGATGATCATCAGCGAGGCGTTGGGCACGTCGACGCCGACCTCGATCACCGTAGTGGCGACCAGCAGGTCGATCTCGCCCTGCTTGAACGCGCGCATCGCCGCCTGCTTCTCGGTGCCCTTCATGCGCCCGTGCACCAGGCCCACCTTCAGCTCCGGCAGCTGCGCCGACAAGGTCTCGTAGGTGGCCTGCGCGGCGCTGGCGTCGATGCGGTTGCCGGCGCCCTGCCCAGGCGCCGGCTTGTCGCCGTCTTCGGCTTCGTCGATCAGGGTGCACACCCAGTACGCCTGGCGGCCTTCGGCGCAAGCCACGCGGATGCGCTGCACCAGCTCCGGGCGGCGCTCGGCGCTGAGCACGATGGTCTGCACCGGGGTGCGCCCAGGCGGCAGTTCGTCGATCGCCGACACGTCCAGATCGGCGTAGGCGGCCATCGCCAGCGTGCGCGGGATCGGCGTGGCGGTCATCACCAGCTGGTGCGGCACGCAGGCGCCGCTGGCGCCCTTGTCGCGCAGCGCCAGGCGCTGGTGCACGCCGAAGCGGTGCTGCTCGTCGACGATGGCCAAGGCCAGATCATGAAAGGCCACCGCCGCCTGCATCAGCGCATGCGTGCCCACCACGACTTGCGCCTCGCCTGAGGCGATCTGCGCCAGCACCGCGGCACGCGCCTTGCCGGTGACCTTACCGGCCAGCCAGGCGACGCGGATGCCGAGCGGCTCCAGCCAGGCGCGCAGATTCGCCAGATGCTGCTCGGCGAGCAGCTCGGTCGGCGCCGCCAGCGCCGCCTGCTTGCCCTTGTCCACCGCCAGCATTGCCGCCAATGCCGCGACCACGGTCTTGCCGCTGCCGACGTCGCCCTGCACCAGGCGCAGCATCGGCGAGGGCTTTTCCAGGTCGGCGCGGATCTGCGCGAACACCCGCTGCTGCGCGCCGGTGAGCTGGAACGGCAGCGACTGCTGCAGGCGCTTGGCCAGCAGGCCGCGCCCGCGCAGCGACGGCGAACGCTGCCGCTGCAGCGCGATGCGCTGGCGGCGCAGGCTCAAGTGATGGGCCAGCAGTTCTTCCAGCGCCAACCGCTGCTGCGCCGGATGCAGGCCGGCAGCGAGCGCGCCCAGGTCGGCCTGCGGCGGCGGCCGGTGCGCGATCAGCAGCGCGCTGCGCAGCGACGGCAGGCCCAGCTCGGCCAGCATGGCGGCCGGCAACAGTTCCAGCGACGCTTCGTCGGGCAGACGGTCCAGCGCCTGCCCGATCAGCTTGCGCAGCGTCGCCGGGCCGATGCCCTCGACCGCCGGATAGACCGGGTCCAGGCTGTCGTCCAGGCCCGCGCTGTCATCGCCACCGAGGATCTGGTAGCTCGGATGCACGATCTCCAGGCCGTGCTGGCCGGGCTTGGGCGTGCCGAACGCGCGCAGCCGCGCGCCCAGCGCGAACTGCGCCACCTGCGCGGCGCGGAACTGGAAGAAGCGCAGCACCAGCGTTGCGCGCGAGTCGTCGGCCACCGCCACGCGCAGCATCGGCCGGTAGCGGAAGCCGCGATCCACGGCTTCCACCCGCACCTCGACCTGCGCCGGAATGCCCGGCTGCAGCGCCGCCACCGGGGTCAGCCGGGTGCGGTCCTCATAGCGCAGCGGCAGGTGCAGCCACAGGTCCTGCAGGGTCAGCAGGCCACGCGCGGCGAACTTCTCGGCGACCTTCGGGCCGACGCCCGGCAGCGCCGACAACGGCGCCTCGCCTGCCGCCGACAGCGCCGGCGCCGGAACCTGCACGCGCGGCACGGGCGATGGTCAGTCGAGCACCATCACCGCATCGACCTCGAAGCCCACGCCCTTCGGCAGCGCGGACACTTCGACGGTGGAACGCGCGGGGAACGGCGCCTGGAAATAATCCTGCATCACCGTATTGACCTGGGCGAACTGCGACAGATCGGTCAGGTACAGGCCCAGCCGCACGATCCGGTCGAGCGAACCGCCGGCCGCCTCGGCCACCGCCTTGAGGTTGTCGAAGGCGCGGCGCGCCTGCACGCCGACATCGCCGGGCACGACCTCGCCGGTAGCCGGATCCAGCGGGATCTGCCCGGAGAAATACACCGTGTTGCCGGCGCGCACCGCCTGCGAATACGGACCGATCGCGGCCGGCGCCTGCTCGGTGTGGATGATCTGGCGGGACATGGCGGCTCCAACGGAAGAATGGATGGGTATTTTACTCGGGACTCGGGACTCGGGACTCGGGACTCGGGACTCGGGACTCGGGACTCGGGACTCGGGACTCGGGACTCGGGACTCGGGACTCGGGACTCGGGACGGCAGGATGATGTCCCGGGGCATATCGCTGTCAAGCGATTTGATGCAAAAAGAGCCGCTTTTTTTAAAAAAAGCGGCTTTTTTTGCAGCTCCGGCGCAGCTGCTTTTCTGTAGGAGGGGCTTCAGCCCCGACGCGTTACCGGTAAGGCGTCGGGGCTGAAGCCCCTCATACAGAAAGGCACAAAAGCTGCGAACTTGCGAAAGTCCCGAGTCCCGAGTCCCGAGTCCCAGCCCCACTACTGCCGCCGCACGCTCTGCACCGCCGTCAGCCGCCGTAAGCGGCGCATCACCTCAGCCAGGTGGTTGCGGTCGCGCACCTGGATGTTGAAGCGCAGCACCGCGGCGTTGAAGTCGCGATCCAGGTAGTCCACGCGCTCGATGTTGGACTGGCTCTGCGCGATCGCCGCCGCCAGCTGCGCCAGCACCCCGGTACGGTTCTCCACGTCCACCACCAGCGCGGTGTCGTAGTCGCCGATGACGCTGGCGTCCCAGCCGATCGGCACCCAGCGCTCGGGCGACTTGCGCAGCTCGGCCAGGTTCGGGCAATCCAGACGGTGCACGACGATACCCTTGCCGGCAGTGTGGTAGCCCATGATCTCGTCGCCGGGAATCGGCTGGCAGCAGTTGGCGAAGCTGACCACGCCGCGCTCGCTGCCGTTGATCAGGATCTTTTCCTGCGAATGCTTGGAGTGGCCGCCGCCGCGCAGTTCCGCATAGGCCATCAGCGCCTGCGCGGCCTGGTTCGGCATCCAGTTGCCCAGCGCGATGTCGGCCAGCAGCGCCTCCAGGCGCGGATAGCGGTGCTCGCTGAGGAACGCATCCAGGCGCCCCTTGGGCAGCCGCTCCAGCGCGCTGTCCATCGCCTCCAGCGCGCGGTCGAGCATGCGGTGGCCGAGTTGCACCGCGTCCTCGTGCTCGAGCTGCTTGAGCTGGTGGCGGATCGCGGTGCGCGCCTTGCTGCTGACCACGAACTCCAGCCACTGCGGCTTGGGCGTGGCCGAACGCGCGGTGATCACTTCCACGGTCTGCCCGCTGACCAGCTTGGTGCGCAGCGGCACCAGCTTCTTGTCCACGCGCGAGGCCACCGCACGGTTGCCGACGTCGGTATGCACCGCATAGGCGAAATCCAGCGCGGTGGAATTGCGCGGCAGCGCCAGAATCTTGCCCTTCGGCGTGAACAGGTAGACCTCGTCGGGGAACAGATCGACCTTGACGTTGTCCAGGAATTCCAGCGACGAGCCGGCGGCACGCTGCGATTCGATCAATTCGACGATCCACGCGTGCGCGCGGCTCTGCGCGCTGTTGGGCGAATCGCCGCCGAACTTGTAGGTCCAGTGCGCGGCCACGCCGCGCTCGGCGATCAGGTCCATTTCCTCGGTGCGGATCTGCACTTCGATCGGCGAGCCGTAGGGGCCGAACAGCACCGTGTGCAGCGACTGGTAGCCGTTGGCCTTGGGAATGGCGATGAAGTCGCGGAAACGCGCGTCCAGCGGCTTGAACGTGGCGTGCACCGCGCCCAGCGCGTGGTAGCAGTCCGGCACCCCACGCACCACCAGGCGGAAGCCGAACACGTCCATCACCTGGTCGAAGGATTTGTTCTCGTCGCGCATCTTGTTGTAGATGCTCCACGGGGTCTTGATCCGGCTGACCAGGCGGTGCTCCAGCCCGTCCTTGGCCAGCCGCTGCGACAGCTGCACTTCCACCTGCGCCATCGACTCGCGGCGCACCACCGGCTGGCTGCGGATGTGCTTTTCGATGATCGCATGGCGCCACGGGTGCAGCGCGCGGAAGCCGAGGTTCTGCAACTCGGACTTCATCAGGCTCATGCCCAGGCGCTGCGCGATCGGCGCGTAGATCTCCAGCGTCTCGCGGGCAATGCGGCTGCGCGCCTCGGCGCTCTGCGCGCCGAGCGTGCGCATGTTGTGCAGGCGGTCGGCGAGCTTGATCATGATCACGCGCAGGTCGCGCGACATCGCCAGCAGCATCTTGCGGAAGCTCTCGGCCGCCGCTTCCTGGCGGTCGCGGAACTTCAGCTTGTCCAGCTTGGTGACGCCATCGACCAGCTCGGCCACCGCCTCGCCGAATTCGGCGGCCAGTTCGGCGCGGGTCAGCGGCGTATCTTCGATGGTGTCGTGCAGGATCGCGGCAATCAGCGCTTCCACGTCCAGGCCGAGTTCGGCCAGCACGCCGGCCACCGCCACCGGATGAGTGATATAGGGCTCGCCCGATTTGCGGGTCTGCCCCGCGTGGGCGACCGCGCCCACCTGCCACGCGCGCCGCAGCAGCGGGATCTGCTCGGCCGGCAGATAGCTGGCGCTACGCTCGAGGTGCAGAACGTAATCGGGAATCGCCTCGCCGGCCGGCGACGGCGTGGCGGTGGCGACCTGGGCGGAAGTGCCTGGGTTCATGCGCGAAGACTATGCCAGCGACGCAAGGACGGCAAACCCGAAAACGAAACAGCCCGCGGATGCGGGCTGTTCGGCAGACGATTTCGAGCGCGGTGACGCGATCAGTCGTCGTTCTTGGACATGTCCTCGTCGGCGACGACCTCGGCCGCGGCCCACTCCAGCGCTTCGCGCTCGGCACGCTCGCGCTCGGACTTCTCGACTTCGTCGATCAGCGCATTGTCAATCTTGCGCGCGGCGATCTCGCGCAGCGCCAGCACCGTCGGCTTGTCGGCCGATTCGGTGTTGTCGAGGGTGGCCTGCACGCCGTTGGCCAGCTGGCGGGCGCGCTTGGACGCCATCATGACCAGCTCGAAACGGTTGTTAACGACTTCCAGGCAATCTTCTACGGTGATGCGGGCCATGCGGGCTCCCGGCGGGCCAGCGACGGCCGCGCGTTCGAATGAGGGAAAGGGCGGCGATTGTAGGGCGCGAACCGGCCGAAATCAACCGCCCACCGTTCAGTTTCCTTTGGAATCAGCCAGTTGGCTGATCCTGCAGCAGCGCCTGGATCAGTCCGGCGTGGCGTTGCTGCTGCGGCAGGCGGCGCAGGCGGCTGGCGACGAAGATCGCGCACATCTCGTCCACCGCGGTGTCGAAGTCCTCGTTGACGATCACGTAGTCGAAGTCGGCGTAGTGCGACATCTCCTCTTGCGCGGCGGCCAGCCGCTGCGCGATCACCGCCTCGCTGTCCTGGCCGCGCTTGCGCATGCGCTGCTCCAGCGCGGCCCGCGACGGCGGCAGGATGAACACGCTGACCGCGTCGGGCACCTTGGCCCGCACCTGGCGCGCGCCCTGCCAGTCGATCTCCAGCAGCACGTCGTGGCCGGCGGCCAGCTGCGGCTCCACCGATTGCCGCGCGGTGCCCTTCCAGTCGCCGTGGACGCGGGCGTACTCGAAGAAGTCGCCGGCATCGATCATGCCCTGGAACGCGTCGGCGGACACGAAGTGGTAGTGCTCGGCATGGCGCTCGCCCGGCCGCGGCGCGCGCGAGGTGAACGAGATCGACAGGGCGATCTGCGGATCGCGCGCCAGGGTGGCGTTGACGATGCTGCTCTTGCCGGCGCCCGAAGGCGCCGCAACGATGTAGAGAGTGCCGCGCATGTGAGTGGGAATGCAGAACCGGGAGTGGGAAATGGGAACAGCGCCAGGCAGCGCCGCGGGTGAATCGTAACCGCTTTGACGATTCCCCATTCCCGATTCCCTGTTCCAGCCTATTCGAGGTTCTGCACCTGCTCGCGGATCTGGTCGATCAACACCTTCAGTTCCACCGCCGCGTTGGAAGTGCGGCTGTCCACCGACTTGGAGCCCAGGGTGTTGGCCTCGCGGTTGAATTCCTGCAGCAGGAAATCCAGGCGCCGGCCGGCCGGCTCGGGCTGGCGCAGCACGCGGCGGATCTCCTTGATGTGGCTGTCGAGCCGGTCCAGTTCCTCGTCCACGTCGAGCTTCTGCAGCCACAGCACCAGTTCCTGCTCGGCGCGACCGGGATCGACCGGATGCGGCAGGTCGGCCAGGCGCGCGGCCAGCTTGGCGCGCTGGCCGTCGCGGATGGCCGGGATCAGTTGCTTGACCTCGGCGGCGATGCGCTCGACCGCATCGACCCGCTCGACGATGGCCGCGGCCAGCTTGCCGCCCTCGCGCTCGCGCGCGGCGACGAACTCGGCCAGCACCTCGTCAAGCAGCTCCATCGCCTGCGCCTGCAGCGCGGCCGGATCGACCGCCTGCCCCTGCAGCACGCCTGGCAGCTGCAGCAGATCGGCGAACTGCACCTGCAGTTGCGGGAAGCGCGCGCCGAGCCGCTGCGCGAGCACCGCCAGCTGTTCGACCAGCGGCTCGTTCACCGCCAGCATCTGCGCCGCGTCGGGCGCGCGCAGGCGCAGCATCAGGTCCAGCTTGCCGCGGCTGACGCGCGCGGCCAGGCGTTCGCGCAACTGCGGCTCCAGCGCACGCAGTTCCTCGGGCAGACGCACGCCCATTTCCAGGAAGCGGTGGTTGACCGAGCGCAGTTCGCAGCCCAGCGTGCCCCAGGGAGTGATGCGCTCGGCGCCGGCGAAGGCGGTCATGCTGCGGATCATGCGGTGTTCCGGTGCGTGCAAAGCACGAATGGTACCCTAGCGCCCCGCCGGCCCGGCCCGCTGCCGCGGCCGGCCTCACGCCACCTACGGATCCAACCCCATGTCCTTTTCCCGTCCCAGTGGCCGCACGGCCGATCAGCTGCGCCCGGTGCGCATCGAACGCGCCTTCACCCGCCATGCCGAAGGTTCGGTGCTGGTCAGCTTCGGCGACACCCGCGTGCTGTGCACCGCCAGCGTCGAGAACCGCGTGCCCGGCTTCCTGCGCGGCAAGGGCGAAGGCTGGGTCACCGCCGAATACGGCATGCTGCCGCGCGCGACCCACTCGCGCTCCGACCGCGAGGCCGCGCGCGGCAAGCAGGGCGGACGCACGCTGGAGATCCAGCGCCTGATCGGCCGCGCGCTGCGCGCCTGCGTGGACCGCAACGCGCTGGGCGAACGCACCATCACACTGGACTGCGACGTGCTGCAGGCCGACGGCGGCACCCGCACCGCCGCCATCACCGGCGCCTACGTGGCGCTGATGGACGCGGTGAACTGGCTGCAGAAGCGCGGCGACCTGAAGAAGCCGGTGGTGCTCGGCGCGATCGCCGCGGTCTCGGTCGGCGTCTACCGCGGCACGCCGGTGCTGGACCTGGACTACGCCGAGGACAGCGACTGCGACACCGACATGAACGTGGTGATGAACGACGGCGGCGGCTTCATCGAACTGCAAGGCACCGCCGAGGGCCATGCGTTCCGCCGCGATGAACTGGATGCGCTGCTCGGCCTGGCCGAGCGCGGCATCGCCGAACTGCTGGCGGCGCAGCGCGCCGCCCTGGCGCAATGAACCAGCGCATCGCCCTGGTCACCCTGCTGGTGCCGGAGCCCAAGCCATGAAACTGGTCCTGGCGAGCAGCAATGCCGGCAAGCTCGAAGAACTGCATGCGCTGCTCGACGGCGCCGGCATCGACCTGGTCGCGCAGTCCACGCTCGGCGTGCGCGATGCCGACGAAACCGGCCTGACCTTCATCGAGAACGCGCTGCTGAAGGCGCGCCACGCCGCCCAGGTCACCGGCCTGCCGGCGCTGGCCGACGACTCGGGGATCTGCGTGGACGCGCTGCGCGGCGCGCCCGGGCTGTATTCGGCGCGCTACGCCGGCGAGCACGGCAATGCCGCGGCCAACATCGACAAGCTGCTGCACGCGTTGCGCGACGTGCCCGACGCGCAGCGCACCGCGCATTTCTACTGCGTGCTGGTGCTGCTGCGGCATGCCGAAGATCCGCAACCGCTGCTGGTGGAAGGCAGCTGGCGCGGGCGCATCCTGCACGCGCGCGCCGGCGACGGCGGCCACGGCTACGACCCGGTGTTCTTCGACCCCGCGCACGGCCAGAGCGCGGCGCAGATGCCGCTGGCGCTGAAGAACCGGATCAGCCACCGCGGCCAGGCGCTGGCGTTGCTGAAACAGCGGCTGGCGTCGCTGTAGCGGCCGCGCCAGCCCACCGCCCTACACTGTCCGCCTGATGCCGCCGCTGATCCCGCCCCCGCTGTCGCTGTACGTGCACCTGCCCTGGTGCGTGCGCAAATGCCCGTACTGCGACTTCAATTCGCATGCGGCCAAGGGCGCGCTGCCGTTCGACGACTACGTGGACGCGCTGATCCGCGACCTGGACCAGGACCTGCCGCTGGTCTGGGGCCGCACCGTGCAGACCGTGTTCTTCGGCGGCGGCACCCCCAGCCTGTTCCCGGCCGAGGCGATCGACCGCTTCCTGCAGGCGGCCAGCGCGCGCCTGCGCTTCGCGCCGAACCTGGAAATCACCCTGGAGACCAACCCGGGCACCGCCGAGCACGGGCGCTTCGACCGCTACCTGACGGCCGGAGTCAACCGGCTCAGCTTCGGCATCCAGAGCTTCGACGACGCCGCGCTGCAGCGCCTGGGCCGGATCCACGACAGCGCCGACGCCGAGCGCGCGGTGAAGCTGGCGCAGGACGCCGGCTACGCCAACCTCAACCTGGACCTGATGTACGCGCTGCCGCAGCAGACCCTGGCCGCAGCGGAAACCGACATCGCCCGCGCGCTGGCGCTGCAGCCCACCCACATCAGCCACTACCAGCTGACCCTGGAACCGAACACGGTGTTCGCCGCGCGCCCGCCGCAGGGCATGCCCGAGGACGACGCCGCCTGGGACATGCAGGAGCGCTGCCAGGCGCTGCTGGCCGCCGCCGGCTACGCCCAGTACGAAGTCAGCGCCTACGCCCGCGACGGCTACCAGTGCGCGCACAACCTCAATTACTGGAAGTTCGGCGACTACCTGGGCATCGGCGCCGGCGCCCACGGCAAGATCAGCTCCGGCGCCGAGCAGAGCATCCTGCGCCGCTGGAAAACCAAGCATCCGCCGGCGTTCCTGGCCGCGGCCGGCACGCCGGCGGCGATCGGCGGCGACGAGTGGATCGGTGCCGAGCGGCGCCCGTTCGAGTACATGCTCAATGCGCTGCGCCTGAACCAGGGCTTCGCGCTGCGCGACTTCGCCGCGCGCACCGGCCTGGCGCCGGACGCGATCGCACCGGCCCTGGCCCAGGCGCAGGCGCGCGACTGGCTGCAGCTGACGTCCGGGCACGCGGTTCCCACCGAACTGGGACGGCGCTTCACCAACGATGTGGTCGCCCTGTTCATGCTCTGAAACGCGGCAGCGCGGTTGCGACGTGCTTGCGCCGCCAAAAACGTGCTACATACCGGACCCGGAAATCAAACGGCGATCACATAATGTCATTGTCTGCCACTCCGTCGGCAAGCCCGGCGACGCTCGCCAGCGCCGCCCTGCCCACGCGCGTGCGCGACATCCTGCAAGCGCTGCAAGCCATGCTGTGGCAGTCGCTGGAGGCCCCGCTGCAATCGACCCTGGCCGAGCTTGAGCGCGCACTGTTCGACCAGGCCGAGCGCGCCCGCAACAGCCAACTGCAGCAGGACGTCTACCAGGAACTGCAAGGCCTGCGCGCGCGCCGCGAGCGCTTCGCGCCGTTCTACAAGGCGCAACTGGAAGCCGCCCTGGCCACGCTGCGGCTGCCGCCCGCCCCGCTCGGCCCGCTGCGCCAGGACAAGGCCAGCGCAGCGATGCAGATGCTGACCCTGGTCGCCGACGTGGACATCGACCGCGACATCGTGCTGCACGATATCGCCCGGCGCGAAGCGGCACGGTCCAGCACCCCGCTACAACTGCTCGGCCAGCGTTTCGGCGTGCTCGCCGCGCGGCCGGCGTTCGAGGCCGAGCACACGCCGCTGGGACCGCACCTGCTGTGCCGGATCCTGCGCGACGCCGGCGAGGCACTGCAGCTGGGGCTGGACGCGCAACTGACCCTGTACCGCGCCTTCGAGCGCCAGGCGCTGGTCCGCTATGGCGAGATCGTGGAGCGCGCCAACGTGCTGCTGGCGCATGCCGGCGTGCTGCCCGGGCTGGTCTACCTGCCCTACGTGGCGCGCCCGACGA
>NZ_CAPJ01000271.1 GCF_000331775.1 Xanthomonas translucens pv. translucens DSM 18974
CCGCCGCGACGCCGACCCCGGCCGAGACCGCGCCGGCGACCGATCCCGAGGCCAAGGTGGCGCCGCGCGCGATCGACGAGCGCACCGCCTACCAGTTGGTCTCGATGATGCGCGACGTGGTCCAGCGCGGCACCGGCACGGCGGCCAAGGTCCTGGGCCGCGCCGACGTCGGCGGCAAGACCGGTTCCACCAACGACCACCGCGACGCCTGGTTCTCCGGCTTCGGCGGCCCGTATGTGACCACCGTGTGGGTCGGCCGCGACGACTTCCGCTCGCTCGGCTACCGCGAATACGGCGGCAAGGCGGCGCTGCCGATCTGGATCGAGTACATGCGCGTGGCGCTGAAGGACAAGCCGATCGCCAGCAACGATCCGCCGGCCGGCATGGTCCAGGCCACGCTCAACGGCGCCACCGAATGGGTCAAGGTCGAGGACATGGACCGCATCCAGGAGTTCGACTACGGCCAGCAGGACCAGAAGACCGACGACGCGGCGTTCGACATTTTCTGACCGACGTTCGGGACTCGGGACCGGGGGCTCGGGACTCGGCGGGTCCTGGGGCCGAGGCGGCGATGGCTGGCGGACGCTGCGTCGCCGGACGATTCGATCGGAATGCCGCCTCGCCCGGCGCGTGACAGCGCTGCATGCCGGCGTCACCGCGCTGTTGTACAGTCGGGGCAGGCTTTGAGGGAGGCGGCCCCATGCACCACGCTCGGCAACATGCCCAGACGCGCACGCACGAACGCCGCCGCCAGCTGGCCCACGAAGCCGCCCGGCTGATGGCCGAAGGCGGCATCCGCGACTTCCACCAGGCCAAGCTGAAGGCCGCAGAGCGGCTCGGCATCCATGACGACGCCTCGCTGCCGCGCAACCGCGAGATCGAGGATGCGCTGCGCGAATACCAGCGCCTGTTCGCCGGACCCGACCACGCCGGCGGCCTGCGCCTGCGCCGCGAGGCCGCGTTGCGCGCGATGGACTTTCTGCGCGGCTTCGCGCCGCGCCTGGTCGGCGCGGTGCACGACGGCACCGCCGATGCCAATAGCCCAGTGCAACTGCACCTGCACAGCGACGACGCCGACGCGGTCGCGCGTTTCCTCGAGGAACACGGGGTCCCGGCCGAATCGCGCACGCGCCGGCTGCGCCTGGACCGCGAACGCAGCGAGGACTTCCCGGTGTGGCTGTTCGCCGCCGAAGAGCTGGCCTTCGACCTGACCGTGCTGCCCTACGATGCGCTGCGCCAGGCGCCGCTGTCGCAGATCGACGAGAAGCCGATGCGGCGCGCCTCGGAAAACCAGTTGCGGCAGTTGCTGACCGAGCAGGACATCGCCGACGACCTGCAACGCCGCTGAGCGGCGCGCGCGACGCGCCCCTTGCCAATCTTTCCTTTCACCAACGCCCCCCGCGGCATGCCTGCCATTGCGCCCGATGCCATCGTCGTCGAGGCCTTCTACGCACTGCTGGAACTCGACGGCATCACGCGCATGCACGATGCCGACAGCCAGGCGCTGGTGGCGCAGATCGACGTGCCGGTCGCGCATTCGCGCAACCCGAGCCAGATCCTGCCACTCGACGCTGCCCACTGCGGGAGCGACGTCGGCGGAAACGGCGACGGGCGGCCTCGGGCCATCCGCAATCGCCCCCATATTGCGCCCAGCGCGTTGGCCGTGATTCCCTGTAGGAGCAACTTCAGCCGCGACGAACGAAGCGGCAGACCCTCCGGCTGCAGATACTGTCTGGGCTGAAGCCCCTCCCACATGAAAAGCGCTTCAGCGCGGCGAATACATGCAGCTTCGTGAGAGCGACTCCGGGTGGCCTCAGGCCATCAGCCGCGACAAGAGGCATCCGGAAAAAGCCGCCGCATCACGGTCCGCCGCATAAAAAAACGCCCCGCGAAGCGGGACGTTCGATTGCCACAGCGCAGCGGCAGCGCGCTCAGCGCTGGCCGTCGGCCTTGTAGTCGCGCTTGTCATAGCCGGTGTAGATCTGGCGCGGACGGCCGATCTTCATTTCCGGATCGACCTGCTGCTCCAGCCAATGCGACACCCAACCGGCGGTGCGCGCGATGGCGAACATCACCGTGAACATCTCCACCGGAATGTTCAACGCCTTGTAGATGATGCCCGAGTAGAAGTCGACGTTCGGGTACAGCTTGCGCTGCACGAAGTAGTCGTCCTTCAGCGCCGCCTCTTCCAGCTTCAGGGCAACTTCCAGCAGCGGATCGTTGACGCCCAGTTCGCCCAGCACCTTGTGGGTCATCTCGCGGATGATCTTGGCGCGCGGATCGAAGTTCTTGTACACGCGGTGGCCGAAGCCCATCAGGCGGAAGCTCGAGTTCTTGTCCTTGGCCTTGGCCACGGCGCTCTCGACATTATCGGCGGTGCCGATCTCTTCCAGCATCTTCAGCACGGCTTCGTTGGCGCCGCCGTGCGCCGGACCCCACAGCGCGGTGATGCCCGCGGCGACGGAGGCGTACGGATTGGCGCCGGTGGAACCGACCAGGCGCACGGTCGAGGTCGAGGCGTTCTGCTCGTGGTCGGCATGCAGGATGAACAGCAGGTCCAGCGCCTTGGCCACGACCGGATTCATCTCCAGCTGCTCGCTCGGCACTTCGAACATCATGTGCAGGAAACGCTCGACGTAGCCGAGGTTGTTGCGCGGGTAGCGGATCGGCCAGCCGATCGAATAGCGGTGCGCCGCGGCGGCGATCGTCGGCACCTTGGCGATCAGGCGGATCGCGGCCAGGCGCCGCTGCTCCGGATCGTCGAGATCCAGCGTGTCGTGGTAGAACGCCGACAGCGAGGCCACGCTGCCGGCCATCATCGCCATCGGGTGCGCGTCGTGGCGGAAGCCGCCGAGGAAGTTCTTCAGCGACTCGTGCATCATCGTGTGATGCGTCACTTCGTGGTCGAAGGTCTTGAACTCGTCGGCGGTGGGCAGCTCGCCGTTCATCAGCAGATAGGCCACTTCGAGGAAGTTGGACTTCTCGGCCAGCTGCTCGATCGGGTAGCCGCGGTACAGCAGCACGCCGTTGTCGCCATCGATGTAGGTGATCGCCGACTTGCAGCTGGCGGTCGCGGTGAAGCCCGAGTCGTAGGTGAACAGACCGGTTTCTTTGGTCAACTTGGAAATGTCGACGCAATCGTTGCCCAAGGTGGGTTTGAGTACCGGCAGAACGACCGACTTGTCGCCGGCATTCAGCGTGACCTGATCAAGATCGGACACAGTGTGCGCTCCTCAGTGGAAGGCGCCTGTCCGTACTTTGGGAACAGACGCGTGAAGGAAGTCCACGGCAATTACCACGGATTTCGCCATTATCGCACAGCAACATTTGAGTCGTCGCTCGGACTGACGCCGCGGCGCGCGGGCGCGGCGGCAGCACAGCGCTGCGTCCTCGCCGCCGCCAGGACGAGAGAACCTACGCCGGCCGCGACAGCCGGGAAGCGATGCATCGGATACGCCCAAAAAGAAAGCCGCGCAGGGCGCGGCCTTCTTTTACCACTGCGACCGTTCGATCAGCGCGCGTAGCGCCTCTGGAACTTGTCGATGCGGCCGCTGGTGTCCGTGACCTTGTTCTTGCCCGTGTAGAACTGATGGGAAGCCGAGGAAATTTCGACTTTGATCAGCGGATATTCTTCGCCGTCCTCCCACTTGACCTTGTCCTTCGAGGACATGGTCGAACGGGTCAGGATCTTGAAATCGGAGGTGACGTCTTGAAACACGACGTTGTGGTACTTGGGATGGATGTCGGCCTTCATGGGCTCGCACCGTAGGGGGCTGCTGGACAAGAGTGAAACTATAGCAACTCACCCGGCCTTCGCGCAAGGAGAACTTGTGCGGCATTCACGCCACCAGGGTGCGCCGTGCCGACGCAGCGCTCCAGGCGCGGCCGCCCGCGCCAGGACGGCCGCCGCGCCCGCTTCAGCCGGCGCCAACCGCCACGCGCGCCAGCGCCTGGAAGCGGGCCTGGTCGTAGCGGATCAGCATGGCCGCGTTGTCGGCCAGGCCGAGCCGGCGGTTCCAGTCCACCAGGGTGGCGCCGCGGCTGTGGACCCCGGCCAGTTCGACCAGCAGCGGCCGCGACTGCACCTCCAGCGCGCCCTCGGGCTGCAGCGCCCAGGCCATCGCCAACGCATCGGCGGCATACCAGTACGCGCCGCGCGAATCCTCCGACCGCCGCCGGGTCTTGCGCGAGATCGCCTCGTAGAAGCGCGCCTTGTCGGCGTCCGCGGCCAGCCACTGCTCAACCTCGCGATGCGGCAGGCCATGCGCCACAGTGGCCTCCCAATCGGCAACCTCGATGTGCGGGAAGCCGGAAAACACGATGTGCGCCGCTTCCGGGTCGAAGGCGATGTTGAACTCGGCCGCCGGGGTGATGTTGCCGTGGCAGGTGATCGCCCCACCCATCACCACGAAGCGGCGTACGCGCTGCGGCAGGGTCGGATCCAGCTTCAGTGCCAGTGCGATGTTGGTCAGCGGACCGAGCGCGACCAGCAGCAGCGCGCCGGCGTACTGGTGCGACAGGCGCAGGATCGCCAGGGCCGCGTGCTCGCTCTGCGCGGCGCGCGCCGCCGGCGCCAGGCCGACGTCGCCGAAACCGTCCAGGCCGTGCACATGGGCGGCGTCCACCGCCGGGTGCAGCAGCGGATCGGCGCAGCCGGCGAACACCGGCACGTCCTCGCGCCCGGCCACCTCGCACAGCTTCAGCGCATTGCGCACGGTGTGCTGCAAGCCGACGTTGCCGGCGGCGATGGTCAGCCCGATCACGTCGTGGCGGTCGTCGACGAAGGCCATCAGCAGGGCCAGGGCATCGTCCACGCCGGGATCGGTATCGATCAGCAGGGGAATCTTGTCGCGCATGCGGGATTCTTCATGGGTCCGTTCGGCTACCGAGTCTGGCATTGCAGCGAGAGAGTGGGAAGCTCGGGACTCGGGACTCGGGACTCGGGACTCGGGACTCGGGACTC
>NZ_CAPJ01000270.1 GCF_000331775.1 Xanthomonas translucens pv. translucens DSM 18974
TGGCGGCGTCGCGGGTACGGTCGCTGCAGCAGGCGCGGCAGCGGCGCCCGCCGCCGGCGCGGCAGCACCCGGAACCGAATCCGAGGCGTCGCCCGGAACCGGCAGCTTGACCTTGAGGGTGAACACGTACGGCAGGGCCTTGGCGTCGACGATCGGCCCCTTGGCCTCCTTGTCCTGCGCCTTGGCCTCGATCACCGACAGCTCCGGATTGGTCATCCAGCCCGAGCCTTCGAGGTTGCGCATGTAGGCGCTGACCCGCGCATTGGATTGCGAGCGCCCTTCCAGGGTCAGGATGTCGCCTTCCTGCTTGACCGCGGTCAACACCACGCCATCGGGGATGGTGCGCACCAGCGAATCGAACAGGTGCACCATCTGCGAACGCTTGGCCTGCAGTTCCTCGATGACCCGCTTGCGCGCCAGCAGGCGCCGCTTCTGTTCGTCGAGCTTGTCGATTTCCTGGTTCTGCGCCTTGACCTTCTCGATCTCGGTCTGCAGGTAGGCGTTGCGCTCGTTCTGCCCGGTGATCTGGCGGTCGTAGTAGAACCAGACCAGCAAGGCCAGCAGCACGCCGGCCAGCGCCGCGAAGCCCAGCATCGCGTAGAACTCGCGCTCGCGTTGCTTGCGCCGCTCCGCACGCCAGGGCAGCAGATTGATTTTCGCCATCAGTCGAAGCTCCTCAGAGCCAGGCCGGTGGCGATCATCAGCGCCGGCGCGTCCTGGGCCAGCGCATGCGCCTGGACCTTCGGCCCCAGGGTCATCTGCGCCAGCGGGTTGGCGACCACGGTCGCCACCCCCAGTTGTTCCTCGACCATCTCCGGCAACCCGGCCAGCGCCGCGCAACCGCCGGCCAGCACGATGTGGTCGACCCGGTTGAATTCGCTGCCGGCGTAGAAGAACTGCAGCAGCCGGCTGATCTGCTGCACCGTCGCCTCCTTGAACGGCTCCAGCACCTCGATCGCGTAGCTTTCCGGCAACCCGCCCTGGCGCTTGGCCATGCCGGCTTCCTCGTAGGTCAGGCCGTAGCGGCGCATCACTTCGTCGGTCAGCTGCTTGCCGCCGAACACCTGTTCGCGGCTGTACAGGCTGCGCCCGCCGCGCAGCACGTTGAGCGTGGTCATGGTGGCGCCGATATCGACCAGGGCGACCACGCCGTCGGCGGCCACCGGCAACTCGCTGGCGACCAGCGCGAACGCGTTCTCGACCGCGAAGGCCTCCACGTCCATGACCTTGGCGATCAAGCCGCCGAGCTCCAGCGCCGACTGGCGCAGCTCGACGTTCTCCGAACGCGACGCGGCCAGCAGCACCTGCACCATCTCCGGATTGTTGGGGATGATCCCCAGCACCTCGAAGTCCAGGTTCACTTCCTCGATCGGATACGGGATGTAGTTGACCGCCTCCAGCTCGACCTGCGCTTCCAGTTCGCTCTCGTCCAGTTCGGCCGGCATCGGGATCAGCTTGGTGATCACCGCCGAGCCGGCCACCGCCGCCGCGGCATGCCTGGCGCGGGTGCCGGAACGGGTCACGGCGCGGCGGATCGCCTCGCCCACGGCTTCGACCTCGACGATGTTCTTCTCGACCACGGCGTTGGGCGGCAGGGGTTCCACGGCATAATGCTCTACGCGGAACCGATTGCCGCTACGCGACAGCTGCAACAGTTTGACCGCAGTCGAACTGATATCGACACCGATCAGCGGTTGCTGACTCTTTGGGATAAGCCCCACGGATTTTCCCCTGCCGACGGGCATTTGGACGCCACTGTTGCGCCCGCGCATTAATAACGATTTTTTTGCAATTGGCAACCGCCCTGGCATGGCGTGACCTCTGTCACGACATGTCCTGCGGCAGCAAACCCGTCGCATCCCCGGAACCGGCCCCAGCCGTTCCCCGGCGTACTCTATACTCTGCGCCCAAGAAATCTGCAATCGGAATCTCTCTCGATGCCCCGTTTTCGTCGTTGGCTGCGCTGGGCGCTGGTCACCTTTTTTGTCCTCGCCCTGATCGGAGCCGCCGCCGCCGGCGGGCTCTATTACGTGGTGTCCTCCAAGCTTCCCGACGTGCAGACGCTGCGCCAGGTGGAGCTGCAGGAGCCGATGTACGTCTATGCCAGCGACGGCAAGCTGATGGCCCTGTTCGGCGAGACCCGGCGCTATCCGATCACCATGAAGGACGTGCCGGAGCGGCTCAAGCAAGCGTTCCTGGCCACCGAGGACGCGCGCTTCTACCAGCACGGCGGAGTCGACTACAAAGGCATCGCCCGCGCGGTGTGGCTGCTGGCCACCACCAGCGACAAGCGCGTGCCGGGCGGCTCGACGATCACCCAGCAGGTCGCCCGCCAGTTCTTCTTGAGCTCGGAATACAGCTATACCCGCAAGCTGGCCGAGATCCTGCTGGCGCGCAAGATCGAGGCCGAGCTGAGCAAGGACGAGATCTTCGAGCTGTATCTCAACAAGAGCTTCTTCGGCAACCGCGCCTACGGCGTCGCCGCCGCGGCCGAGTACTACTACGGCAAGAAGCTCAACGAACTGAGCCTGGACGAGATGGCCTCACTGTCCAGCATCCCCAAGTTCCCGTCCAGCGGCAACCCGATCAGCAACCCCGAGCGCGCCAAGCAGCGCCGCGACAACTACGTGCTCAGCCGCATGGCCGCGCTGGGCTTCGTCAGCCAGGCCGAGGCCGACGCGGCCAAGGCGGTGCCGATGCATGCGACCCCGCACGAGCGCCCGGTCGAGGTCGAGTCGCCCTACGTGGCCGAGCTGGTGCGCCAGGAAATGATCGCGCGCTTCGGCGGCGACGTGCTCGACAAGGGCTACCACGTCACCACCACCATCGATACCGAACTGCAGGCCGCGGCCAACCATGCGGTGCGCCAGGGCCTGGTGATCTACGACCGCCGCCATGGCTGGAACGGCGTGGAGAAGCATTTCGACGTCGCCGCCGATGCCGACGCGGCCGCGCTGGCCAGCCACCTGGCCGGGATCAATGCGCAGGGCGGCATGCTGCCGAGCATCGTCGCCGCCACCGGCAGCGACGGCAGCGCCACCGTGGTGCTGGTCAACAAGACCGAACTGGTGCTGCCGGTCGCGTCCAGCCGCTGGACCGGACGCAGCCCGGCCACGCTGCTCAAGCGCGGCGACATGGTGCGGATCCAGGCCGGCGACAAGCCGGGCGAGTGGGAAATCACCCAGCTGCCGCGCGGGCAATCGGCGCTGGTCTCGCTGGACGCCAACAACGGCGCGCTGCGCGCCCTGGTCGGCGGCTTCAGCTACGCCGGCAACAAGTTCAACCGCGCCACCCAGGCGCGCCGCCAGCCGGGTTCCAGCTTCAAGCCGTTCCTGTATGCGGCCGCGTTCGAGAAGGGCTTCAACCCGGCCTCGATCGTGCTCGACGCGCCGGTGGTGTTCCGCGATCGCCGCGGCAAGACCTGGTCGCCGCAGAACGACGGCGGCGGCTTCAAGGGGCCGATGCGCCTGCGCGAGGCGCTGGTGCAGTCGCGCAACCTGGTCTCGGTGCGCCTGCTCGACAGCATCGGCGTGGACTTCGCACGCAAGTACATCAGCCAGTTCGGCTTCCAGGAGGCCGAACTGCCGCCCAACCTGTCGATGTCGCTGGGCACCGCGTCGCTGACCCCGCTGTCGGTGGCGCGCGGCTATGCGGTGTTCGCCAATGGCGGCTCGCGGGTGGACACCTGGATCATCGACAAGGTCACCGACCGCGACGGCAACGTGCTGTTCCAGGAGCACCCGCCCACCGCCTGCCGCAGTTGCGGCAGCGTCGGCGGCAGCGCCACCCCGGCCAGCCAGGTCGTCGACGGCTTCAACTTCGGCAGCGCCGCGCCGCCACCGCCGCCCGCGGCCACCGC
>NZ_CAPJ01000269.1 GCF_000331775.1 Xanthomonas translucens pv. translucens DSM 18974
CCCTGGCGCTGCGCGGTCCACGCCGCCACTGCGCCGGCACGCGCGGCCTGCACCGACTTGAAGCGCACGCGGGTGCCGAAATACAGGGCCGGCGCGGTATCGGCCACGATCAGGCTGAGCCGTTCGCGCTCAGCCTGGAACAGCTTGGTATGGGTGCGCCCGCTGCGCGCGGTGAGCCGCCAGTCGATGTGGCGCACGTCGTCGCCGGCCACGTATTCGCGCGACTCGGCATACTCCATGCCACGCCCGCGTAACGCCGCCGGCGCGCTGCCGCTGAGGCCATGGCGCCCGCGCCGCGGCGGCGGCACCCGCGCCACGCTCGCGCGCAACGCTACCAGCTCGGCCAGGGTCGGGCGTACGCCGTCGCCGCCGCTCACGGTGTCGGCATGTGGCGTCTGCGGCGGCATCGCCTGTACTGCCATCGTCGCTTACCTCGCCTGCGCCACGCTGCCGCAGGCCGTCCGCGCAACGGCGCGATACGCCGGCGCGCGGTACGGCGGCCGCCCGGATTGGCGCTGCCGCTCGCTCAAGGCGGCGGCACCTTGTCCAACAGCGCCGCGACCAGGCGATCACCGTCCCAGCCTTCGGCCGTGGCCTCGTAGCTGGGCAGCACGCGATGGCGCAACACGTCCGGCGCGACTGCGCGCACGTCGTCCGGGGTCACGAAGTCGCGTCCCGCCAGCCAGGCGCGCGCGCGCGCGCAGCGCTCCAGTGCGATCGAGCCACGCGGGCTCGCGCCCCAGGCGATGCGCCGCGCCAATGCCGGGTCGTAGCCGCTGGCGTCGCGCGAAGCCAGCACCAGTTCGATCAGGTAGCGCTCCAGCGGCGGCGCCAAATGCAGCGACAGCACCGCACGCCGCGCGGCGAACACATCGTCCAGCGGCATCCGCGGCGGCGGCGCCTCGCCGTGGTCCAGGGTTTCGCGGGCGCGCTCGCGCGCCAGGCGCAGGATCTCGGCCTCGGCGGCGGCCTCCGGATAACCGATCCGCACATGCATCAGGAACCGGTCCAGCTGCGCTTCCGGCAGCGGGAAGGTGCCTTCCTGCTCGATCGGGTTCTGCGTGGCCATCACCAGGAACAGCTTCGGCAGCGCATAGGTGTGCCGGCCGACCGTGACCTGGCGCTCGCCCATGGCTTCCAGCAATGCCGACTGCACCTTGGCCGGCGCGCGGTTGATCTCGTCGGCGAGCAGGATCGGATGGAAGATCGGCCCGGGCAGGAACTCGAAGCGGCTTTCCTGCGGCCGCCACACCTCGGTGCCGGTCAGGTCGGCTGGCAACAGGTCCGGGGTGAACTGGACGCGGGCGAAATCCGCTTCCAGCCGCGCGGCCAGCGCGCGGATCGCGGTGGTCTTGGCCAGGCCGGGCGCGCCTTCGACCAGCAGGTGGCCATCGGCGAGCAGCGCGATCAGCAGCCGCTCCACCAGCGCGGCCTGGCCGACGATGGTGGCGGACAGGCCGTCGCGCAGGGCCAGGAAGGCGGCGTGCAGGCGCTGCTGCTCGGCCGCGGCGGGAGTGGGGTCGAAGCTGGAGGGCGTGGTGTTCATGTGCCGAGTTTGACCCATCGGCGGTGAAATGGTTCTGCGCGCAGCGCAAGCATCGGCCGCAAATTCAGATTTGCCTCATCTGCAGGCGCAAACGACGACGGGAGAAGCACATGCTTCTCCCGTCCTGATGCCACCACCGCCTTGCCTGTGCGCAGGCGCTCGGTACGGCCTGCGCGGGTCAGCCGGCGCTGGGCGCGCGCTTGGCCACGCGCATCACCTTCGGAGTCACGAAGATCAGCAGTTCGGCCTTGCTCTTGCTGCGGCCGCGCTTCTTGAACAGATTGCCCAGGAACGGGATATCGCCCAGGAACGGCACCTTGGAGATGCTGTTGCGGTCGGTGAACTCGTACACGCCGCCGATCACCACAGTCTGGCCGTCGTCCACCAGCACCGCGGTATTGATCTCGCGGCGGTTGATTTCCGGGATGGTGCCGTAGCCTTCGAGCACGCGGTACTGGTCGACTTCGTCCTTCTTCACGTTCATGTTCAGGAACACGCGATTGTCGTCGGTGATGGTCGGGGTGACCTTCAGCTCCAGCAGCACTTCCTTGAACTGCACGTTCGGCGTCGCCGCGGTCCCGCCGGTGCCGCCGGTGATGGTGATGTAGCCGATTTCCTTGCCCTGCTTGATCACCGCCTCGCGCTGGTTGGAGGTGACGATGCGCGGGTTGGAAATGACTTCGCCACGGCCTTCCTCCTGCAGCGCCGACAGTTCCATATCCAGGTTGAAGTTGGATCCAAGCAGCGTATAGGCCAGGCTCGGCAGCGTCGGCGTACTGGTGAAGGTGTTGCCACCCAGATTGACATTGAGACCGCGCGTGGCCGCGACGTTGCCACCGGTCGCGCCGCTGCCGATGGTCGCCGTGTTGTCGCCGTAGGTGTGCGCACCGCCGATGCCGAACCTGGCGCCCAGGTCGCGGGCGAAGGTATCGGTGGCAATGACGATGCGGCCCTCGATCAGCACCTGGTCGACCGGACGGTCGATCACGTTGATCAGCTCGCGCATCTGCGCGATCTTCTTCGGGATGTCGCTGATCATCAGCGTGTTGGTGCGCTCGTCGGCGACGATGCGCCCGCGCGGCGACAGGAAGCCGTTGTCGGTCTGGCCACTGCCACCACCGCCACCACCACCACCACCGCCGCCGGAGCCACCACCGATGCCCTTGGCCTCGGTCAGCGCTTTGAAGATGGTGGAGGCGCTGTGGTAGTTGATCTGGATGTAGTCGGTGCTCAGGTCCTCGCGGTTCTCGATCGCGATGCGCGCGTCTTCCTTGTCCTGCTCGAACTTGGCCAGTTCCTGCTGCGGCGCGACCCAGACCACGGCGCCGTCGCGGCGCTTGTCCAGGCCCTTGGCGCGCAGCACGATGTCCAGCGCCTGGTCCCATGGCACGTTGACCAGACGCAAGGTGACATTACCCTGCACGGTGTCGGAGGCGACGATGTTGAGGTTGGATTCCTCGGCGATCAGCTGCAGCACGGTGCGCACCGGCACGTCCTGGAAGTTGAACGTCACCGGGCGGCCGCTGTAGCCGCGCGCGGCGACCTGCGCCGCCGCCTGGCCGACCGTACTCGCGCTGACCGCACCCACCGCCGGCGCCGAGGTCCGCGGCGAGATCTCCACCACGTAGTCGTTGCCGGACTGATAGGCCATCGACTCGAATGGGCCATGGGTGCTGAGCACCAGCTGCGTGCCACAGGCGTACGGCTTGGCGTCGATGCGCTGCACCGGCGTGGCGAAGTCGGTGACGTTGAGCGGATGCTGCAGTTCCGCCGGCAACGCGGCGTTGCCGACATCGACCACCACGGTGTTGCCCTGGGTGCGCAGATCGGGACTGGCGCCGGCGCCGCTGAAATGCAGGATCAGCCGCCCCGCATCGCCGTCGCCGCGCTTGAAGTCGATCTTCGACACCGTGAGCTTGGCCGGCGCCGGCGCTGCAGCTGCAGCTGCAGCCGCAGTCGGCGTCGCCAGCGCCGCGCCCATCACCGCCGAACTCCCCAGCAGCGTCGCCAACCCCAATGCGCGTAGCCGCACCGTCGCGCCGCGCCGGATGGGGCGCAGGCTCAGGGCTTTGGAAAAAGTCATCGTGCTATCCCCATAATCAATCATTGATCGTCCAGCGCCACGGCGGCCGGACGTTCCAGCCAACCGCCAGCGCCATCCGGCACCAGTTCAATCAAATCGATGCGGTCCTCGTGCACCCCGGTCACGCGGCCATCGCTCTGCCCCATGTAGATGCCGGGGCGGACCCGATAGGTCACCTTGTCCGGCGCCATCACCAGCGCCACCAGGCCACCGCCGTTGCCCAGCGTGCCGACCATCTTCAGGCCGTCCAGCGGGAACTGCTCGAGCGGTTCCTTGCGCCGGTTCGGGTCCGGGCGCAGGCCGTTGTTGCCGTCCGGACTCGTCCAGGCATCGCTGAACGGATCGCGCAGGCCCTGCGCCGCATATTCGAAGGTCTCGAACTGCTGCATCACCGGCAGCGGCTCCAGCGGCTGCGCCGGCCGCGCACGCACCTCCTTGACCCAGTTTTCCAGGTTCGGCGCATCGCCCGGGGAACTGGTCACGCCACGGCCGCAAGCGCCGAGCAGCGCCACCAGCGCCAGCCCGGCCAGGCATTTGAATGCCATGGTCCGCCGCTTCATGCGCCACCGCCTTGCTTGGAACCCTTCTTCGCCGCGGCTGCCGCCTTTTCCTGGTCCGCCATCTCCTTGTCGTCCAGATAGCGATAGGTCTTGACCGTGCCGGACAGTTCCAGCTCGCCGCGCGCAGTGAGTCCGGCCTTCTTGTCCTTGGGCTTGAGATTGATGTCGTGCATGGTCAGGATCACCACCCGCGGCAGCGACGCCACGCCGCTGACGAAGGCGCCGAACTGGTGGTAGCTGCCGACCATGCGCAGCGCGATCGGCTTCTCCGCGTAGAATTCCTTCGGCGACTCCGGACCGGGCTGGAACAGCTCGTTGGCCAGGCCGCTGGACAACGCGGTCTGCGAGATGTCGATGATCAGGTCCGGCATCTCGGTCTTGCTCGGCAGCTGCCGCAGCATCTGCTGCAGCACCTGCTCCATCTGCGCCAGCTGCTGCTTCAGCGGCTGCAGGTTGACCGCTCGGCTTTGCTCCTTTTCGAACGAGGCGCGCAGTTCGGTTTCCTTCTGCTCCAGCGAACCCAGCTCGTCACGCTTGTCGCTGAGCAGCAGGAACCAGGACATGATCAGGATGAACAGCGTGAGCAGCACGCAGAAGCCGATCTTGGCCTGCTGCGGCCAGTTGCCGATGTTGTTGAAGTCGAGATCTTTTACATTGAATTTCTTGCTCATGACGCCGGTCCCTGTTGCGCTGGCGTGGCGGCCGGCGCAGCGGCTGGCGGCGTCGCGGGTACGGTC
>NZ_CAPJ01000268.1 GCF_000331775.1 Xanthomonas translucens pv. translucens DSM 18974
CGCGAACTGCGCGCGCAGCGGCGCGTATTCCGGCGCCGCCAGGCCCTGGTCGGTCTCGATGTTGAGGGTGACGCTCTCGCCGGCACCGATGCTGTCGCGGTCCAGCCACGCGCGGGTGGCGGCCGCGGCCGGCAGCGCCAGCGCGGACAGCAGCAGTCCTGCCCACAGGGTCAGCATGACCGAGCGCATCCGCGTGGCGGACACGCCCCCGCACCAGCGGCGTTGCTTGCGTTCGATCATGGTCCTTCCCGCTGCCTACGTTCGTGTTCGAGCTTGAATTTGGCGCGCAGCAGGTTGCCCGGATCGTCCGGCACCCGCCGCAGCCATGCCTCCACCGCATGGCGCTGTTCGCGCTGCTGCGGGGTTTCCGCCGCGGCTGCGGCGGCGCGTGCGGTCGCTTCCTTGCCTGCCGCGCCCTGCTGCGCCATCGCCTGCTGCATCTGCTGGCGCTGCGCCGCATCGGCCTGCTGCTGCGCCTGCGCATCGCCCGGCTTCGGCGGCCCCGGCGGCGGCGCATCCTTTTTCTTGGAACCCGCCTGCGACTGCGCATCCTTCTGTCCCGGCTGGCCTTGCGCATCCGACGGCGGCGGCGCCTTGGCCTGCGATGGGTCCTGGCCCTTGGGCGCGCCGCCGGCACCCTGCTGCGACTGGCCTTGCTGGTTCTGCTGCGCCTTGTCCTTGCCCTGCTGCCCCTGCTTGTTCTGCCCGGATTGGTTCTGTGCGGACTGGCGTTTGCGCGCGGCATCGACCGCGGCGCGGTTGGCGATCGCATCGGCCATCTGCGGATGCTGTCGCAGCGCCTTGTCGTAAGCGTCGATCGCCTCGTCGTAGCGGCCCTGGCGAGCCAGCGCATTGCCCAGGTTGTACCAGCCCTGATCGCTGTCGATGCCTTCGAACTGCTGCTGCGCAGTGGCGAAATCGCCCTTGCGATAGGCCTGCACGCCCGCGTCCAGACGCTGCTGGCGCACCTGGTCGGCACGCCGCCACCAGTCGCCGCCGCCCGTATCGGCGGCCGCCGCATGCGCCGTCAACGGCATCGCTAGCGGCAGCAGCAATACCAGCAGCACGGCAGCGCCAGCGCGGCGGCGGAACGCGAACAGGGCCAGCAGCAACAGCGGCGGCAGCAACCAGTAACCCTGGTCCAGCCAGACCCGGCCACTGTGCTCGGCGGCGGCCGTCGCGTCCTGTTGCTGCGCCGCTTGCAGCACGCCCAGCGCACGCAGATCGGCATCGGTGGGCGTCAGCAAGGCGTAGCGGCCATTGCCGGCAGTCGCCAGCGCTTGCAGCGAAGCGGCATCCAGTTGCGCGTGGCCGACGCCGCCCTGGCCATCGCGATAGGCCGCGCCCTGCGCGGTTCCAAGTCCCAGCACCGACACCC
This sequence comes from Xanthomonas translucens pv. translucens DSM 18974, assembly GCF_000331775.1. The sequence continues at coordinate 1,379 of NZ_CAPJ01000268.1, forward strand.
GGTAGCCCTGCCCGGCCGCGCGCGACGCGGCCTGCCGCGCTTGCGCGTCGGCCTGGTCGCTGAGCAGCAGAATGTCGCCGCGGGCGAAACCGGCCTGGCGCAGCAACTGTGCCGCCCAGTCGATGGCCAGGTCGCTGCGCTGCCCGGGCACCGGCATCACCTGCGGCGACAGCGCGTCCAGGAACAGGGCGACGTTGGCCGCATCGTCGGTCAACGGCGCGACCGTGTAGGGTTCGCCGGCGTAGGCCAGCAGCGCGACTTCGCCGCCGGCACGCTCGCGCAGCAGCGTCGCCAGCTTGGCGCGGGCCTGCAGCAATCGCGACGGCGGCAGGTCGCCGGCCTCGGCCCGCGGCGACAGGTCCAGCGCGATCACCAGCGGCGTGCGCGACTGCCACAGCGGCTGCTGTTCCTGGCGCCAGCTCGGCCCGGACAGCGCCACCACCGCAAGCAGGTAGCCGAGCGCGGCCAGCCATAGGCCGGACAGCGATTGCCGGCCATCCTCCTTCGCCAGCAGCTGCGGCAGCAGGTGCGCGTCCACCGCGTTCTGCCACACGTTGCTGCGCCGGCGCCGGCGCAGCCAGCTCCAGCCCAGCAGCGGCAGCAACGACAGCGCCCACAGCCACTGCGGCCGCAGCAGATGCAACGCCTCCAGGAAACCGAGCACCGCGTTCATTGCCGCCTCCATGGCCACACGAAGGCGATCAAGCCCAGCAGCAACGCCGCGCACAGCGGCCACGCATAACGTTCGATCCGCGGGCGCACCGCCGGGCCAGCCGAACGCACCGGTTCCAGGCGCTCCAGCTCGGCATAGATCGAGACCAGCTGGTCGGTGTCGCGGGCGCGGAAGAAGCGCCCGCCGGTGTCCTGCGCGATCTTGCGCAAGGTGTCCTCGTCGACCTGGTCGTCGCCGCCGCCGCCACCGGGCATCGGCAAGCCGAACAGCGAATAGCCGCCGGCGCCGCCGAAGGCGATGGTGTAGACGCGCACGTGTTCGGCCTTGGCCAGCTCCGCCGCCTTGCTCGGTTCCAGCACGCCGGCGGTGTTGACGCCGTCGGTCAGCACGATCAGCACCCGGTCGCCCTGCGGCTGCTCGCGCAGGCGCTTGACCGACAGCGCGATCGCGTCGCCGAGCGCGGTCTCGCGCCCGGCCAGGCCGACCACGCTGTCGCGCAGCTGGTCGCGCACCGTGGCCAGGTCGGCGGTCAGCGGGGTCAGCGCATACGCCTTCTGGCCGAACACCAGCAGGCCGATGCGGTCGCCGTCGCGGCGGTCGAGGAAGTCGGCCAGCACCGCCTTGGCCGCGGTCAAGCGATCCACCACGCGTCCGCCCAGGGTCATGTCCGGCTCGCTCATGCTGCCGGACAGATCCACCGCCAGCATCAACTGCCGCGCCTGTTGCGGCGGCGAGATCGGCTCGCCCAGTTGCAGCGGCCGCGCCGCCGCGGCGCATAG
>NZ_CAPJ01000267.1 GCF_000331775.1 Xanthomonas translucens pv. translucens DSM 18974
GCGGCGCGGCCGGGCAGCACCTGCAGGTGCAGATCGGGCAGCGTGGCCTCGCGCGCGGCGCCGGCCGCCACGTCCCACCACGGCACGTGCAGCCCGCCGACCCGCAACGGTCCGGCGGTTTGCGGCACGATCGAGTAGCGCCGGGTGATCTTCAGTTGCGGGCTGCCGTCGACGAACTTCTCGTCGAACTGCGGCGGCTCGGCGAATACCTGCGCACCATCGACGCTGGGCGTCGGCAACTCCGGGAACTGCGCCTGAGTGGCGCCGCGCGCGCTGGCCTCGACCACGATGTCGGCCGCCTCGCCCACCGCAGCACGCTGCGGCGTGGCGGTGTAGCGCAGGCGCAGGTCGTGCAGCGGCAACCACGGCTGCGGCGCATTGGCCGGTTGCGCGCGCACCTGCAGAGTATGCGTGGCACTGTGCGCGGTGAGGTCGCCGCCGCGGCCGAAATAATCGTCGAAGAAACCGCTGGGGCCGCGCCCGCGGAAGCGCGCGCCGGGCAGCGTCAACGGCCCGCTGCGCTCGGGCACCAGCAGGTAACGGCGCTCGACGATGGTGAACATGCGTCCGTCGATTTCGCGCCGGCTCTGCACATCGTCACCGATGCGCTGCAGCGCGGCACCTGCCGGCGGATCCAGATCCAGCTCACCCGAGGTCAGCGGCACGCCGAGGTATAGCCGCACCACCACGCCCACGCTCTGCTGCACGTACGGTTGCGCGTCGTCGGCCACGGTCTGCACGAACACGTCGGCATTGCCGATCTGCGCCGGATCGCCGCCGCGGGTGCTGCC
>NZ_CAPJ01000266.1 GCF_000331775.1 Xanthomonas translucens pv. translucens DSM 18974
TTACGCAACGGCGCAGACACGCACAAGAAAAAGGCCGGCTTGCGCCGGCCTTTTCCGTTCCCACGGAAGACGCGGCGTTACAACGCCTTGGCCGCCGCGACCACGTGCTCGGCGGTGATCTGGAAGTACGTGTACAGCTGGTCGGCCGGTGCCGAGGCGCCGAACGTGTCGATGCCAACCACCGCGCCGTCAAGGCCAACGTACTTGCGCCAGAAGCCGGTGACGCCGGCCTCCACCGCCACCCGCTTGCGCACCGCGTTCGGCAACACCGATTCGCGGTAGGCCGCGTCCTGGCGGTCGAACACGTCGGTCGAGGGCATCGACACCACGCGGGTCTTCAGGCCCGCGGCGTCCAGCACCTTCTTCGCCTCCACGGCCAGGCCCACTTCCGAACCGGTGCCGATCAGGATCACGTCCGGCGCACCGCCCTCGGCATCGGCCAGCACGTAGCCGCCGCGTTCGATCTGCTGGATCTGCGCGTCGCTGCGCGCCTGGAACGGCAGGTTCTGGCGGCTGAACACCAGGCAGCTGGGGCCGTCCTGGCGGATGATCGCGGCCTTCCAGCTCACCGCCGACTCCACCGTGTCGCACGGGCGCCACACGTCGTTGTTGGGGATGTAGCGCAGCGAAGCCAGGTGTTCCACCGGCTGATGGGTCGGGCCGTCCTCGCCCAGGCCGATCGAATCGTGGGTGTAGACGTGGATCGCATGCGCCGGGTTCAACGCGCTCATGCGCACGCCGTTGCGCGCGTAGTCGCTGAACACCAGGAAGGTGGCGTCGAACGGGATGAAGCCGCCGTGCAGCGCAAGCCCATTGGCGATCGCGGTCATGCCGAACTCGCGCACGCCGTAGTACACGTAGTTGGCGTTCGGGTCGTCAGTGGCGACCGACTTGCTGGCCTTCCACAGGGTCAGGTTGGAATGCGCCAGGTCGGCCGAACCGCCGATCAGTTCCGGCAGCAGCGGCGCGAACGCTTCGATCGCCATCTGCGAGGCCTTGCGCGAGGCGATGGTCTGCGCCTCGCTGGCCTGCTTGGCGATGTAGGCATCGGCCTGGGCGATGAAGTCCTCCGGCAGTTCGCCGTGCGAGCGGCGGGTCAGCTCCGCGGCCTCGGCCGGGAATTGCTTGGCGTACTTGTCGAACGCCTGTTCCCACTCGGCCTGGCGCAGCGTGCCGGCGCCACCGGCGCGCCAGCCGTCGTAGATCTCCTGCGGGATCTCGAACGGGCCGTACGGCCACTGCAGCGCCTTGCGCGCGCCTTCCAGTTCTTCCTTGCCCAGCGGCGCGCCGTGCGAGGATTCCTTGCCGGCCTTGCTCGGCGCACCGAAGCCGATGGTGGTGCGGCAGCAGATCAGGGTCGGCTTGTCGCTCTCGCTGAGCGCGGCCTCGATCGCCGCCTTGATCGCATCGGCATCCTGGCCATCGACATCGCGCAGCACGTGCCAGCCATAGGCTTCGAACCGCGCCGGGGTGTTGTCGCTGAACCAGCCGGCGGTGTTGCCGTCGATGGAGATATGGTTGTTGTCCCAGAACGCGACCAACTTGCCCAGGCCCCAGGTGCCGGCCAGCGAGGCGGCTTCGTGCGAGATGCCTTCCATCATGCAGCCGTCGCCCATGAACACCCAGGTGCGGTGATCGACGATCTGGTGCTCGGGGCGGTTGTAGCGCTGCGCCAGCAGCTTCTCGGCCAGCGCGAAACCGACCGCGTTGGCGAAGCCCTGGCCGAGCGGACCGGTGGTGGTCTCCACCCCGGGGGTTTCGCTGCGCTCGGGATGGCCGGCGGTCCTGCTGTGCAGCTGGCGGAAGCGCTTCAGCTCGTCCAGCGGCAGGTCGTAGCCGGACAGGTGCAGCAGCGCGTACTGCAGCATCGAACCGTGGCCGTTGGAGAGCACGAAGCGGTCGCGGTTGAACCACTTCGGATTGTTCGGGTTGTGGCTGAGGAAGTCGTTCCACAGCACTTCGGCGATGTCGGCCATGCCCATCGGCATGCCGGGATGGCCGGACTTGGCGGCCTCGACCGCATCGGCGGCGAGGAAGCGGATCGCATTGGCGAGCTGGCGGCGGGTAGGCGTCGTCATGTGGGTTCTATTGGAAGCGGGCGCGGGGCGTCGGGTTCGCTATTGTCCCACAGGCTGGGGAGTGCGGGACTCAGGACTCGGGACTAGCAAGAAGCTAGCGGCCACGCATCCCTATCGCCTATCGCATTGCGCAAATAGCCAAACGGTCACGGACAGCGCTTCACGAGTTCCGAGTTCCGAGTTCCGAGTCCCGCCCATCCCCCTCCCCCCTCGCCACCAACGTCGTCAACGCCAGATCCCCCGTCACATTCAGCGCCGTGCGGCACATGTCCAGGAAATGATTGACGCCCAGGATCATGCCGATGCCGACCGGGTCCACCCCGACCATCGCGCAGATCAGCGCCACCACCGGCAGCGAGCCGGACGGCACGCCGGCGGTGCCGATGCCGCCGAGGATGCACACCAGCATCACCATGAACTGCTGGGCGATGCTCAGCTCCACGCCGAAGAACTGGGCGAGGAAGATCACGGTGATGCCCTCGAACAGCGCGGTGCCGTTCTGGTTGGCGGTGGCGCCAACGATCAGCACGAAGCGCGACACCTTGCTCGGCAGGCCCATCTCGTCGGCCACGCGCAGCGCGGTGGGCAAGGTGGCGTTGCTGGAGGCGGTGGAGAACGCCATCACCGTGGCCTCGCGGGTGGCACGGAAGAACGCCAGCGGCGAGCGCCCGGCCAACTTCACCGCCAGCCCGTAGGTCACCACCATGTGCAGCCCCAGCGCCAGCACCACCACACCGACGTAGGCGCCGAGCCGGATCAACAGTTCGAAGCCGAACAGCGCCGCCAAGTTGAACATGAAGCAGGCCACCGCATATGGCGCCAGGCGGATCACCAGCCCGATCAGGGTCATCGAGATCTCGAAGATGCCCTCGATGCCGCGCCGCAGCGTCGCCACCTTGGCGTCCTCGCTGAGCACCATGCCCACACCGAACATCACCGCGAAGAACATCAGCGACAGGATCGCGCCGTTGCTGGAAGCGGCGGCGACCACGTTGTCGGGCACGATCGACAGCAGCATGTCCATGCCGCGCGGCTGATGCCTGCTCTGATCGACGATCTGCGCGGCGCGCTCGGCGTTCTGCTGCAGCAGCTGCTGCGCCAGTGCGTGGTCCACGCCGATGCCCGGCTTGAGCACGTTGACCAGCACCAGCCCGAGCAGCACCGCGATGCCCGACAGCACCACCGTATAGCCCAGCGTCTTCCAGCCGATCCGGCCCAGCGCGCGGATATCGCCCATCTCGGAAATGCCCATCACCAGCGCCGAGAACAGCAGCGGCACGATCAGCATGAAGATCAGGCTGAGGAACAGCTTGGACAACGGCGTGGTCAGGTACGTGGTCAGCGCCTGCACCCAGGCCGCATCGCCGCCCACGCTCAGGTGCACGGCCAGGCCCAGCACCAGCCCGAGCACGAAGCCGATCGCCATTTTCCAGTGCAAGGGCATGCCGGTCTTGGCCTTCACGGAGGTGTCGGTCATGGTATTGCCTTGCAGGAGAGAAGCCCGAGCTTAACAAACCCGCACTGGCGGGCTGCAAGCCGGCGTCACCCCGCGAGCACGCGGCGGGCCGCGTCGCTCACGACCGCGACGACGCTCTCACGCGTCGCGCGGATACAGCGGCGGCAGGTCGTCCTTGCGCTGCTTGCGCGGCGTATCGCACCAGCGCGGTCCTGCCCAGAACGCCTGGCGCAGCGCGGCGCGCGCGCCCGGCACATCGCCGGCGTCGCCCCAGCGGGCGCGTTGCAGGCGTAGCACCGCCTCGCGTTGCGAAGAATCATCCAGGCGGGTGAGCAGCGCGTCGAGATCGGCGACACCGGCCTGCGCGCACAGGATCGCGGCGACTTCGTCCAGGCCGCCGCCGTCCAACGCCTTGCGCAGATCCGGC
>NZ_CAPJ01000265.1 GCF_000331775.1 Xanthomonas translucens pv. translucens DSM 18974
CGACCGACGCGGCCATCGCCGCCGCCGCGCGCCCTGGCCGCGGCGACGACGCGCTCGCCTACGCGGCGCGGCGCATGGGCCAGATCCTGGAGTCGTACACGGTGTACTTCGACCTGGTGCTGGCCGGCACCGATGGCCGCATCCTCGCCAACGGCCGGCCGCAGCAGTACGCCTCGGCCGGCAGCGACGTGTCCGCGCAGGCCTGGTTCGAGCACGCCATGCGCACGCGCAGCGGCGAGCAGTTCGGCTTCCAGGGCGTGCATGCCAGCACCCTGGCCGATGGCGAGCGCGTGCTGGTGTATTCGTGCACGGTGCGCGATGGCGGCCGCGTCGATGGCCGCGTGCTGGGCGTGCTCGGCATCGTGTTCCGCTGGGACGCGCTGGCGCAGACGGTGGTGCAGCGCACGCCGCTGTCGGAACAGGAATGGGGCCGCAGCCGGGTGTGCATCGTCGATCCGCACGGCTAGGTGCTGGCCGATTCGGCCGGGCGCATGCTGCAGGAGCGGATCGACTTCGCCGGCCGCGAGGCGCTGTTCAAGCAGCCGCGCGGCGCGGTGCTGAGCGATCTCAACGGACGCCCGCACTGCGTCGCCCATGCCGCCTCGCCCGGCTACGAAACCTACCGCACCGGCTGGCATTCGCTGATTTTGCAGGCGCTGTAGCCGCGCCCGGCGCCTGCGCGTCGGCCGCAACGCAGGCAAAAAAAAGCCCGGGCGCGCGACGCGGCCCGGGCCCTGCTGCTGCGCCCGCTTATTCGCGGTAGCCGCTGTCGTTCTTGTTGTGGATGATCCAGATCAGGTTGCCGCCGCTGCCCATCGACTTGCCGGCAAACACCAGGCGGCCCTGGCCCTTGTAAGCCAGTTCGTAACGGTAGCGGTCGCCACCGTAGAAGAACGGGATGAACGCCTTGCCGGTGACATAGGAACCCTGGTCGGTGGGTTCGCCGATCAGGTCGGTCACCTGCTTCATCGGCATGCCGATCTTGAGCTGGGTGAACTTGCTGCCGGGTGCCGGCTTGCCGGTGATCTCGCCTTCGTAATCGTTGACGCCCTTCACGGTCTCGCCATAGCCGGCTTCGACCTGCGAGGAATTGGTGACCTCGCCATCGGCATTCATCCAGCTCGGCGTGCCGCTGTGCTTCTTGGCCATCGCCTGCATCGGCAGCGCGGCCGCCATCGCCACGGCCAGCACCAGGGCGCCCATCCTTACACGGTTGATCTGCATTGTTTCGCTCCTTGCATCCATTGAGTGCCCCCTGTCCATTGCCTGTCATGCCAGCGCGGGAACATCCGCTGGCCAGAGGCGCATTAGTGCATGCGTCGGCGCCGATGTCCACGCCTGGCCGGCGCCGCCAGCGCTGCTTGCCGGCATCCCGCGGGCATGGTAAAAAATGCGCCGGCGCGATGCGCGCGTTACAGCCGCAGCCTATGGATCTGGCGTCGCCGCCCCACCGCAAGGACGTATGCAATGCCTACTTACTGTCGCTCCCATCTCCTGCCTGCGCTGTGCGCCCTGGCGCTGCTGGGTAGCGCGCCGCCGGCCTCGGCCGACATGTTCGGCAGCCCCGAAGAGGTCGCGCGCAGCTGGGTCGGCCACGATGCCAGCGAACTGATGATGCAGTGGCCGGTGGACCGCGGTCTGTACACCGCGGAAAACACCGAGACCCACGAAACCGCCTATACCTACAACTTCGGCATCGACGCGCACTACCGGACAGATTACTGGACGACCGACGGGCCTTTGATGGGCGTGGATCACGGCACGCCGCTCTATCGGCAGGAAGAGCACAGCCAGACCACCTTCGTGCCTACCGAACATCATTGCGAGGTCACTTTCGTCGCCAACGCCGACGGCATCATCACCCGCTACGACTTTGCCGGCAGCAAATGCAATCCGTACTTCCTCGACTGGGGCCGGCCGAAGAAAAAAAAGAAGTGAGCGCCGCGCCTGCATGCCGGCTTTCCAATCCATACCACAGGGGCAACATCCGATGACCGCAAACAACCAGCTCGCCCGTCTCGCCTGGTCGGCGATGGTGTTGACGCTGCTGGCGCTGAGCGCACCGGCGCTGGCCGCAGGAGCGCGGCACGGCGCGATCGTGGCGCTGGAGCCGATAGAGAACAAAGACAGCGACGTGCCGGAAAGGACCAAGAGCATCACCAAGGCCGCCGCCAATCTCGGCGGCCTAGCAGGCAGCTTCCTGGGCCTGAAGAGTAAAAGTTCGGTCGGCGTCGACACCGCGGCAGCGGCCGGTACCGCTGCCGGCGGAACCGTGGGCGCCAAGATCGCCGGCAACGGCCCGGCCGCGCACTACATGGTGAAGATCCGCTTCGACAACAAGTCGCAGGTGGTGGTGTCCAAGCCCAGCGCCGAGGTCTCCGGGCTGGCGGTCGGCAGCCGGGTCAAGGTCACCGGCAGCGGCGAGGACATGCGCATCGAAGCCGAGTGATCGCAGCGCCGGCGCCACCCGGCAAGCACAAAAAAAGCGCCCTCGGGCGCTTTTTTTGTGGGCGGCGTGGCGGCTTACTTCGCCACCACCTTGACCATTTCCAGGCACTTGTTGGAATAGCCCCACTCGTTGTCGTACCAGGACACCAGCTTGACGAAGGTGCTGTCCAGGGCGATGCCGGCGTCGGCGTCGAAGATCGAGGTACGCGCGTCGCCGCGGAAATCGGTGGCCACCACCTTGTCCTCGGTGTAGCCGAGGATGCCCTTCAGCGCGCCTTCGCTCTGCGCCTTCACTTCGGCGCAGATCTCGGCGTAGGTGGCCGGCTTGTCCAGTTCCACGGTCAGATCGACCACCGACACGTCCGAGGTCGGCACGCGGAAGCTCATGCCGGTCAGCTTCTTGTTCAACTCCGGGATCACCACGCCCACCGCCTTGGCCGCGCCGGTGCTGGACGGAATGATGTTCTCGAGGATGCCGCGGCCGCCGCGCCAGTCCTTGTTGCTGGGGCCGTCCACGGTCTTCTGCGTGGCGGTGGCCGCGTGCACGGTGGTCATCAGCCCGCGCTTGATGCCCCACTTGTCGTTGATCACCTTGGCCAGCGGCGCCAGGCAGTTGGTGGTGCAGCTGGCGTTGGAGACGATCGCCTGGCCGGCATAGCTGGCATGGTTGACGCCGTACACGAACATCGGCGTGTCGTCCTTGGACGGGGCCGACAGGATCACCTTCCTGGCGCCGGCGTCGATGTGCTTCTGCGCGGTGTCCTTGGTCAGGAACAGGCCGGTGGATTCGATCACCACCTCGGCGCCGACCTCGTCCCACTTCAGCGCCGCCGGGTCGCGTTCCTGGGTCAGGCGGATCTTCTTGCCGTTGACCACCAGGTGATTGCCGTCGACCGACACCTCGCCGTCGAAGCGACCGTGCACGGAGTCGTACTGCAGCATGTACGCCAGGTAGTCGGGCTCGAGCAGGTCGTTGATGGCGACGATCTCGATGTCGCTGCCGAAATTCTGTACCGCCGAGCGCAGCACATTGCGTCCGATGCGACCGAAACCGTTGATGCCAACCTTGATTGCCATTTCAGTAGCTCCTGCGGCCGCGCCTGACGCGGCGGATGGAAGGGGGCGAGCATTCTATCAGGCCGGCCGCATCGCGCCGGGCATGCGCGTTCGACACGTTTGATCAGGATCAAGGCGGCATGGCAGCGGCGGCACGACACTGCGGCCACACCCAACCGAGACACCCTCATGCGCAAGACCTCCCCCCTCCTGCGGTCCGGCCTGGCCGCCACCCTTTGCCTGTGCGCCCTGCCGGCGCTGGCGCAGCCGCAGGGCGACTGGAGCGTGGGCATCGGCGCCCATCAGGTCAATCCGACGTCCGACAACGGCACGCTGGCCGGCGGCACCTTGCCGCTGCGCATCGGCAGCGACATCAAGCCGACCGTCACCTTCGAATACTTCGTGCGCCAGGACCTGGGCATCGAGGTGCTGGCCGCGCTACCGTTCAAGCACGACATCGCGGTCAAGGGCGTCGGCAGGGTCGGCAGCACCAGGCAGCTGCCGCCGGTGGTCTCGCTGCAATACCACTTCAACAGCGCCGGCAAGCTGTCCCCGTTCGTCGGCGTCGGCCTCAACTACACCACCTTCTTCAGCGAGCACACCGGCGGCGCACTGGCAGGCACCAGGCTCACGCTGGAAGATTCCTGGGGCCTGGCCGCGCACGTCGGCGTGGACATCGCGCTCACCGACAGCTCGGCGCTGCGGGTGGACCTGCGCTGGGCCGACATCGACAGCAAGGTCAAGGTCAACGGCGCCAGCATGGGCACCGCGAACATCGATCCGCTGGTCTATGGCCTGGCCTACGTGATGAAGTTCTGAGGCTGCGCGGCCGCCGCGCTTCTCTGGCAGACTACGCTGCACAAGGATGTGGATCGGTCGCCGCCGGGCCGACACCGGGATTCGCATCCGTCCATTCGCCGTCACCGGGGTCCCCAATGAAGCCACGCCTGTTCCGCCGTCTCGCCGTCGCCGCCCTTGCCGGCATCGCCCTGCCCGCCGCGGCACAGTCGGCCGGCCACTTCACCACCAGCTACGGCATCCACGGCATGGTGCCCGGCGCGTCGAACGGCACCCTCAGCGGCAGCGAGCAGCGCTTCAGTGCCGACGCCACGCCGGCCGTCTCGTTCAGCTACGAATACTTCTTCCGCGGCAACCTCGGCGTGGAGATCCAGACCCTGGTCGGGCAGCAGAAGATCGGCCTGGAACAGGGCGGCGATATCGGTAGCGCCTGGGCGCTGTCGCCGACGGTCTCGCTGCAGTACCACTTCAACGGCAACGGCGACATCTCCCCGTTCGTCGGCGTCGGCCTCAACTACACCACGTTCCTGGGCGCCGACGGCAAGGGCGCGTTCTCCCGCGACGACGTCACGTTCAAGGACAGCGTCGGCCCGGCCGTGCATGCCGGCGTGGACTTCGCCATCGGCGAGCGCAGCGCGCTGCGCGTGGACGCGCGCTGGACCAGCATGCGCAGCGACGTGGACGTGGACAGCGGCACGCTCGGCAAGGCCAGGCTCGATCCGCTCACCTACGGCCTCGCCTACCTGCTGTATTTCTGATCCGCCGCGCCGCACGCCGCGCCCCGCACGGGCAAGGCTTAGCGGTTGCGCAACGGTGCGATGACGCGGCCATGGCAACGTCATCGGCGCCGGCTAGAATCCGCGCATGAAATCCTCTCTCTTCGTTTCCGCCGCGCTCGCCGCGGCACTGGCCGTCGCGCCGTCCGCCGCCTTCGCCTGGGGGCCGCTCGGCCATCGCCTGGTCGCCGATCTGGCCGAGGCGCAACTCACTCCGCAGGCTCGCGCGCAGGTGCTGCAGTTGCTGCAGGGCGAACCCGAGCCGACCCTGGCCGGCGTCGCCAACTGGGCCGACCAATTGCGCGAAAGCAACCCGGACATGGGCAAGCGCACCGGCTCCTGGCACTACGTCAACCTCGGCGAAGACCAGTGCCACTACCAAGAAACCCGCAACTGTCCCGACGGCAACTGTGTGGTCGAGGCGCTGCACCGCCAGGCCGCGATCCTCGCCGACCGCAGCCAGCCGCAGGCGGCGCGGACCGAGGCGCTGAAGTTCGTGGTGCATTTCACCGGCGACATCCAGCAGCCGCTGCACGCCGGCTATGCGCGCGACAAGGGCGCCAACACCGTCCAGATCCAGTTCGAGGGCAAGGGCAGCAACCTGCATGCGCTGTGGGACAGCGGCCTGCTGCGCAGCCGTGGCCTGGACGAAGCGCACTATCTGGCGCAGTTGCGGGCGCAACCGTTGCCGGCGGCCTCGCCTGCCGGCAACGCGCTGCCGCCGCCGGCCGCGGCCTGGGCCGAAGCCTCGTGCCGGATCATGCAACGCCCGGGCTTCTACCCGCCCGGCGCCAAGCTGCCGGCGGACTACGTGGCGACCTGGCGTCCGGTCGCCGAAGCGCAGTTGCGCCAGGGTGGCGCGGATCTGGCCGCGACGCTGAACGCGGCGCTGGGCAAGTAATCGCAACGGCAACGCAGGTGGCGCATCCATTGCCGTGTCGGCGGCATGTGTCCTCTCTGCTGTAGGAGCGGCTTCAGCCGCGACAGAGATTATCCGCAGGTACCGTAGGATCTGTCGCGGCTGAAGCCGCTCCTACAGGAACAGCAACTGGCGGCCTGCTCGCCGGGTGCACTGTGGGAGGGACTTCAGTCCCGACACTACCTGGTCGCGGCACCTCCACCGCTTCGCTCGTCGCGACTGAAGTCGCTCCCACAAGGAACTTGCGGCTTGCTCAGTGGGTGCACTGTAGGAGCGGCTTCAGCCGCGACAGGAGCTATCGGCAAGGCGTGTCGCGGCTGCAGCCGCTCCTGCAAGAATGTGGCCGAATTCGGCGCGCGACCGAACCTGGCCGGCATGCCCCTGCGCCCAGCGCACGATCTCGGCAGGGCAAGCGGCTTGAAGCGGCGACTCCAGGATGCGGGTTCGACGCAACCCGGTCGGTGCCGGCGACCGCATCGCTGGCTGCGAGATAAATTGGATTTTTCTTATATTAGATTCGACTGATATTATGAGTGCCGTTCATCCACCGGAGCCCCCCAATGCCCCATTCCTCCGCACACGCCCTGGTCGATAGGGCACGCCCGCAGATCCACGAAATCGAGACCGATGCGGCCGCCACGCCGCTGCCCGGCGAGTGGATCATCGATGTGCGCGAACCCGGCGAGTTCGCCGTCGGCCACCTGCCCAACGCGATCAACATCCCGCGCGGCATCCTCGAATTCCGCCTGGACACCGACCCGGCGCTGGCCCGACGCGAGCAGCCGATCCTGCTGTACTGCGCCAGCGGCGGCCGCTCCACGCTGGCCGCGCTGAGCCTGCAGCAACTCGGCTACAGCGCGGTACGCTCGTTGCACGGCGGCTTCCTCGGCTGGACTGCCGCCGGCTTACCGGTCGCCTTCTGAGCCCGATGGCCCGCCGCCTGCAACCCGCGATGGATCCGGCCTCGATGCGCGCGCATGCCGGCGAGGCTGCGCGCCTGCTGAAGGCGCTCGGCAACGAAAAGCGGCTGCTGTTGCTGTGCCTGCTGGTGGACCACGAACACTCGGTGGGCGAGCTCAACGCGCGCCTGGACCTGAGCCAGTCGGCGCTGTCGCAGCACCTGGCGGTGCTGCGCGAGGACGGCCTGGTGCAGACCCGCCGCGACGGGCAGACCATCTACTATTCGCTGGTCACGGGCCCGGCGCAGCGCATCCTCGACACCTTGCACGGCATCTACTGCAGCGTCGGCCCTTCCTCTCCCGCCAAGGCAGGCCGATGAGCCAGGTTCCCAACATCCACCCGTTCCACCACGCCGGTTCCGGCACCTGGAGCTATCTGGTCGAAGACGGCCGCGAGGCCGCGGTGATCGACCCGGTGTTCGACTTCGATGCGGACACCGCCACGCTGCGCGACACGCCGGTGCAGGGCCTGGCCGAGCGGCTGTCCGCGCGCGGCCTGCAGTTGCGCTGGATCCTGGAAACCCACGCCCACGCCGACCACGTGTCCGCCGCGCAATGGTTCAAGCGCCGCTGGCCGCAGGCGACGCTGGCGATCGGCGCCGGCATCCGCGCGGTGCGCGCGCGCTTCGCGCCGCAATTCGGCCTGGCCGCGGACGACGACGATGCGCGCTGCGGCTTCGACCACCTGTTCGTCGACGGCGAGCGCTTCGCGATCGGCGCGCTGCAGGCGCAGGTGATCGCGGTGCCCGGACATACCGACGACAGCATCGCCTACCTGATCGGCGATGCGCTGTTTTGCGGCGATTCGCTGTTCATGCCCGACAGCGGTACGGCACGCTGCGATTTCCCCGGCGGCGACGCGGCCACGCTGTTCCGCTCGATCCACAAGCTGTACGCGCTGCCCGCCTGCACCCGCGTGTTCGTCTGCCACGACTACGGCGCCGGCGGCCGCGCGGTGGCCTGCGAAACCAGCATCGGCGCGCAACGCCGCAGCAACATCCACGTGCGCGACGGCGTCGGCGAAGCGGAGTTCGTCGCGCTGCGGCAGGCGCGCGACGCGACACTGGCGCCGCCGCGGCTGCTGCAGCCCTCCGTGCGCGCCAACATCCAGGCAGGGCGCACCGACGAGCTACACGCCGCGCCGCGCTGAAGACGGTAGGATGCGGGCATACCGCGCATGATCGCGCTGCCATCGCAGCGGCCCGCACGCCACTGCGCCAGGTCCAGCCGATCGCCGCCCGTCCCCTGCTTCCCCGGAGCGCCCCATGTCCCGTTCGCTACGCCGCCTGCTGTGCCTGCTCTCGCTCGCCGTCGTCATGGCCGTGCCGCCGGCATTGGCGCAGACGCCGCTGACCGTGTTCGCCGCCGCCAGCCTGAAGGAGTCGCTGGACGAGGCCGCTGCCGCCTACCAGCAGTCCAGCGGCACGCCGCTGCAGGTGTCGTACGCGGCCAGTTCGGCGCTGGCGCGGCAGGTGGAACAAGGCGCGCCGGCGGACGTGTTCTTCTCCGCCGACCTGGAGTGGATGGACTATCTGCAGCAGCGCCAGCTGGTCGATCCGGCGCAGCGCCGCAACCTGCTCGGCAACACGCTGGTGCTGGTGGCGCCGCTGTCGAGTGCCGCCAAGGTCGATCTGCGCAAGCCGGGCACGCTGGCTGCCGCGCTCGGTGCGCAGGGCCGGCTCGCGGTCGGCCAGACCACCAGCGTGCCGGCCGGCAAGTACGCGCGCGCCGCGCTGCAGACACTCGGCCAGTGGGACGGCCTGCAGGCGCGCCTGGCCGAATCGGACAGCGTGCGCGCCGCGCTGATGCTGGTCGCGCGCGGCGAAGCGCCGCTGGGCATCGTCTACGGCTCCGACGCCAAGGCCGAACCGAAGGTGCGGGTGGTGGCGGTGTTCCCCGCCGATAGCCATGCGCCGATCGTGTATCCGGTGGCGGCGCTGCGCGCCAGCACGCATCCGGCCGCGACCGATTTCGTGCGCTGGCTGGACACGCCGCCGGCGCAGGCGATCTTCCAGCGCCACGGTTTCTCGCTCGCGCACTGAGCCGTTGCCGTTGTTCGCATTCAGCGCGGAGGAACTGACCGTGATCGCGCTCAGCGTCAAGGTCGCGCTGGTCGCAGCGCTGGGCAGCCTGCCGTTCGGCGTGGCCTGCGGTTGGTTGCTGGCGCGGCGCCGCTTCCCCGGCAAGTCGCTGCTGGATGCGGTGCTGCATCTGCCGCTGGTGATGCCGCCGATCGTCACCGGCTATGCGCTGCTGATCGTGTTCGGCACGCAGGGGCCGGTCGGCGCCTGGCTGCTCGAGCACCTGGGCGTGCAGTTCGCGTTCCGCTGGACCGGCGCGGCGCTGGCCAGCGCGGTGATGGGCTTCCCGCTGATGGTGCGCGCGATCCGTTTGGCGCTGGAATCCACCGACCGGCGCCTGGAGGCGGCCGCGGCCACGCTCGGCGCCGGGCCATGGCGGGTGTTCTTCAGCATCACGCTACCGCTGGCCTGGCCCGGACTGGTGGCCGGCACCGCGCTCGCCTTCGCCAAGGCGCTGGGCGAATTCGGCGCCACCATCACCTTCGTGTCGAATATTCCCGGGGAAACCCAGACCCTGTCGTCGGCGATCTACGGCCTGCTGCAGGTGCCAGGCGGCGAAGCGGGCATCTGGCGGTTGGCGGCGGTGGCCCTGGCGATCTCGCTGGCCGCGCTGCTGCTGTCCGAATGGCTGGTGCGGCGCCAGCGCGGGCCGGAGGCGGACGCATGAGCCGGCTCCGCCCCGATGCGCGCGATCGGTCCGGAGCGCACTTCCATGGCGCACCGCATTCGCCGCACGATGCGAGCGTGCGCCGATGCTGAGCATCGATATCGACGTCCAGCGCGGCCGCTTCGAGCGCCGCTTGCGGGTCGAGGAAAGCGCGCGCGTGGTCGCGCTGGTCGGCCCGTCCGGCGCCGGCAAGACCAGCATGCTCAACGCCATCGCCGGGGTATTGCGGCCACGCAGCGGACGCATCGTCATCGACGAGCGCGTGCTCTACGACAGCGCCGCCGGCATCGACGTGCCCACCCACCGGCGCCGCATCGGCTACGTGTTCCAGGACGCGCGGCTGTTCCCGCACATGGACGTACGCCGCAACCTGGGCTACGGCCGCCATGGCCGTGGCCAGGCCGAGCGCTTCGGCTTCGAGGCGGTGGTGGAACTGCTCGGCATCGCGCCGCTGCTGGCGCGTCGCCCGGGCAACCTGTCCGGCGGCGAAGCGCAGCGCGTGGCGATCGGCCGTGCGCTGCTGTCGCAGCCGGCGATCCTGCTGTTCGACGAACCGCTGTCGGCGCTGGACGCGCAACGCCGCGGCGAACTGATCCCGTACCTGCAGCGCGTGCGCGACGAAGTACGCCTGCCGATGCTCTACGTCAGCCACCAGGCCGAGGAAGTGGAACGCATCGCCGACGCGATCCACCAGCTGGAATAGCGCACCGACACCGCGTTCACCGCCGATGGCCAGACTGTGCGCCATCGCACTCGCAGCCAGGCCGCCGCCATGCGCCGCTACCGCAAGCACGATTTCCCGCTCGACCAGGTGCGCCGGTTCCTGGAACCGGGCCCGGTGGTGTTGGTCGGTTCGGCATGGAAAGGGCAACGCGACATCATGACCATGGGCTGGCACATGGTGCTGGAGTTCTCGCCATCGCTGATCGCCTGCTGCATCTCCAGCGCCAACCACAGCTTCGAACTGGTCCGGCGCAGCAAGCAATGCACGATCAACCTGCCGACCGCGGACCTGCTCGACACCGTGGTCGGCATCGGCAACAGCAGCGGCGCGCAACTCGACAAGTTCGCCCACTTCGGTCTGACCGCGGTGGCCGGCACCTGTGTCGATGCGCCGTCGATCGCCGAGTGCTACGCGAGCTTCGAGTGCCGCCTGCACGACGGCGGCCAGATCGCCCGGCACAATCTGTTCATCTGGGAAGTGGTCAAAGCGCATGTCGCCACGTCGCCGAAACTGCCCAAGACCCTGCACTACCGCGGCGACGGCAAGTTCATGCTGTCCGGGGCGGAAGTCTCGCGGCGGCGGTTGTTCAAGCCGGAGATGCTGTAGCGCGAGATGCCGCGGTCCCGGGCACGCGCGGGAACGGCACTGCGATCCTGGCAGGCCGCCAGGCCGCACCCCGCGACTTGCCTGACCACCAACACCGCCTTGGCCGACTGCCTGCGCAGACCCAACGCGGGCTACTCGGGAATGGATGACACGCCTAAGCTATGCCGATGACCGACCACCTCGAAGACCTCGACGCCGCTGCCGAGCGCATCCTGCAGCGCATCCCCGGCCCGCTGCGCATCGGCGCGCCGCTGGGCATCGGCAAACCGCACCGCCTGCTCAACGCGTTGTACGACCGCGTCGCCGCCGATCCGGCACGGCCGATGCAGCTCTACACCGCGCTGTCGCTGAACCCGCCGGCGGCCGGCGGCGGGCTGGAAGGCCGCTTCGTGCGCCCGTTCGTGCAGCGCCATTTCGGCGACGACTTCCCGAAGCTGAAGTACGTGCAGGCACTGCAGCGCGATGCGTTGCCGGCGCACATCCAGGTGGAAGAGTTCTACATGCAGTCCGGCGCGCTGCTGCATTCGGCGCAGGCGCAGCGCAACTACACCAGCCTCAACTACACGCATGCGGCCGATGCGGTGGCGCAGCGCGCGCCCAACCTGATCGTGCAGAAGGTGGCGCGCGAACCCGACGGCATCCGCCTGTCGTTCTCGTGCAACAACGACATCACCCAGGACACGCTGGACGCGGTGCGCCGGCGCGGCCTGCCGCGGCCGCTGCTGGTCGCCGAGGTCGATCCGCAGCTGCCGTGGATCGGCGGTAGCGCGGCGGTGGAGGCGTCGTTCTTCGACGTAGTGGTGACCCCGCCGGGTCCGTATCCGCGCCTATTCGGACTGCCGCGGCAACCGGTGGCCGATGCCGACTACGCCATCGGCCTGTATGCCAGCGCGCTGGTGCGCGACGGCGGCACGCTGCAGATCGGCATCGGCACGCTGGCCGATGCGCTGTGCCATGCGCTGGTGCTGCGGCATACCGACAATGCGCGCTACCGGCAGGTGCTGGCGGCATTGGATCCGGCGCTGGCAGCGCACCCGGCAGTGCAGGAATGCGGCGGACTGGCGCCGTTCTCGATCGGCCTGTTCGGCTGCAGCGAGATGCTCAACGAAGGCTTCCGCCAGCTGGTCCAGTGCGGCGTGATCAAGCGCAAGGTGCTCGACGACGCCGAGCTGATGCAGCGCGTGGCCGCCGGCAGCGCCGATGCCGGCGACCAGGCGCGGCTGCAGCGCGATGGCGAATACCTCCAGGGCGCGTTCTACCTCGGCTCGCCCGAGTTCTACGCCTGGCTGCGCGAGATGCCGGCGCAGGCGCGCGCCGGCATCGGCATGCACCGGATCAGCGCGATCAACCAGCTGTATGGCGACGAGCGCTTGCGCCGCCTGCAACGGCGCGAGGCGCGCTTCTTCAACTCGTGCATGATGGCCACCGCACTGGGCGCAGCGGTGTCCGACGCGCTGGACGACGGCCGCGTGGTGTCCGGCGTGGGCGGCCAATACAACTTCGTGGCGATGGCGCACGCGCTGGACGACGCGCGCAGCGTGCTGATGTTCCGTGCCACCCGCGGCGAGGCGCCGACGACGCCGCAGTCCAACCTTCGCTGGAACTATCCCCACACCACCATCCCGCGCCACCTGCGCGACCTCTACCTCAACGAATACGGCATCGCCGACCTGCGCGGCATGACCGACGAGGACTGCGTCGTGGCGATGACCGGCATCGCCGATGCCGCGTTCCAACCCGCGCTGCTGCAGCAGGCCAAACGCGCGCGCAAGCTCGCTGCCGATTTCGTCGCGCCAGCGCTGTGGCAGCGCAACCGCGCCGAACGCGTGCGCGCCGCGCTGGCTCCGTTCCGCGCCGATGGCACCCTGCCCGACTATCCGCTGGGCAGCGACTTCAGCGAGGTCGAACAGCGCCTGCTGCGCGCACTGGCCTGGCTCAAGCGCCATACCGCCGGCACCGGCAGCAAGCTCGCCACCGTGGCGCGCGCGCTGCTGTCGCGGCAGGCCGGCGATCCGGCCTGCCTGCAACGCATGGCGCTGGATGCGCCACACGGCATCGGCGAGCGCCTGGAGGCGCGCCTGCTGGCCTACGCCCTGCGCCAGACCAGATCGCCCTGAGAACCGCACCGCAGCGGCACGGCGCGGCCAGTGCCGAGGTCGGCGCATCGCCGTCTGCGTCGCACGCTGTCGCTTGACGCAAGACGGCCGCAATACGTGACGCAATGCAGCAATAATCCGGAAAGACGCACGTCAAGCTGACGCTCGATGATGGTCGCACCATGTTCTTCGACCTTGCCGCATGCGCCCATGTTCATCTGTATCCCCGGCGCTGGAAACGGCCTGCCCCACGCTCCGGCCTGCCTCGCGCCTGCAACGTACCCAACGCGCACTGCTGGCGCTGTTGACGATCGCACCTCTCGCGCTGCACGCTGCACCGCGGCTCAACGCGCTGCAGTACATCGGCAGCCACAACAGCTACCACGCCGGTTTCGCGCCCAGTGAAGCCGCGCTGTGGCACCGTATGGATCCGGCAATGTTCGCGCTGCTGGACTACCGCCATCCGCCGCTGACGCAACAGCTCGACGACGGCGTCAGGCAGATCGAACTGGACATCTATGCCGATGCCAAGGGCGGCCGCTACGCGCATCCGGCGATCGTCGATCGGATCGCCAAGGCCGGATTGCCGCCGGCGCCGGCGATTGCCGCGCCAGGGGTGATGGAAAAACCCGGATTCAAGGTGATGCATGTGCAGGACCTGGACCAGCGCAGCACCTGCCAGCCGCTGCGGGCCTGCCTGCAGGAAGTGCGCGCGTGGTCGCGGCAGCATCCCGGGCATGTGCCGGTGTTCGTCCTGCTGGAGACCAAGCAATCGCCGTTGCAACTGGACTTCGCCACGGTGCAGCCCGAACCCTTCGGCACCGAGGCGATGGATGCGCTGGACGCGGAACTGCGCTCGGTATTCAAGCCCGGCGAATATCTAAGTCCCGACCAGGTCCGCGGCGATGCGTCCTCGCTCAATGCCGCCATCCTCGACCATGGCTGGCCGTCGCTGGACGATGCGCGCGGCAAGGTCGTGTTCCTGCTCGATCAACGCGCGGCCGGCCTCAGCTACCTGCCCGGCCATCCGTCGCTGCGCGGCCGCATGTGCTTCACCAATGCGGCTCCGGGCGAAGACGATGCAGCGTTCACCGAACGCAACGACGGCAGCGCCGAGGACATCGCGCAGCTGGTGAAGGCCGGATACCTGGTGCGCACGCGCACCGATGCCGACCTGAAGGAGGCTGCGCGCAACGACACCGCGCGCCGCGACAGCATGTTGGCCAGCGGCGCGCAGTTGCTCAGCACCGATTTCCCCGATCACGAACCGGACAGCTCCGGCTACGTGGTGCGCTTCGACGGCGACGCCGTCGCCCGCTGTAATCCGCTGTTCCCCAAGGCGAGCTGTAGCGGCACCGATCTGACGCATTGAGCCGCACCGCTGCCGCGGCCCGGCAGCAAACCACACCTCCACTCACCTGTCGCAATGGAAGGCATGGGCGATGTCATCGCCCGCACCCGCGTGTCCGGGTGCCGGGTACACCTGCTTACCAACCGCGAGTTCCCAGCATGCAGCACACCCGTCCCATCGATCGCCTCACCTGCGCCATCGCCCTCGCCCTGACCCTGTCCACGCCCGCGTTCGCGGACGCGCTCAACGAGCGCACCACCACCCTGGATTCGGTCAATGTGCAGGCCGATCAGGCACCGGCGCCCGGCTCGATCAACGAGCAGCGCCTGTCCGCCAGCGTCAACAGCGTGATGGACAAACAGCAGCTCGATGCCGTTCCGTCGGCGGGCATCGCCGATGTCGTCGCGCACATGCCAGGTTTGTCGGCCTACAGCGACATGCACCTGGGCCAGGCCACCACCGGCGAGAACGCCTACGTCAGCATCCGCGGCATGGACGCCAGCTACAACGCCTACACCCTCAACGGCTTCGGCATGCCCGAGACCGACTCGTCCACGCGCGCGATCTCGTTGAACATGCTGGCCCCGTTCGGCATCCAGTCGGTGCAGGTGTCCAAGGCGCCGACGCCGGACATGCCCGGCGATGCGGTCGGCGGCGCCATCGACATGCGCACTCCCAGCGCATTCGACTTCGACGGCGATTTCCACGGCAAGACCACCGCGCAGGGCCAGTTCAGCGAACTCGCCTCGGACCTGGGCGGCAAGGACAAGGGCGGCACGCTGCAGCAGGAGCTGGCCTGGAAGTTCGGCGACAACCAGGCGTTCGGCCTGTATGCCTCTGCCTACTACGGCAAGAACAACAACATGGCGCAGGCGCCTGCGCCCAACAGCAAGTACGTGCCGCTGGATCCGGCGCAAGCCAACGCCAGCGACCTGCGCGATGTCGGCCCACTGCTCAGCACGCGCTACAAGTACAGCGTCTATACCAGCCAGATCGAACGCTACGGCGGCAATCTCGCGCTCGATTGGCAGGGCGAGCACAGTGCGTTGTACGCGCGCGCCATCTACGGCAGCTACGCCGTCAGCGGGCAGCAGGACCAGTCCAGCGCGCGCCTGGAAACCTATCTCAACCAGCCCACCGCGGTGCGCGGCGGCTACTTCAATACGCACGACATCGAAGAAAAACTGGCGACGCTGCAACTGGGCGGCCAGACCACGCTGGACCGCCTGCACGTCGACTACGGCACCTCGTTCGGCCGCGGCACCCGCAGCCGGCCCGATTACATCTCCGCCAGCCTGTACGGCTTCACCCCCGGCAGCTTCGCCTTCGACCTCAGCGATCCGACCTATCCGAGCATCGGCCCAAGTTCCAGCGCGCTGAAAAACTACTTCTACAACCTGGATTCGTCGTTGCTGTGGAAGGTGCAGGGCCATGACGCCGGCAGCCACGACAACCGCCTCAATGCGCATACCGACATCAGCTACCGCGTGGACGGCGACGTGCTGGACAGCGTCAAGATCGGCCTGGCCGCCGACCACGCCGACCGCGGCGCCTACGATCATCCGTTCTTCCACAAGGACGGCAACTTCGTGTCCAACGGTCCTTACTTCGGCGGACCCAACTACGCCTTCCCCACCGCCGGCGGCCCGCCGCTGAGCGCGATCCCCGGGCGCACGACCTCCGGCGCCTTCGACGGCCGCTACGCCGGTCCGTTCAAGATCCTGGACCGCAACTGGATGCTGGCGCAGGCGCTGCCCTACAAGTACGTCAACGATCCCAAGGGCGCGGGGGTCTATACCGCCAACGACTACAACGCCAACACCACCTCCAGCACCGAAGCGATCTATTCCGGTTACGCGATGGCCACGCTGCACTTCGGCGCGGTGACCGTGCTGCCCGGCGTGCGCTACGAACTGACCCGCTATTCGGCCGACGCCTGGCAATCCAGCGGCGACGGCAGCAATGGCCAGTTCGTCAGCAACGGCCGGACCTATGGCGAAGTGTTGCCCGGCATCAGCCTCAACTATCGCCCGGACGACCTCACCGTCTACCGCGCCTCACTGCGCCGCAGCTTCAGCCGCCCGGCGTTCGGCCTGATCTCCGGCGAGACGGTCTACACCATCGCCCCCAACAACACGGTGCTGGGCATTTCCAAGCCCAATCCGGACCTCAATCCGAGCAAGGCCGACAACGCCGACCTGTCCGCGGAGTTCTACGACCACAACGGCGGCGTGCTCAGCGCTGCGACCTACTACAAGCGCATCACCGGCTTCATCTATACCTCGCAATCGGCCACCAGCAACGACAACACGCTCGGCGGCCTGGTGCCCACCGGCACCACGTTCGAGAACGGCGTGCCGGTGACCATGCCGCAGAACGGCGGCAGCGCCAAGCTCTACGGCGTGGAGCTGGCGCTGAGCAAGCGCCTGCAGGATCTGCCGGGCTTCTGGGGCAATTTCGGCGCTACCGCCAACCTCACCCTGCAGCACAGCTCGGCCGACAGCAAGCGCGCCGACCAGCCGGAGAACACCTGGTTGCCGCGCGCGCCGCAGCGCATCTACAACCTGGACCTGTTCTACGACGACAGCAAGCTGCGCGCCGACCTGAGCTACAACTACACCGGCCTGCAGTTGCTCGGCCTGACCAGCGACCGGCTCAACTACTACCTGCAGCCGGTGAAGTCGCTGGACTTGAACGCCACCTACCACCTGCCGCACGGCATCGACGTGGGCGTGTCGGCCAAGAACCTGCTCAATGCGGCCACGTTCTACGAAACCCAGGGCAAGTCCACCCGCTACATGGCCTACGACCCCGGCGCCGACGGCGCCTATGTCGAAACCGGGCGGGTGTACATGCTGACCTTGGGCTACACCTACTGACGGCCGGCCAGCCTCCGGCGCATCGCGCCGGAGGCGTGGCGGCGTCGCTCGCGCATGCGCTGCGGATGCGGCCGTGGCAATGCCGGCGGCATTCCCAGTCAGCGGGGAGCCAGCCATTTCACGCCGCTACTCGCGGCACATGGGCATGGTGACGGCCATTCATTCTGGAGTCGCCGATGTCCCGTCTTTCGCTTCCACTCGCCTGCCTCGCCGTGCTGTTCGCCAGCGCGGGCGGCATTGCCTCGGCACAGCCGCCCGCACACGCCGCAGCGGCGCCTGACAGCGGCGAGCGTTCGCCGCTGCGCGCGCAGGTCCTGCTGGATCGCGCGCACTTCTCGCCGGGCGAAATCGACGGCCAGCCGGGCTCCAACCAGCGCCGCGCCGTGTCGGGCTTCCAGACCGCACGCGGACTGCCCGTCAACGGCGAACTCGACGAAGCCACCTGGCAAGCGCTGGCGCAGGACGCCGCACCCGCACTGATCGCCTACACGCTCACCGCCGAGGACGTCGCCGGGCCCTTCCCCAAGATTCCCAAGGACACCGAGGAAAAAGCCAAGCTGCCGGCGCTGGGCTACGAATCGGTGCAGGAGCGCCTGGGCGAACGCTTCCATGCCGCGCCTGCGTTGCTGCAGGCGCTCAACCCATCGATCGATCTCGGCCAGGCCGGCGCCAGCGTGCAGGTACCGAACGTCCTCGGCACGCCCGCACTGCCGAAGGCGGCCAAGCTCGTCGTCGACAAGTCCGACTCCACCGTGCGCCTGCTCGACGCCAACGGCGCGATCCTGGCCCAGTTTCCCGCCTCCACCGGCAGCGAACACGATCCGCTGCCGATCGGCGACTGGAAGATCAAGGGCGTGGCGCGGCACCCGACCTACCACTACAACCCCAAGCTGTTCTGGGACGCCGACCAATCCACCAAGAAGGCCACGCTGGCCGCAGGCCCGAACAATCCGGTCGGCGAAGTGTGGATCGATCTGTCCAAGGACCACTACGGCCTGCACGGCACGCCGGAGCCATCGCGGGTCGGCAAGGGGCAATCGCATGGTTGCGTGCGCCTGACCAATTGGGATGCGCTGACCGTCGCCGCCGCGGTGAACGCGTCGGTACCGGTGACCATGCAGGAGTGAGCGGATGAAGACGCTGCCGAGCCTGGCGTTGCTGGTGGTGGCGGTCGCGCTGGGCTATTGGATGCTGCGCGATGGCGTGCAGGTCAGGCCGAGCGCGGTAGCGGCCGCCGCGGCCAGCGGCGAGACAGCGACTGCCACGCCCACGGTGTCGCCTGCTGCTGCGCCGGCAGCGGCGCAGTCGCCACCGGAGGCGACCATCCCCGCGTCTGCGCCCACCGCAGCGGACACCCCACCCACGCCGCCTGCCGCGACCGCAGCGACGGCGACAGCGGCCGCCGCGCCGGCGAATAACGGCGCCGACCTGCTGATCCCGGTGCAAGGCGTGAGCCGCGACCAATTGCAGGACACCTTCACCGACGCCCGCAGCCAGGGCCGCCGCCACGACGCGATCGACATCCTGGCACCGGCCGGCACGCCGGTGCTGGCGGTGGCCGACGGCAACGTGGAAAAGCTGTTCGACAGCGAGCGCGGCGGCCTCACCGTGTACCAGTTCGAACCCAGCGGCCGCTATGCGTACTACTACGCGCACTTGCAACGCTATGCCGATGGGCTGGCGGAAAAGCAGCCGATCCGCCGCGGCCAGGTGCTCGGCTATGTCGGCAGCACCGGCAATGCCGACCCCGGCGCGCCGCACCTGCATTTCGAAGTGCACCGGCTTGGCCCGGAAAAGCAGTGGTGGAAGGGCGAATCGCTCAATCCGTATCCGCTGCTGCGCGGCGAGCAGCGGCTGTAGGCGCTAGCGCCGCCGAAGTGCCGCCGCGTTGGCTTCTTGCCCGATGGCGACGGCGGCAGGCCTGGAGCTGCAGACCGCCTGAGGCCAGGCCCCCGCGCATCCCTGCCACGGCAGGCGTTGCGCACGAGGGCCAGCGGCCACCTTTCCCGCCGCAGGCGCTTGAACCGCAGCGCACCGGCGCAGCGGTTTTCCACCTGGCGCCGCGCGGCCGGCCGGACTGGCCTGTCATTCGCGTGTAAAATTGCGCGTTTTACGCACAAGCATGGCGAAAGCTCTTCCACGGCCGCCTGTCCCGGGCCCGGCGTTCATTCGCCTCCTCGCACGTCTCACCGACGCCGACATACCGCCATCCAGCCCTGCGCTGGCCGACCGGCTCGGCCAATGGATCGACTGGACGCGCGCCGTGGCCGTGTCCAGGGCGCTGGACGGCAGGCTGCCCACGATCGACGAGGACGCGCCGTTCGAGAGAGCCAGCGAGACCGAATGCGCGCGTGTGCGCGGCGCGCTGGAGCAGTCCATCGCCAGCGACACCGGCCCGGATGCCGGACGCCTCGCTGCCAAACCTGGCCACGGCACCGACCCGAACGCCCCGCTCGACTATGCGCCGTTCCGCCAGCGCTACCTGTCGCTGCAGCGGGCGATGCTGACCGCCAGCGGCCGTCTGCGCGGCCAGCTGCGCGACACGCTGGCGCGCTCCTCGGCCGACATGGCGCGGCTGGCGGAGGTGGACGCGGTCATGGAACTGACCCTGAGCCCACGCGAACAGACCCTGCTGGCGGCCGTGCCGGCGCTGCTAGGACAGCATTTCGACCGGCTGCGCGAGGCCGCGCAGCCGGTGCCGGACGCGGCGCAAACGGCGCATACCGCGCCGCGCGCCGGCGCCTGGCTGGACGTGTTCCGCCAGGACATGCAGCACGTGCTGCGCGCCGAACTGGATATCCGTTTTCACCCCATCGAAGGGCTGCTTGCAGCGCTTCGCAGCCGCTGACCGAGACCTCATGTTCAAGAACCTGTTCAATTCCGTCGTGTTCCTGGCCGGCCTCGCCGCCGTGTGCTGGATCGGCGTGGGCTACCTCGGCTCCAACCCGCTGGGTGCCAGCTTCGCGCTGCTGATCGGCGCCTGCTACGTGGCCGGCGCGCTGGAGCTGTACCGCTACCGGCAGGCCACCGCCACGCTGGTGCATGGCGTGGAGGACGCGATCGCAGCGCAGTCCGACCTGGGCGGCTGGCTGCAGCGTCTCGATCCCAGCCTGCGCAACGCGGTGCGGCTGCGCATCGAGGGCGAGCGCGTCGCCCTGCCCGCGCCGGGATTGACCCCGTACCTGGTCGGCCTGCTAGTGCTACTGGGCATGCTCGGTACCTTCCTGGGCATGATGGCGACGCTACGCGGCACCGGCCTGGCGCTGGAAAGCGCCACCGACCTGCACGCCATCCGCGACTCGCTGGCCGCACCGGTCAAGGGCCTGGGCTTCGCGTTCGGCACCTCGATTGCCGGCGTGGCCAGTTCGGCGATGCTCGGCCTGCTCGCCGCGCTGTGCCGGCGCGAGCGGCTGCAGGCGGTACAGGGGCTCGATCTGGCCATCGCGACCACGCTGCACGCCCATTCGCAGGCATTCCAGCGCACCGAAGCGTTCAAGCTGCTGCAGCGGCAGACCGACCTGATGCCGGCGCTGATCGATCGGCTGCAGGCGATGGCAGCGGGCATCGAACAGCAAGGCGCGGCCAGCGGCGAACGCCTGGCCAGCAACCAGGACGCCTTCCACGCAAGGACCGAGGCCGCCTACACGCGCCTGGCCGGCGCGGTGGAGCAATCGCTGCAGGCCGGCGTCGCCGAGAACGCGCGCGCGCTCGGCGCCGCATTGCAGCCGGTGGTGCAGACCACGCTGGACGGCCTGGCGCGCGAAACCGCCACGCTGCACGAACACGTCGGCCAGGCCGTGCAGCGCCAGCTCGATGGCCTGAGCAGCGGCTTCGAGCGCGCCGCCGCGCGCGCCGCACAGGCATGGGATGCCGCGCTGGCCGGCCAGCGCGACACCAACCAGGCGCTGGTCCAGGATCTGCGCAGTGCGCTGCAAGGCTTCGGCGACAGCTTCGCGATGCGCTCCAACGGCGTGCTGGATGCCGTATCGGCACGCCTGGACGCCACCGCGGATGGTGCGAAGCGGGCCTGGAACGATGCGCTGTCGCGCCAGCAAGAGATCAACGCGCAACTGGCGGCGCGCAATGCGCAGGCGCTGGATGCGATCTCGGTGCGCCTGAACGCCACCGCGGATGGCGCCAGGCAGGCCTGGAACGATGCGCTGTCGCGCCAGGAGGACGTCAACGCCGCCCTGGCCGAGCGCAACGCGCAGGCGCTGGACGCGGTCGCGGCGACGCTGGAACAACGCGCCGCAGCGCTGGTCGCGGCCATGCAGCACTCGCATGCGCAATTGCAGGACGCGCTGCAGGCGCGCGACCAGGCGCGCCTGGCCACGTGGACGGAGACATTCGCCGCGATGGTCGCCGCCTTGAACGCGCAGTGGACGCAAAACGGCGAGCGCGACGCGCAGCGCCAGCAGGAGATCTGCGCCACGCTCGAACGCACCGCCACCGCGATCGCGGCGCAGACCCAGGCGCATGCCAGCGACACCATCGCCGAGATCTCGCGCCTGGTGCAGACCGCCTCGGAAGCGCCCAAGGCCGCCGCCGACGTCGTCGCCGAGCTGCGCCAGAAACTCTCCGAGAGCATGGTCCGCGACACCGCCATGCTGGAAGAGCGCAGCCGCCTGCTCGACACACTGCACACCTTGCTCGAGGCGGTGAACCACGCCTCCAGCGAGCAACGCACCGCGGTGGACGCCCTGGTCACCACCTCGGCGGACCTGCTCGATCGCGTCGGCACCCGCTTCACCGACCACATCCAAGCCCAGACCGGCAATCTTGAATCGGTCGCCGCGCAGGTCGCGGTCGGCGCCACCGAAGTGGCCAGCCTGGGCGATGCCTTCGGCGGCGCGGTGGAGGCGTTCGGCCAATCGAACGCGGCGCTGCTGGAGCGCCTGCACGGCATCGAACAGGCGCTGGACAAGTCGCTCGCGCGCAGCGACGAGCAGCTGGCCTACTACGTCGCCCAGGCCAGGGAAGTCATCGACCTGAGCCTGCTGTCGCAGAAGCAGATCATCGAGGAGTTGCGCCAGCTGCCCGGCCAGCACGCCGACGGCGGGGCCGCAGCGGCATGAGCGACGAGCTGGAAATCGACGCCGACGCCGGCGCACCGATCTGGGCGGTGTTCGGCGACCTGATGTCGGTGCTGCTCGGCGCCTTCGTGCTGATCCTGATCGGCGTGATCGGCGTGCAACTGCAGCTGTCGCACAAGCTGGACGAGGAAGTCCGGCAGCGGCAGGCCGAGGCGCGGCAACGCAAGACCCTGGAACAGGCGCTGGCCGCGCCGCTGGCGGCAGGCCGGGTGACCCTGGTCGATGGCCGCATCGGCATCCGCGGCAGCGTGCTGTTCGCGCTCAATTCCGACCAGCTACAACCCGCAGGGCGCGAGCTGCTGAACAGCCTGGCCGCACCGCTGGCCGGGTATCTGAAAGCGCGCGGCGAGATCCTGATGGTCAGCGGCTTTACCGACGACCGCCAGGTGCGCGACAGCAACCGCCAGTTCGCCGACAACTGGGAACTGTCGGCGCAGCGCGCGCTGACCGTGACCCGCGCGCTGATCGAGGAAGGCGTGCCGGCCGACGCGGTGTTCGCGGCCGCGTTCGGTGCGCAGCAACCGGTCAGCCCGAACACCGACGAAGCCGGACGCGCCAGCAACCGCCGCGTGGAGATGGCGCCGCTGCCGAAGCTGTCCACGTCTGCCGCGAGACCGCATGCGCGCTGACGCGACACCCGTGAGCGAAGTGCTCGACGCATGGCGGCAGCGGCAGGCCGAGCGCCTGGATCCGCTGCGTTTCCGTTTCATCGAAGCGCTGGCGCGACGCGTCGATGCGCATCATGGCCAAGCGCGGCACCTGCTCGAGCAGAAACTGTCCGCGCTGCTCGACGCCTATGCCGCGGACCTGGCCGGGATACCGGCTGCGACAACCGCCGATGCCGATGCCGATACCGACGGCGGCGCGGCCATCGCTGTCGCCGATGCCGATACCGCGCCTCCCGCGACTGCGACTGCGATCGCGCGCAGCCCGCTCGGCGAACTGCTGCAGCGATTCGCCGGTGGCGCCGCGAGTGACGCGAACGACACGAGTGGCGCGAACGACGCAGTAAACGCCGTGCCGCCGCAGTCTGCGCAGCAACTGCCCGCACTCGATGATGCGCGCAGACTGTGGACCGAGCTGCGCAGCCGCAGCCAGCTGCGGCAATCGCTGCAGCAGGCCCCTTCCGATGCCGGCCCGCTGAATTCCGGCGTGCTGGTGCACCGCGCGCTGGCGCTGATGCGCACCCTGTCGCCGGGCTACCTGCAGCAGTTCCTGGCCTACGTCGATGCGCTGTCGTGGCTGCAGCAACTGCACGACGCCGGCGCGCTGGCGACGCCGCACAAGCCCGACGCCGCCATCGGCAAGAAGCCGGCGCGCGGCAAGCCGCGCAAGCGCGGTTGAACGTGCCGCCAAGCGCTGACCAATCAGGCGGCGATAACGCACCCTGTAGGAGCGGCTTCAGCCGCGACGGGCGTTACCGATAATGCCTGTCGCGGCTGAAGCCGCTCCTACAGGTGGCTCATCCGGATGACGCGA
>NZ_CAPJ01000264.1 GCF_000331775.1 Xanthomonas translucens pv. translucens DSM 18974
CCAGTAGCGATCGCGCACCGGCCGCGCCAGCGCCTGCGGCGGCGAGCGGCTGGCGCCGGCGCCGACCTGATAGGCCACCCACGGCCCGGCCCGGTCCTGCCACGGCGCCTCGGCGCTGTCGCGGCTCTGCACGCGCCATTCGATCGCGCTGTTGCCGGGCAGCGCGATGTCGAGTTGCGCGACCGGATAGCGGCCCGGCGCTGCGAAGTCGAAACTGTGCTGCGCCGGATCGGCGTGCAGCGCGTCTAGTTGCTGCCAGTGCCAGTCGGCGGCGGCGGGCGCCGGCGCCAGTTCGGCCTCCACCCCGGTCAATGTCGGCAGCGGCGGCGGCGACAACGGCAGCAGGCGCAGGTAGCGCACCTGCCGATCGATGCCGATGCGCAGTTGCTGCAGGCGCTTGCCCTGGTTGGCCAGGTCGACCAGGGTCGCCTCCGGCACCAGCAGTTCCCAATCGCGCAGATCGTCGCTGGCCTCGACCCGGTAGCGCGCCTGCCGCGGCTGCGCATCTGCGGCCCACTGCAGCGACAGCGCGCGCAACGGCTCGCGCAGCGCGCTGGCATCGATCAACCAACCGGCTTCGGCACTGGCCGTGGCGCTGCTGGCAATGCGGGTACGAATGCGGCGCACGCTGCCGTCGGTATCGCGCTCGGCGATCAGCTCCAGGTCGTCGGCACCGCCACCGGCCACCGCCGGCAGCGGAAACCACGGCAGCGGCTGCCGGCGCGGTGTGGTTTCGGCGTGCTCGGCGGCGAACAGCGCCACCGGCAGTGGGTCGCCGGCGGCGTTGAACACCTCCACGTCGCCCAGCGAGGCCAGGTGCGCGCTGCGGTACACCGCATCGTCCAGTTGCACGCGATAGGCGCCGGCGGCCGGATCCTGCAGGGTCAGCGGCCATTGCTGGGCATAGTCGTCGCGCTGGCTGGCGGCGAAGCCGGCGAGCGGCAGCAACGCCAGCAGCATTGCCGGAAAGATCGGGCGTTTCATGGATGGGCCTCCTCGGACGGTTCGGTGGCGCGCGGCGGCGCCGGCGCGAAATAGCCGACCACGGTGCACAACAGGCCGTAGGCGATGAACGAGGCGATGCCGGCGACATTGCCGAGGTTGCCGCGATCCACCAGCAGCAGCTTGCCCAGCACCACCGCCATCAGCAGCGCCGCGGCCAGCCACAGGCCGCGCTGGCCGCGGCGCGAGCCGAGCACCCAGCCGAGCACGCCGAGCACGCTCCACACCACGGTCAGGCTGGTCTGCGCCACACTGTCGGACAGGACCGCCCCCCACGGCACGCCTCCCAGGTGATGCACCGCGTGCAGGGTCATGCTGGTGATCCAGAGAAAGCCGGCGCCGGCCAGCAACGACATGCACCGCGGGCGCAGTACCGCCGGTAGCTGCGGCGTGCGCATCCAACGCCCGACCAGGACCAGGAACAACAGCTGGGTCATTTCCAAGGGATTGAGCAACGGGACCCACGGCAACGGCGCGCTGGCGCCACGCACGATCAGGCTGATTGACCACGCCATTCCCAATAACGCGAAATAGCTGCACTGCAGGACACTGCGGCACGGCGCGAACGCCGTACCCAGCGGCGCTGCCAGCCAGCTCCAGCGCAACAGCGACAGCGCCGCCACCAGCAGCCACGGCGCCAGCATCAGCGCCCAGCTCCAGCCGGATGCCAACGAGAAAACCAACGCCAGAAATCCACCGAACAGCGACGCCACCGTTGGCCACACCAGCCACCAGACGAATTGCGCCGCCCGCGCCGGGGTGCCGCCGCTATGGCGCAGGCAGACCAGGCTGCGCAGGCCCAAGCCCGCGAACAGCGCCCACACCAACAGGCCATACCCGGCGAACGGCTGTCCGTGTGAGGCGACCTGCCACACGGCCAACGGCAGCGCCAGCAGCAAGCCACCGAGCGTGGTCAGGGCCAGCGCAGGCGCCGGCCAGCGCCGGTGCAACTCGGCGACGAGCCATCCGCTGACCGCACACAACGCCAGTGTCGCATCGGCGCGTGTATCGGCGACCACGAAACGCTGGATCTCAGCGACGCCGATGCCGCACCACCACATCAGGCCCCACAGGTAGTAGGCCAGCGCCGCCGCGTCGGAACGCACCCGGCGGTAGCTCCAGGCACCGGCGAAGCCGGCCAGTGCCAGCAACATCCCGCTGGTGAAGGTGGCATTGGCCAGTGCATGCGTATCGCGCCAGGCCACATCCAGACCGGCCAAGAATCCCCAGGCGGCGAGCAGTTGCAGGCAGGCACCACTGATCTGCGGCAACCATCGCCGTTGCCTCAGCCCCAGCCAGGCCAGGCCAGCGCCCTCCAGTGCGAACACGCTGGCCGTGGCGCGTGCGGACAATGCCAGCGGCACCGCCAGGGTGGCAAACCCCACCGCCAGCAGTGCATAGCCCTGCCCCAGCAGCGTGAACCGCGTGCGTCGGATCAATGCCGCCGCCAACCCTGCGTAGATCGCCGCAAGGCCCAAGGCGCACAACGCCAACGTCAGCTGCTGGTCACGCAACAGCCACGCCTGCAGCGAGAAGGCGACCAGCGGCGTGCCGAACAGCAGGCTGCCATCGACCACCGGACTGCGCACGGCGGTCTGCCGGCGTGCGTACAGGATCGGGATCAGCAGGTAGAAGGCGAAGAACAGCAGCAGGAACGGCTCGGTGCTGGCGAACTTCGCCGGCTGGTACTGCAGCACGCCCCATAGCGTGCCGATGCCGAAGGTGAAACCGAAGCCGAGCAGGTTGAGCACCCGCCACGGCCGATACCAGGCGATCGCGAACACCGCCGCGTTCAAGACCGCGTAATACGAGAACAGGCCGACATGGTTGCCGCTGCCGGTGGACAGCCAGATCGGCGCCAGGAATCCGGCCAGGGTGGCCAGCACCGCCAAAGTGCGCGATTCCTGCACCACCGCCAGCACGCACATGCTGGCCACCAGCACGATGCTCAGCGCGAACGCGGCGCCGGCCGGCAGCAGCGCGGACAGCTTGAACGCGGCGAACACGGTCAGCAGCAGCACGCCGATCGCACCGCCCTGCAGGGCCAGCGCGAAACTGCGCTTGCGCTCGCGCTGGCGCCAGCCGAAGCCCAGGCCGGCCAGCGCCGCGGCGGCGATGCCGGCATAGCGCAGTTCGATCGGCATGCGCAGCCAGCCCTGGTCGCCGGCGTACTTCAGCAGCGCGGCGACGCCGGCCAGCAGCACCAGCATGCCGATCTTGACCGGCACGTTGCCTTCGGTGAACCAGCGCTTGGTGCCGGCCAGCAACCGCTCGATCGGATCCGGACCGCGCGGTGCCGGCGACAGTGGCGCGGCGTCAGGGTCGGCGGCCTCGCTCGCTGCGGCGGCCGGCGCGACGAACGGCGGCGGAAGCGGCGGTGGCACAGGCACGACCGGGACGAGCGCAGCGAGCGGGACAAATGGACGCTCCTCCACGCCATCGTTGTCGGCGAGCTGGGCATCGGTCTCGGTATGCTCGGCATCGCTGGCTGCGTCGAATCGGGCAGCGGCCTGCGCCGCCTGCGGCGCGGCATGCCGCATCTGCGCCAGTTGCAGTTCCAGGGCCGCCACGCGCCGGCGCACGCCTGCCAGCGCCACCCACAGCACGATCATCAGGATCGGCACCGCCAATACCGCCACCACCACCAGCACGATCAACGCTTCCATCCGGACTCCATCCCCAAGGCGGCACGGCGCGGTGCGCGCGCCTGTGGTCCGGCGACGCCGGTCCTGGCGCAGATGGTAGACGAGTTCGGCCCCGCCGCGGCCCGGCCGCGGACGGCGCAGCCCAGACGCGGCAATGCATCTCGGTAACAGACGCCAGCACAATCGGCGCTAAGGCCATTGCATTGGCGGCCGCGAACACCCTTACCCCCTGTTGCGCCTGCTGGTCCCTCCCCTCCCACCGACAGCACCAATGGACCTGCCAGCCAACCCCACCGAAGCGGGCATCGACGACCATATCCGCTCCGTGGTCGGCCCGTCCGATCAACTGCTCGGACAGCTGCGGCAGTCGCTGCAACGCATCGACGGGATCAACCGCACCACCCACGTGATCTCGATGAACGCACGCATCGAGTCGGCGCGGATCGGCCACGCCGGGCGCGGCTTCAGCGTCATCGCGCAGGAAATGGACGTGCTGTCGCGGCGCGTCGCCGACGCCACCCAGGACCTGGACAAGGTCGCCGCCAGCACCAGCGCCGATATGCGCACACCCTGCAGCGGCTGGACGACGACGTGCGCCGCACGCGCCTGAGCGAACTGGCGCTGAGCAACATCGACCTGATCGACCGCAACCTCTACGAACGCCGCGGCGACGTGCGCT
>NZ_CAPJ01000263.1 GCF_000331775.1 Xanthomonas translucens pv. translucens DSM 18974
CCGCCGCCGCGCAACGGCTGCTGGCGCAGGCCGCGCCCGGCACCGCCGATGCGCTCGCCGCACCCAAGGCGGCCGACGCTGCCGGCGACAGGACCGGTGCGCCTGCCACGACGGCACAGGCGCAAGCGCTGCGTCCCGGCACGGTGACCCTGGTCGGCGCAGGCCCCGGCGATCTCGGCCTGCTGACGCTCAATGCGCTGCAGGCGCTGCGCAATGCCGAGGTGGTGCTGCACGACCGCCTGGTCAGCGCCGCGATCCTGGAGCTGCTGCCCGCCAGCGCCGAGCGGATCGACGTCGGCAAATCGGCCAGCGGCCACAGCGTGCGCCAGGAACAGATCCACGCGCTGATGCTGGAGCATGCGCGACGCGGCCGCCGCGTGGTGCGGCTGAAGGGCGGCGATCCGTTCGTGTTCGGCCGCGGTGGCGAGGAACTGGAATACCTGCGCGCGCACGGCGTGCCCTACGCGGTGGTGCCGGGCATCACCGCGGCGCTGGCCTGCGCGGCCTACGCCGGCATCCCGCTGACCCACCGCGCACATGCGCAGTCGCTGCGCCTGGTCACCGCGCACTGCAAGGAATCGTTCGACACGCTGGACTGGGCCGCGCTGGCGCAGGAACGGCAGACCCTGGCGGTGTACATGGGCGTGGCCGGGCTGGACACGGTGCGCGAGCGCCTGCTGCGCGCCGGGCGTGCAGCGCAGACCCCGTTCGCGCTGGTGGAGAACGGCTCGCGCCCGCAGCAGCGGGTGGTGATCGGCACCCTGGCCGACCTGCCCGACACCGCCCGCGCGCACCAGGTGGGTTCGCCGGCGCTGCTGATCCTGGGCGAGGTGGCGACGCTGGCGACCGATCTGCACTGGTTCGGCGCCGCGCCGCTGCCCGCACCGCCCTCACCTTCCCCGACGCCGGCCGTGCCTACCCTGGCCCACGCCGCCTGACCCGTATCCCGTTCCGGAGACCCTGCGCATGGCCATCTACGACAACATCCTCGACACCATCGGCCACACCCCGATCGTCAAGCTGCACCGCCTGCCGCCCGCGCACGTCAGCCTGTACGTCAAGGTCGAAGCGTTCAATCCCGGCGGCTCGGTCAAGGACCGGCTGGCGCTGGCGATCGTGCTCGACGCCGAGGCCAAGGGCCTGCTCAAACCCGGCGACACCATCGTCGAAGCCACCTCCGGCAACACCGGCGTGGCCCTGGCGATGGTCGCCGCCGCGCGCGGCTACAAGTTCGTGGCGACGATGGTGGAGACCTTCTCGATCGAGCGCCGCAAGCTGATGCGCGCGTACGGCGCCAAGGTGATCCTGACCCCGGCCGCCGAGCGCGGCAGTGGCATGGTGCGCAAGGCCGAGGAACTGGCCCAGCAGCACGGCTGGTTCATGGCCCGGCAATTCGCCAACCCGGCCAACCCCGCCTACCACCGCAGCACCACCGCCGCGGAAATCCTGCGCGATTTCGCCGGCCGCCGGCTCGACCATTTCGTCAGCGGCTGGGGGACCGGCGGCACCCTCACCGGCGTCGGCGAAGTGCTGCGGGTGGCGCGTCCGGAGGTGCGCATCACCGCCACCGAGCCGGCCGGCGCGGCCTTGCTGCAGGGCCAGGAGTGGAAGCCGCACAAGATCCAGGGCTGGACCCCGGACTTCGTACCCGAGGTGCTCAACCGCGAGGTCTACGACGCGGTGCTGAGCGTGGAGGACACCGATGCGATCTCCGTCTCGCGCCGTCTCGCCTCCGAGGAAGGCATCTTCACCGGCATCTCCGGCGGCGCCACCGTGGCCACCGCGCTGCGCGTGGCCGAGACCGCGGCACCCGGCTCGGTGATCCTGACGATGTTGCCCGACACCGGCGAACGCTACTTCTCCACCCCGCTGTTCGCCGACATCAACGAAGGCTCCGACGACGACTGGCTGGCCGGGCTGCCATAACGCCGCCAGTCCGGGCCGGCCTGCGCGCGCTGCCAGCGTCCATAGCCGATAGCGTCCGCGCGCCCTGCGAACACGCCTCCCGTCGCGCACCAGGGGCGACACACATGCGATAAATAACGACAGGCTCTCATCAAGCGACACCGGATCCGGGCGACGCTGCGCAGCGTCGCCCCGAATACAAACCGGAACCATTCCTGGATACGGAGCGGCGGCATGTCCTGCAACATGTCGATCGCAGCATCTGCAGCCATTCCGTCGCGCGCTTGAGGCACGAGCGCCAGCGTCTGGATGGCGAAGCGCCCTCTCCCGTTCGCAAGGATCCGTCATGGATGTATCGCAATGCTCGCGCCGCTTGCTGGCGCGTCTCGTTTGCCGCCACCGGCCGCCTGCTCGCCGTTGCTGTGCTGCTCGCCGGCACCCAGCTGACCGCTGGCGCGCAGCAGCTCGCGCAAGCGACGGACAGCCCCTATGTCGATCGCATCGCCTATTCCTCCAAGTCTGATGCGGGCCTGGATGCCAGCGTGGCCAACGAGCGTTCGGCGCTGATGCACCATGTCTGGCACGCAGGGAAACCGGCGCTCGCCTACACCACCCGCACCGGCCACCTGATCGCGCGAGATGCGTCCGGGCGCACGCCACCCGGCCACTGCGGGTCCGGCGGCTGCGCGCCGTAGCCGACCATGTCGCGCGCCGTGCTCACCGCGGCGCTCCGTCTGCATGCCAGGCGGCCAGCGCCGCATCCACCGCGGCGCCCGGCGCGCAGACGTAGCCTTCGGCGCGCAACACCGCTTCCAGCGCGCCCAGGGTGATCAGCACCTTGTGCTTCATCGCGTTGTAGCCCATCGCGCCGATCCGCCACAGCTTGCCCTGCAGCGGCCCGAACGCGGTGCCGATCTCGATCTCGAAATCCTCGCGCATGCGCCGCCGCACCGCCTCGCCGTCGATGCCGGCGGGAATCGCCACGCCGGTGACGTTGGCCATGCGGTAGCGGTCGTCGCCGAACACCTGCAGTCCCAGCGCGCGCACGCCGGCGGCGACTGCGCGGCCGGCCGCAGCATGGCGGGCGAAGCGGGCGGGCAGGCCTTCCTGCAACGCCACGCGTGCGCACTCGCGCGCCGCGTACAGCATGCTTGTGGCTTCAGTGTGGTGGTTGAGGCGCTTGTCCGACCAGTAATCCATCACCATCGCCAGGTCGAAATAATTCGAACCGATGCGCACGCCGCTGCCGTTGGCGAGATCGTCGCGGACGATGCCGCGCTCGACATGGCGGCGCGCGAAGATCGCCTCGGCGGCGCGCGCGGATACGGTGATCGGCGCCGAGCCGGACGGCCCGCCCAGGCACTTCTGCAGGCCGCCGGTGACCACGTCCACGCCCCAGGCATCGCTGGCGATGCGCATGCCGCCGATGGTCGCGGTGGCATCGACGTAGGACAGCGCGCCGGCGGCGCGGCACAGCGCGCCGAGACCGTCCAGCGGCTGCGCCATCGTGGTCGAGGTATCGCCATGCACGCAGGCGACCAGCTTCGGCGCGACGCGTTCGATCGCATCGGCCACCGTCGCCATCGGCACGACCTCGCCCCACGGCGCATCCACGCTCTGGACCACCGCGCCGATGCGGCCGAGGATCTCGCCCAGCAACAGGCCGAAGCGGCCGAAGTTCAGCACCAGCACGCGATCGCCCGGCGCCACCAGCGACACCAGCGCCGCCTCGATGCCGGCGCGCGCGGTGCCGTCGACCAGGAAGGTCCAGCGGTTCTCGGTCCCGAACAATGGCCGGTACAGCGCCATCACCTGGTTCATGTAGCCGGTCATTTCCGGATCGAACTGGCCCAGCAGGTCGGCCGACATCGCGCGCAGCACGCGCGGATGCGCATTGACCGGGCCCGGCCCCATCAGCAGGCGTTGCGGCGGATCGATGTCGCCGAACAGGTCGGCGTGCAGCGGGTCAACGGACAAGGGTGTCTCCCAGGGACTCGATGAAATGCAGCATCGCCGCCACCGCCACGTGGGCATCGGCGGGATCCACATGTTCGGCAGGATAGTGGCTGACGCAGCCGGCGCAGCGCAGGAACAGCATCGCGGTCGGGCACAGCGCGGCCATCACCATGGCGTCGCGGCCGGCGCCGGACACCAGCTGCCGCGGCGCGAGGCCCTGCGCGGCGATTGCCGCGTCCAGCGCGGCGACCAGGCGCGGATCGCAGGGACTGGCCGGCAAGTCCTGCACGCAGTCTGCACGCCACGCGCGGCGGCGATCGCATGCAGGCATTGCGCGATCGCCGCGGCCGCCGCATCGCGTACGGCAGCGTCGCCGGCACGCACGTCGTAGGCCA
Organism: Xanthomonas translucens pv. translucens DSM 18974; assembly: GCF_000331775.1. The sequence goes on from NZ_CAPJ01000263.1 coordinate 4,257, forward strand.
GCACGCTGTGCGGCGCACGCGCCGCGCTCGGCAGCAGGGCGATGTCCAGGCCCCAGGCGGCCAGCGCATCGGCCAGCATCACGCCATCGCCGTCGGCCACCTGCAGCGCCGCCGGGTGCAGCGTGCCGGCGACGGCGCGGCTGCTCAGCATCGAGGCCGGAAAGCGCGAACCTTCCTCGTCGCCGAACGCGATCACCTCGATCGCGCACGGCAGCCGGCGGCCCTGCGCGTGCAGCGCGGCCACGCATTCGATGCCGAGCATGACCCCGAGCGGGCCGTCGTAGCGGCCGAGCAGATTGCCGGCCGGATCGATACGGATATGCAGGCCGGCCTCGCCCATCCACGCCGCCACGGCCGCCACGCTGGCGCGATGCGCCGGACTCAGCCAGCCGCGGAACAGGCCGTCTGCCATATCGCTGTACGGCGCCACGCCGAGCGCGTCACAGCGCGCGACCGCACGCAGGCCAGGGACGCAGGCGGGCATCAGCATGGCCGCTGCCGGCTCAGGTGCGGCCGCCATCGGAGCCCGAATGTGGAGAGGTGTCGCGCATGGCGGGGTTCGTTTGGAAGTCAGGCGGAGCGGGACGGGCGATCGGCGGGAAGCAGGGCGGCGCCGCACGCCTAAGGACGTTCTTTCAATTCAAAACCTTATTCCCGAGGAATGCAGTGTTGGCCGGGTTCAAGGCACTATACGAACCGCAGCGAAACCGGGCAAACACCGTTTTCGCGTGCGGGCAGTGCAAAAAATGCAACGCGACGATGGTCAGCGCGCTCATTCGCGCGCAGAGGATGGGATGCGTGGGCTGCTCCATGAGCGTTCGAAATCGCAGACCCTGGCTGGCGCCGGCAGGAAGCGGTCGCGGCTGAAGCCGCTCCTACAGGGACATCGTGGGCGATCGACCACGATGCCCTCGCTCAAGGCATCGATCATCGCGATCTCGACATGGCCGCGGCGCAGGCCCTTCAGTTCGTCGAACTGCTCCAGCGTGCGCTGAAAGCTCTTCTCTCAGCGCCGCACATCGACCAGCAGCAACTCGACGGCGCGGGTCAGGCGCAGCCCGCTCGGCAGCCGCTCGAACAACTGCACGCCCAGCGCCTGCTTGGCCTTGAGGATCTGCCGGTCGATCGCCGACGCCGACACGTGCAGCGCCTCGGCGGCGCGGCGGATGCTGCGCCAATGCCCCACTCCCATGAAATAGCGGGGGAAGCGGGAGAAGGTCGGCATGGCGGCACCGGTTCCTGTGGGGCATGACGCTCGGCGTGGCAGCGGCTGCGTCGTCGCGCGACCCCATGGTACGGAAGCGCCGCCGGTGGCGCGGCGTGCGCTCGTGTTGTGCGTCGCCGGCATTGCGCAGGTGGCGCCTCACTGCGCATGAGGATCGAAATACGCTTCCCACGTCGCCGCCGACGCACGCCGCGACGCCGCCTGCCGGAAGCGCTGCATGGCCTGGCGGCGCTTGCCGCTGTTGAGCAGCGCGATGCCGAGATTGAAATAGGTGTTGCGATCGTCCGAGCGCAGGCGCACCGCGCGCTGCAGCGCCTCGGCCGCCTGGCGGTACTTCGCCAGATCGCACAGCACCGCGCCCAGGCAGGTGAGTGCTGCGGTATCGTCCGGCGCAGACGCCGATGCGGCCATGAGCAGCGCCTCGGCCTGCGCGAGATGGGCGGGCCAACATTCCGGATCGCGCATCGCCGCATCCACCAGCGCTCTGGCGCGCGCGAGGGATTGGCGGTCGTGATCGATCTCCATCGGATGCAAGCGTGAGGCAGCCGCGACCGCTACCAGCCCGCGACCGCGCCATCGCTGCGCGGATCGCTGGCGCCGCACAGGGTGCCGTCGGCCTCGCGCACCACCTGTTGCGCCTGTTCGCCGAGGCCCGGCTGGTAGCCCGGCGCCCACGACAGGACGTCGCCGCAGCCGGGGCCGAACTCGGTATTGGCGTCGATGTACAGCGTCTCGCTGACCGTGGCCAGCTGCGGCTGCAGCCACAGCGCCGTGGCCAGTTCGTCCCACAGCGGGAAACCCGGCTCGCGCCGGCGCAACGCATGGCCGATCGGCGTGTCGGCGGCGCTCATCCGCGCCAGCAGCTGCGGGGTCAGCTCGTTGGCGGTGGACGGATCCACCGGCACCATCACCAGCTTGCGCCACGGCGAACGCATCACGATGCTCGCCGCTTCCGGGTCCCAACGGATGTTGAACTCGCGCCGCGGCGCATTAACGAACTCGCGCGCGAACTGCCGCGCCGACACGCTGTCGCGGCGCTGCCGCGGGTTGAGGCTGCCGCCCATGTAGACCAGTTCCCTGGCCAGCGACGCAAACTGCGGATCTAGCCGCTGCGCCAGCGCCAGATTGGTCAACGGGCCGGTGGCGACGATGCTGACTTCGCCGGGGAATTCGCGCACCTTGCGGATCATGAATAACGCCGCCGGCTCGCTGGCGACCTGCACCACCGACGGATTGCCCAGCGCCAGGTCCGGCACCACGTCGTGCGCGTGGTAACGCGGCGCACTCTGCACGGTGTCGTGCTCGATCCATTGCCGGGTCCACGCGCCCTTCCACAGCAGCTTGCCGTACAGCGCCTCCCAGCGCTCGGTAGCCAGCTCGCTGTTGAGCAGCGGATGCACCGGTCCGGGCAACACCGGCACTTCGCCGCGGCCGGCGATTTCCAGCAGGCGGCGCGTGTGCGCCAGCGCCTCGTCGCGCCAGATGTTGCCGCTGACCACCGAGATACCGAGCACCTCGACCTCCGGCGATTGGAGCAACAGCAGCTGCGCGGGCGTGAAACCGTCGATGTCGTCTTCGAGGATGACGCGGCGGCGCGGAACGGGGGAGCCATCGGAAGCGGAGGCGGGAGAGGCCATGGAATGCGCGCTGGAGGAAGGAAGGAACGGCCGCGGACCGGCGCGGCGTGTACCGCGGCCCAAGTGAACACCATCGTGCCGCCGCTGCACAGCCCGCGCGCCATACGCGCCGCCCACAAGACCTGCCGCGTTGTCGCGGCGATCCATCCCCCGGCTATGCCTGGCCCGCAGCGCGTTACAGTGGCGCTACTGCAACTGGCCGGCGGCGTAGTGGCCGCTGCCGGGCTGCTGTTGTCGCTGCTGTGCCTGGCGCGATTCGTGCAACGGCGCACCACCGTGCTGCCCGAACGCGATCCGTCCAGCCTGGTCGTGCGTGGCCCCTACCGCTACAGCCGCAACCCGATGTCCCTGAGCCTGCTCTTGAGCTATGTCGGGCTGTGCGTGCAGATCGGCTGGCCATGGGCGCTCCTGCTGCTGCTGCCGCTGCCGTTGCTGGCGCTGCAGCGGGTGCTGATCCCGTTCGAGGAAGCGCGCTTGCGCGCGAGCGCTTCGGCAGTGCCTACGCGCGCTATTGCGCGCAGGTGAGGCGCTGGCTGTAAGCGCTGCCGCACGGCGAATCGACTACCGCGCGCTGGATCGCAACTGCGCTCGCTTCGGCAAGCCTCCGCTCCGGCCACCTTGCAGGAGCAGCGTCAGTCGCTCCCACAGCAGCCGCCGCGCAGCCACCAGAACGCCACCGCGGCGACCAGCACCAGCACCAGCACCAGCACCAGCATGCCCCATCGCCATGCGCCGGGGCGATCGCCGCCGGCCACGGTCGGCAGCGTTCCCGCGCGCGGCGCATGGCGGTCGCGGTAGCGCTCGACCAAGGCCTTGGCCTCGCGCAGCGGCATGCCTGGATGCTGCGCGCGGGTCAGCTCGATCGCCTGCAGCAGGTGCCCCTGGCCCAGCGCCAGCACCGCCGCTGGCGGCAGCCGGTCCGCCTGCGCCCCGGTCGATGCAGCCACTGACGTCTGGCTGGCACCGGCATGCCGCTCGAGCATCTCCGCGACCGTCTGCGCCGCCCCGGCCCGCAGCCATGCGTCCACTTGCCGCTGGGCGCTGCCCAGGTCCATGCCGCTCTGCGCGCGCAACAGCTTGATTGCCTTGATGATCTCGCCACGCGCCAGGGCCTCGGCGATGGCGGGTGAGGGCTGGGTGCGGTTCATGTCGCAGGCGCTGAGATGGAGACATCGCAGTCTTGCCGTTCGCCAGTGAAGCCGCCGTTGTGTCGGTCCGGCGCGAACCCCCTGTTCATCACGTTTCCGTCATTGGAATCCCATAAAGATCCCGCCATGAAGATCGAAATCTGGCAAGGCGACATCACCGAACTGGACGTGGACGCCATCGTCAACGCCGCCAACGAATCCCTGCTCGGCGGTGGCGGCGTGGATGGGGCGATCCACCGCGCCGCCGGCCCGCAGCTGCTGGAAGAGTGCCTGCGCCTGCCGGAACTCAAGCCCGGCGTGCGCTGCGCGGTCGGCGAGGTCCGTGCCACCGGCGGGCACCGGCTCAAGGCACGGCATGTGCTGCATACCGTCGGCCCGGTGTGGCGCGACGGCGCCCACGACGAGCCGGCCTTGCTCGGCAACTGCTACTGGCGCTCGCTGCGCCTGGCCGAACAGATGGGCCTGCATTCGGTGGCGTTCCCGGCGATCAGCTGCGGCGTGTACGGTTATCCGCTGCACCAGGCCGCGCGCATCGCGGTGGCCGAAACCACCGCCTGGCAGCGCGCGCATGCGGTGCCGAAGCGGGTGATCCTGGTCGCCTACGGCGATGCCGGCTACAAGGCCTACCAGCAGGCGTTGATGCAGATGTCCTTGCTGCAGGCGGCGCAGCCGCAGGTGGCCTGAGCTCGACACCGCTGTTGCCAGCAGAGGCATCGGGGCAAGGAGATAAAACCACGGGAACTTGTCGGGTGTCCTTGATGCACAAGGCTTTGCGCGTCCCCTCATCCGCCCCTTCGGAGCCCCCTCCACCAAAGAGGGGGCCATGGTCCCGCAGGGAGAAGATGGGTGGAACAAAAAACGCCGGCGATGCCGGCGTTTTCGTGCGCTTCTATGCGGGTCTCAGCCTTGCCACTTGCCCAATGCGGCCAGGCCGTTTTCCTTGGCGCGCTCGTAGACCACCTGCTGCGCCTTGGCGAAGTTGCCCTTCATGTCCTGCGCCCACAGCTTCAGCGCGGCCTGCTGCATCGCACGGCCGTAGGAAAAGCTCAGCGGCCACGGCAAGGTGCCGATCTGGTTCATCGCATTGAGATGCGCGGTGGACTGCTCGTCGGTCTGCCCGCCGGACAGGAACACGATGCCCGGCAGGATCGCCGGTACGGTGCTCTTCAGGCACATCACGGTGGACTCGGCCACTTCCTCGACGCTGGCCTGCTCGTCGCAGTCCTTGCCGGCGATGACCATGGAGGCCTTCAGGATGGTGCCTTCCAGCACCACGTTCTGCTCGTACAGCGCGCCGAACAGCGAACGCAGCGTGGCTTCGGTGACCTCGTAGCAGGTCTCGATGTCGTGGTTGCCGTCCATCAGCACTTCCGGCTCCACCATCGGCACCAGGCCCTGCTCCTGGCACAGCGCCGCGTAGCGCGCCAGCGCGTGCGCGTTGGTCTCGATGCACACGCCCGACGGGGTGTCCTCGCCGATGGTGATCACCGCACGCCACTTGGCGAAGCGCGCGCCGAGCTTGTAGTACTCCTCCAGGCGCGCACGCAGGCCGTCCAGGCCTTCGGTGATCAGCTCGCCCGGCATGCCGGCCAGCGGATGCGTGCCCTTGTCGACCTTGATTCCGGGAATGATGCCGTGCTCGGCCATGTACTTCGGAAACGGCACGCCGTCCTTGGTCTTCTGGCGGATGGTCTCGTCGTACAGGATCGCGCCGGAGATGTGGTCGCCCAGCTTCGGCGTGGTCAGCAACAGCTCGCGATACGCGCGGCGGTTCTCTTCGACATTCTCGATGCCGACGCTGGCGAAGCGCTTGGCAATCGTGCTGGTGGATTCGTCGATCGCGATGATGCCCTTGCCCGGGGCGACCATCGCCTGTGCGGTTTCGGCAAGCTGTTCGATGCTCATGGCATTCCTGTGGCACGGGAGGGGGAAGCCGCGAGTATATCGCGGCAAACGCTACCGATTTCTTCACGGAATGCTTGCAACCGTTTCCATCCGGTAGACGCAACGCGCGACCGCGTACGCACCACCGCATGCTGGCGAGCGCGCGGCCGGACGCGCGGACAGGCAAAAAAAACCGCGCGCTGCACAGGCAGCGCGCGGTCGTGCAGCGGCGCGGCAATGCCGCGGCGGTTACAGCTCGCCCAGGCCGCTGGCGCGGCCGTCCGCGCCGACTTCGAGCAGACGCAGCGTGTTGGTCGCGCCGTGGGTTTCCATGTGCTCGCCGCTGGTGAACACCACGCGGTCGCCGGGGCCCATGCGCTCGGCCTCGACCAGCAAGCGGATCGCCGCGCGCGCCGCTTCGCGCGGGGTCAGGCCGCGGCTGTCGAAGTTGATCGGGAACACGCCGCGCATCATCGCCATGCCGCGGCGCGCGCCGTCGTGGCGGGTGAACGCGTAGATCGGCATCTTGGAGCGGAACCGCGACAGGAAGCGCGGGGTGCCGCCGGATTCGGTCAGGGTGACCACGCCGCTCAGGCCGATGTGCTCGGACAGGAACATCGTCGCCATCGCGATCGCCTGGTCGGCGCGCTCGAGGTTGCGCTGCGCGGCCTCGAAATCGGTATCCATCTCGAACTGGCGCTCGGCGCCCAGGCAGATCCGCGCCATCGCCTGCACCGCCTTGACCGGGTAGGCGCCGGCGGCGGTCTCGGCCGACAGCATCACCGCATCGGTGCCGTCGATCACCGCATTGGCCACGTCCAGCACCTCGGCGCGGGTCGGAATCGGGTTCTCGACCATCGACTGCAGCATCTGCGTGGCGGTGATCACCACCTTGTTCTGCGCCAGCGACTCGCGAATGATCTTCTTCTGCAGGCCCGGCAGTTCGGCATCGCCGATCTCCACGCCCAGGTCGCCGCGCGCGACCATCACCACGTCGCTGGCCTCGACGATCTCGCTCAGGTTCTCGATCGCCTCGGTGCGCTCGATCTTGGACACCAGCGCGGCCTCGCAACCGTGCTCGCGGGCGATGCGGCGCGCGTCGTGCATGTCCTGCGCGTTGCGGCAGAACGATACGGCGATGAAGTCCACGCCGATCTTGGCGACGATGCCGATCAGCTCCTTGTCGCGCTCGGTCAGCGCGCCCAGCGACAGGCCGCCGCCCTGCTTGTTCAGGCCCTTGCGGTCGGACAGCATGCCGTCGTTGAGCACGGTGTTGACGATGCGCGCGCCATCGACTTCGACCACCTGCAACTGCAGCAGGCCGTCGTCGAGCAGCAGCACGTCGCCCGGCTTGACGTCGTTGGGCAGGCCCAGGTAGCTGACGCCCACCTGATGCTCGTCGCCGGCCGGCGCGTTGGCGTCGGCGACCAGGTCGAAGCGTGCGCCGGCCTTCAGCGCCACCTTGCCGGCGGCAAAACGCTCGATGCGGATCTTCGGCCCCGGCAGGTCGGCGAGGATGCCCACTTCGCTGCCCACGCGCTGCGCGGCGGCGCGCACTTCGGCGGCACGCTTGGCCTGGCCGGACGGGTCGCCGTGGGAGAAATTCAGGCGCACGACGTTGACGCCGGCGCGGAACAGGTCCTCGAGCACGCCGGGCGGATCCGTGGCCGGGCCGAGGGTGGCGAGAATCTTGGTGCGGCGCTGGCGTTCGATCATGAGACGTCGTTCCCTGGAAAAGCGCTCAAAACTAGCACAGGCACTGCGACGGCAGGATGGCGAATCGACATAGGCCGCCGCGGATGCGCGCATGTCCTGCAGACAATGCGGGACAGTATGCGGACTCGACGCCGCACTGGCGCCGCCCCGCACGCCCCCGGCAGCGCCGCGGGGGCCACGCCCTCCTGCGCCACTGCCTGCCGGTCAAGCGGCAGTTCGGCACCGCTTTCACCCATCCCGAATCCCCGCCGTCAAGCAATCAAACCCGGCAACTGCGCCGGGACCTGGGCCAGCGCCCCCGCATCGGCCTGGCGCAGCTCCGCCTCGTCGCCGAAGCCCCACAGCACGCCGATGCTGCGCATGCCGTGGTGGTTGGCGCCGTCGATATCCATGCGCCGGTCGCCGATCATCACGCACTGCGCCGGCTGCAGCGACAGGCGCCGCAGCGCTTCGGCGATCAGGTCCGGCTTGGTGCGGCGCGCGCCGTCGTCGCTGGCGCCGACGATCTCCTCGAAGTGCGCGGCGAACGGCAGCGTCGCGACGATGCGCCGGGCGAAGCGCTCGTTCTTCGAGGTCACCACCGCGAAGCGATGGCCGGCCGCGGCCAATGCCGCGACCGCCGCGCCGATCTCCGGGAACACGGTGTGTTCGCGCCAGCCCTGCGCGTCGTAGCGCTCCCGGTACAGTGCCAGCGCCTGCGCGACCAGCGCCTGGTCGCCGGCGAAGTAGTCCTTGAAGCTGTCGCGCAATGGCGGCCCGATCCAGCCGCGCAGTTGCTGCGGCGCGGGCGCCGGGCGCCCGAGTTCGGCGAACGCATGACGGATGCTGCCGACGATGCCGGCCTCCGAATCGACCAGGGTGCCGTCCAGGTCGAAGAACAGGGTGCTCGCGCTCACGCGCCGCGCGCCTGCAGCGCCGCCACCGCCGGCAGGGTCTTGCCTTCCAGGAATTCCAGGAACGCGCCGCCGCCGGTGGAGATGTAGCTCACCTGATCGGCGATGCCGTACTTGTCGACCGCGGCCAGGGTGTCGCCGCCGCCGGCGATGGAGAACGCCGGCGAGGCGGCGATGGCGCGCGCCAGGGTTTCGGTGCCGTGGCCGAACGCATCGAACTCGAACACCCCGACCGGACCGTTCCAGACCACGGTGCCGGCCTTGGCGATCAGCTCGGCGTAGTGCGCGGCGGTCTGCGGGCCGATGTCCAGGATCAGGTCGTCGTCGGCGACGTCGGCCAGCGCCTTCACCGTGGCTTCGGCGTCGGGCAGGAACTGCTTGGCCACCACCACGTCGGTGGGCAGCGGGATCGCCGCGCCGCGCGCATTGGCGTCGGCGACGATCTTGCGCGCGGTGTCGAGCAGGTCCGGCTCGCACAGCGACTTGCCGACCGGGTGGCCGGCCGCGGCGATGAAGGTATTGGCAATGCCGCCGCCGACGATCAGCTGCTCGACCTTGTTGACCAGGTTCGACAGCAGCTCCAGCTTGGTGGAGACCTTGCTGCCGGCGACGATCGCCAGCAGCGGCTTGGCCGGGTGCTGCAGCGCCTTGGCCAGCGCGTCCAGCTCGGCCATCAGCAGCGGGCCGCCGGCCGCCACCGGCGCGAACCGGATCACGCCGTGGGTGGACGCCTGCGCGCGGTGCGCGGTGCCGAACGCATCCATCACGAACACGTCGCACAGCGCCGCATATTTGCGCGCCAGCGCCTCGTCGTCCTTGCCTTCGCCGACGTTCATGCGGCAATTCTCCAGCAGCACGATCTGGCCCGGCTGCACCTCCACGCCGTCGACCCAATCGCGCAGCAACGGCACCTCGGTGCCGAGCAGCGCGGTCAGCCGCGCGGCGACCGGCGCCAGCGAATCGGCCTGCGTCCACACGCCTTCCTTGGGCCGGCCCAGGTGCGAGGTCACCATCACCGCCGCGCCCTGCTCGAGCGCGTGGCGCAGCGTCGGCACCGAGGCCAGGATGCGCTGCTCGGACGTGATCTGGCCGTTGTCGTCGATCGGCACGTTGAGGTCTTGCCGGATCAGCACACGCTTGCCGGACAGGTCGAGATCGGTCATTCGCAGGATGGGCATTGTCGGTTGCTCGCTATCGTGGGGTTGCTGGGGAAGAGAAGGCGGTGCGCAGCATAGGCGCGGCGATCGGAACGTCCGCTTTAGGCAGGCTGGCGCCAGCGCGCACCGGCGGTGCCGAGGCCGGCATTGTCCGGCGTCGGCCGCGCAGCGGCAAATCGAGACATCGCGCCGCGCATGGCCGCGGCGCGCCGGCCCGGGAGCAAACGACGTACGCAGCAAGACCGCCACGCCGCGACAGGCGCGTGGCGTGGCAGCGCCGCTGCCGAATCAGCCCGCGCCGGGCGCGGCCGGCTTGCGCAACAGGCTGAAGGCGAAACCGACCACGAGCAGCGCACCGCCGACCAGCAGCGCCCACAGCAGCCAGGTCTTCCAGTCGCG
>NZ_CAPJ01000262.1 GCF_000331775.1 Xanthomonas translucens pv. translucens DSM 18974
TACGGTTAAGTGGCCTCGGCGAGCGGGGCCATGGTGTCCGGCAACCGGAATGTCGCGATCACCTCGACCAGATTGCCCACTTCCGTTTCCAGGCTATGCGCCGCCGCCGAGGCCTCCTCGGCAAGCGCGGCGTTCTGCTGGGTATTGCCGTCCATCTGCGCGATGGCCGAACTGATCCGGCCGATCTCGCCGGCCTGTTCGCGCGAGGCCTCGGCGATCGAGCGCATGATCTCGGCCACGTCGCTGACCGAGCCGACCACCTCGCCCATTCGCGCGCCAGCTTCTTCGGCCATCTGCGTGCCATCGCCGATGTCATGGACCGAACGCGCGATCAGCTGGCCGATATCCCGCGACGCGGCCGCGCTGCGCTGCGCCAGACTGCGCACCTCGCTGGCGACCACCGCGAAGCCGCGCCCCTGCTCGCCGGCGCGCGCGGCCTCGACTGCCGCGTTGAGCGCCAGGATGTTGGTCTGAAACGCGATGCCGTCGATCAGGCCGATGATTTCGTGGATGCGCCGGCTCGACTCCTGTAGCTTGCGCATCGTCGACACGGTGCGCACCATCACCTCGCCGCCCTGCTCGGCGCGGGTACGTGCCTCGGCGGCCAGGCCGCTGGCGCGATCGGCGTTGCCGGTATTGCGCTGTACCGACGCGGCCGTGGCCGAACCGACGGTTTCCTCGAGCGCCGCCGCCTGGCGCTCGGTGCGGCTGGACAGCTCGCTGTTGCCCTGCCCGATCTCCGCCGCGGCATTGCTGATCGCATCGGCGGAGCGCTGGATGCGCAGCACGGTCCCGCCCAGCTGTTCGGCAGTCTGGTGGGCGCTGTCGCGCAATCGCGCGAACATGCCGTCGAACTGACCGCGCATGCGCTCGCGCAAGTCGGCGCTGGCCAGCGCGGCCATGAAACGGTCCAGTTCGCCGAGCCCACCCGCGGCATTCTGCATCAGCTGGTTCATGCCATTGACCATGTCGGCATAGGCAAATTCCAGGCCGGCGGCGTCGCCGCGCACCGCGAAATCGCCGCGCGCGGCGGCGCCGGCCAACGTCAGGATCTCGCGATTGACGCGCTGCAGGCGCTCACGCACCTGGTTGATCGCCGAGGATATCTCCGCGCGCCGCCCCGGCATGTCCTCGATCCGCACCGAGAGATCGCCGCGCGCATAGTGGCCCACCACCTCGGCCATACGCTGCTGGACGCGGATGTGTCCCTCGAATGCATCGTTGAGCGCGGCCGCCATCTCGCGGAAGCTGCCCTCGAACTGCGCGGTATCGATGCGCGCGTCGGTATCGCCGCGTGCATGGCAGTCGGCGATATCGCGCTGCGCACGGTCGAAGCCCTGCAGCGTGGCGCTGACGCGCGCGGTCTCGTCGGCGATGGTTTGCAATTCGTCGCCCGAGCGCAGTTCGATGCGTTCTGGGAACTGGCCATGCGCCAGCATCCGGCTGGCCCGCGCCAGCCGCTGCAGCGCGAGCCGCAACGAGCGCGAGAAACCGACGAAACAGTAGATCTCCAGCAGGATGCAGATCGCGCAGACCGTCAATACGATCGCGCGGTTGCGCTCCAGCGCCGCCAGCCGTGCGGCCAGCAGGCGCTCGAGCTGCGGCAACGCGGCCTCGACCACCGCATGCGCGCCGTCCACCAGCGCCGTGCCCTTGGCGAAGTAGTCGGACGTGGCGACCGTCGGCGGCTGCGCGCCGCCGAATTCGCGTTCGGTCAGCTGCATGTAGCCGGCATGCGCGGTATCGACCTTGACTGCGGCGCTGACGATCCCGGCCATCAGCGGATCGGCCTTGAGCACCTGTTCGAAAGCCTCGCGGTTGTTGCCGTAGATGTATTCGGCGATGCCCTTGTTGGAACGGATCTTCTCGCGGACCGCACTGGAGTTGTCGCCCGCGGCCAGGGCGCCTGCTCCCTGGCCGCGCATCACCCCGATCCGCTCCATATAGGCCGGCAAGCGCCGGGTCACGCTGTCCACCAGCATGTACGACTCGACCCGGGGATCGAGCGTGAGATTACTGCGCTGCGCCAGAGCCGAGACGAAATCGAGCAACCCTTCCACCTGCGCGGTATGCCTGGCGAAGCTCTGCTGCGGCGAGAGCGACTCGCTGTCCTGCTCCAGTGCGCGCCAAGCGTCGCGCAATACCGCCCAGCGTTGACCAAGCCCGAGCTCGCGGCCGGTCCCGTCGAAATAGGCATCGAGTTCGGAGATGGCCTTGCCCGCGCCGGCACGGGCGTCGCCCACCGCCTTGCGCACGCCGGCATCGCCATTGAGCAGCTGGTTCATGTTGCCGCGATGGCGCTGCATCTGCGCCGCAAGCTCGACCGCCGGCCCGATGGCCTGCGCGCCGATGCGCTCCTTGCGCACGAACTCCACTTCCCTGCCGAGCAACGGCACGAAGAACGCCAATGTCACCAGTGTCGCCAGCAAGCCCACCGATCCGAGCAGCAGCATGCGCTGTCGCAGGTGCAGGCGATCCATCATCGCGGTGATGGGCGCAAACATCCGTTCCGACACGCCCGACGACAACGCCCCGACGCGCGCTTCGGCTTTGCCTGCCATTTCCATCTCCATCCTCCGCGCGGTGGCGAAACCGTTCACCCATGGGCCGCAGGCGCCATGCCCGAGACATCGCAGGTCATTGCGCCCCCCAAACCTTAGCAGCCGCGCTGGCGCCGACTGAAGCACGCCTTGCGCATCGCTGCCGCCGGCCGTGGCGGGACGAACGCCGACTGGCGCGACTGGCGCAGCGGCGCCTGCGCCAGCGCCGCATGGGCCGCGATGGCCGCGGCACCGCTCAGTCGTGCGCGTCCAGCCAGGCCAGCACCTGCGCCGCCAGCGCCTGGGCGTTTTCGCCGTCCGCGCGCAGGTGCAGCTCCGGCTGCTCCGGCGCCTCGTACGGCGAATCGATGCCGGTGAAGTTGGGGATCTGCCCGGCGCGGGCCTTGGCGTACAGCCCTTTCACGTCGCGCGCTTCGGCCACCTGCAGCGGCACATCGACGAACACCTCGACGAACTCGCCCGCGGCGAAGCGCTCGCGCGCCATGCGCCGTTCGGCACGGAACGGCGAGATGAAGCTGACCAGCACGATCAGCCCGGCGTCGGCCATCAGCCGCGCCACCTCGGCGACGCGGCGGATGTTCTCCACCCGGTCCTCGTCGGTGAAGCCCAGATCGCGGTTCAGCCCGTGGCGCACGTTGTCGCCGTCGAGGATGAAGGTGTGATAGCCAAGCGCATGCAGGCGCTTGTCCACCAGGTTGGCGACGGTGGACTTGCCGGCGCCGGACAGGCCGGTGAACCACAGCACTTTCGGCGCCTGGCCCTTGATCTTCGCACGCGCGGCGCGGTCCACGTCCAGGTGCTGCCAGTGCACGTTGCCGGCGCGGCGCAAGGCGAAATCCAGCGTGCCGGCGGCGACGGTGGCGTTGCTCTGCCGGTCGATCAGAATGAAACCGCCGAGCGCGCGGTTGCGCGCGTACGGCGCGAACACGATCGCCTCGTCCAGCGACAGGTTGCAGTAACCGACTTCGTTCAATTCCAGGCGCTTGGCGGCCAGCCGCTCCTGCGTGTTGACGTCGATGCGGTGCTTGATCTCGCTGACGCTGGCCGACACCGTGCGCGTGCCGATTTTCAGCCAGTACGGACGCCCTGGCAGTAGCGCGGCATCGTCCATCCACAGCACATGCGCGGCGAACTGGTCGGCCACTTCCGGCGGGTCGGCGGCGGCGGCGATCACGTCGCCGCGGCTGATGTCGATCTCGTCGGCCAGGGTCAGCGTCACCGCCTGCCCGGCAACGGCCTGGGCCACGTCGCCGTTGCCGTCGAGCACTCTTGCGACGGTGGAGCGGCGTGCCGACGGCAGCACCACCACCGCATCGCCGGGCCGCACCTGGCCGGCGGCGAGCGTGCCGGCGAAACCGCGGAACTGCTGGTGCGGGCGGTTGACCCATTGCACCGGCAGGCGCAGGCCGCTGTCGGCGTTGCGCGCGGCCAGGTCCAGGCCTTCCAGGTGTTCGAGCAAGGCCGGGCCGTCGTACCAGGGCGTGCGCGCGGACCGCTGCGACAGGTTGTCGCCGTCCAGCGCCGACAGCGGGATGCATTGCACGTGCGCGATGCCCAGTTGCGCCGCCAGCACGCGGTAACGGGCGACGATCGCATCGAACGTGGCCTGGTCGAAATCGACCAGATCCATCTTGTTCACCGCCAGCACCACATGACGGATGCCGAGCAGCGAGACGATATAGCTGTGGCGGCGGGTCTGGGTCAGCAGGCCCTTGCGCGCATCGACCAGCACCACCGCCACGTCGGCGGTGGAGGCGCCGGTGGCCATGTTGCGGGTGTACTGCTCGTGACCGGGGCAGTCGGCGACGATGAACTTGCGCTGGTCCGTGTCGAAGTAGCGGTAGGCCACATCGATGGTGATGCCCTGCTCGCGCTCGGCGGCCAGGCCGTCCAGCAGCAGCGCGTAGTCGATCTCGCCGCCACGGGTGCCGTGGCGCTTGCTGTCGGTGCTGAGCGCGGCGAGCTGATCGTCGAACAGGCGTTTGCTGTCGTACAGCAGGCGCCCGATCAGCGTGCTCTTGCCGTCGTCGACGCTGCCGCAGGTGATGAAGCGCAGCAGGGGTTTTTGTTCGTGTTGCTGCAGGTAGGCGGCGACCGCGTCGCCGCTGCGGGACTCGGGACTCGGGACTCGGGACTCGGACGAGACAGCGAACTGCGGGTCCGCGTCGGACGCAGACAGTCGCCCAACGGCCGAATCTGGGGTCTCAAATTCCGGTGCTTTTTCGAGTCCCGAGTCCCGAGTCCCGAGTCCCGTATTGATAGCCATCAGAAATATCCCTCGAGTTTCTTCTGCTCCATCGACGCACCCGGATCCTGATCGATCACCCGTCCCTGCCGCTCCGAGGTGGTGGTCAGCAGCATCTCGGCGATGATCTTTTCCAGCGTGTCGGCCTGCGACTCGACCGCGCCGGTCAGCGGATAGCAGCCCAGCGTGCGGAAGCGCACCCGCCGCAGCTGCGGCACTTCGCCGTCGCGCAGCGGCAGCCGCGCGTCGTCCACCATGATCAGCGCGCCGTCGCGTTCCACCACCGGGCGCTCGGCGGCGAAATACAGCGGCACCACCGGAATCGACTCGCGGTAGATGTACAGCCAGATGTCCAGTTCGGTCCAGTTGGACAACGGGAACGCGCGCACGCTCTCGCCGGCATGCACCCGGGCGTTGTACAGATTCCACAGCTCGGGGCGCTGGTTCTTCGGGTCCCAGCGATGCTTGTCGTTGCGGAACGAGAACACCCGCTCCTTGGCCCGCGCCTTCTCCTCGTCGCGGCGCGCGCCGCCGATCGCCGCGTCGAACCTGCCCTGGTCCAGCGCCTGCTTCAGGCCCTGGGTCTTCATCACGTCGGTGTGCACGGTGGCGCCGTGGGTGAACGGGCCGATGTCCTGGGCGACGCCCTCGGGGTTGATATGCACGCGCAGGTCCACCCCGGTTTCGGCGGCGCGGCGGTCGCGGAACGCGATCATCTCGCGAAACTTCCAGCGCGTATCCACATGCAGCAGCGGGATCGGCGGCAACGCCGGCGCGAACGCCTTCAGCAGCAGATGCAGCAGCACGGAACTGTCCTTGCCCACCGAATACAGCAACACTGGATTGCGGAACTCGGCAGCCACCTCGCGCAGGATGTGGATGCTCTCGGCCTCGAGCCGGTCGAGGTGGGACAGGGCGGAAGAATGCATCGGGGACAACGCAAGACTCATTGGAAAGGGGACGTGCCGAGGGTAGCAGCGACCGCGGCGACCGGGGCCGGCAGTGTGTGATGCGCCTTGGGGGCATTGAAATAAGCGGGGGGCATAAGCCGATAACCCCTGCTCCTTTCTGCCGCGCGCAACGAATCCCTAACATCAGTCATCTCTTCTCCCCACCCGGACCGGTCATGACCGCCGCCTCGCCCGCGTTGCCGCCCAGCCCCTTGCCCGACGAGCGCAAGGCACTGCTGGCGCGGACGGTGGAGGGGCTGGATGCGGCCAGCCTGTGGTGGCTGTCCGGTTATGCCGCCGGCCTGGCCCAGGGCCAGGGCCACGCACCGCCGTCGCTGGCGGTGCTGCCGGGCGGCGCCGCGGCCAGCCACGGCGCGCAGAGGCTGAGCATTGTCTACGGCAGCCAGACCGGCAACGCCCGCCGCGCCGCCGAACAGCTGGCGGCCGACGCCGAGGCCGCCGGACTGACGGTGCGCCTGCTGCGCGCCGATGCCTACCCGACCCGCGACCTGACCAGCGAGCGCCTGCTGTATGTGGTCATCAGCACCCAGGGCGAAGGCGATCCGCCTGACGACGCGATCGGCCTGGTCGAGTTCCTGCAAGGCCGCCGCGCGCCCAAGCTGCCCGAGCTGAAGTACGCGGTGCTCGGCCTGGGCGATTCCAGCTACGCCGACTTCTGCGGCATCGGCAAGCGCATCGATGCGCGCCTGGCCGAACTCGGCGCGCAGCGGCTGCTGCCGCTGGGCGAGGCCGACCTGGACATCGACAGCGTAGCGGCGCCGTGGCGCACCCAGGCGCTGGCGCAGGCGCGCGAACTGCTGAAGAACCCGGCCACGCCATCGGCGACGGTGACCCCGCTGCGCAGCGCCGCCGCGGCCGCCTGGAACCACGCGCGCCCGTTCGCCGCCGAGGTGCTGGCCAACCAGCGCATCAGCGGCCGCGACTTCAAGGGTCCGCGCTACGCCGCGCATGGCCAGGCCGACAAGGACGTGCGCCACCTGGAACTGTCGCTGGCCGGCAGCGGCCTGCACTACGAGCCGGGCGACGCGCTGGGCATCCGCCACCGCAATCCGCCGGCGCTGGTCGAGGCCGTTTTGACGGCGACGCGACTCGACGGTCATGGCCAGGTCACCGTCGATGCGCAGACTCTGCCCCTGCACGAGTGGCTCGCCGCGCATCGCGAACTGACCCGGGCCTCGCGGCCGTTCCTGGCCGCAGTCGCCCGCCGCTCCGCCGCCGCGGCGCTGGAGCAGTTGCTCGACCCTACCCAGACCGCCGGTCTGGCGGCGTTGCTGGCCGATCACCAGGTGATCGACGTGCTGCGACGCTGGCCGGCGGATTGGGACCACAGCGCCCTGCTCGACGCGCTGCGGCCCCTGGCCCCGCGCCTGTATTCGATCGCCTCCAGCCGCAAGCGGGTCGGCGACGAAGTACACCTCACCATCGATGTACTGGCCTACCAGGCGCACGGCCACGCCCATGGCGGCGCGGCCAGCGGCTATCTGGCGGCCCTGGCCGAAGGCGACAGCGTCCCGGTCTACATCGAACCCAACGAACGTTTCCGGGTGCCGGCCGACGCCAGCCGCGACATCCTGATGATCGGTCCCGGCACCGGCGTGGCGCCATTCCGCGGCTTCGTGCAGGAGCGCGCCGAGAGCGGCGCCAGCGGCCGCAACTGGCTGTTCTTCGGCGCCCGCCACTTCAACCAGGATTTCCTGTACCAGGCCGAATGGCAGCAGGCGCTGTGCAGCGGCGAACTGCAGCGCCTGGACCTGGCGTTCTCGCGCGACCTGCAGCCGCTGCGCGACGGCAACGTGGCGGACAAGGTCTACGTGCAGCAGCGCCTGCGCGAACACGGCCGCGACGTCTACGCCTGGCTGCAGAACGGCGCGCACCTGTACGTGTGCGGCGCGATCGGCATGGGCAAGGACGTGCACGCCACGCTGCAGCAGATCGTGGTCGAGCACGGCGGGCGCAGCGCCGAGGATGCCGCTGCCTATCTGACCTCGCTGCAGCGGGAGGGGCGGTATGCGCGCGATGTCTATTGAGTTGGCGGGACCGGGGACCGGGGACCGGGGACCCGGAACAGCAACGCCAAGGGCTTTTGCTGCAGCCGTTGCTCTTGCTTCTCCCCGGTCCCCGGTCCCCGGTCCCTGGTCCCCGCAATGAGCCACTCCGTCGAAGACATCAAAGCCGAAAGCCGCCGCCTGCGCGGGTCGCTGCTGCAGAGCCTGGCCGATCCGGTCACCGGCGCGCTGCGCGAGGACGATCAGACCCTGATCAAGTACCACGGCAGCTACCAGCAGGACGATCGCGACCTGCGCGACGAGCGGCGCCGGCAGAAACTCGAACCGGCCTACCAGTTCATGATCCGCACGCGCACGCCGGGCGGGGTGATCACGGCGGAACAGTGGCTCAAGCTCGACGCCATCGCCACCACCTACGGCAACCATTCGCTGCGCGTGACCACGCGCCAGGCGTTCCAGTTCCACGGCGTGATCAAGCGCGAGCTGAAGGCGACGATGCAGGCGATCAACGCCGCGCTGATCGACACCTTGGCCGCCTGCGGCGACGTCAACCGCAACGTGCAGGTCGCCGCCAATCCGCTGGCCTCGCGCGCGCACGCCACGCTGTACGCCGATGCCGCGCGCGTGTCCGAACACCTGCTGCCCAATACCCGCGCCTACTACGAGATCTGGCTGGACGAGGAACAGGTGGCCGGCAGCGGCAAGGAGCAGGAACCGATCTACGGCGACACTTACCTGCCGCGCAAGTTCAAGATCGGTTTCGCGCTGCCGCCGATCAACGACGTGGACGTGTTCGCCAACGACCTGGGCTTCATCGGCGTACTCGGCGCCGATGGCGCACTGGCCGGCTACAACGTCAGCATCGGCGGCGGCATGGGCGCCAGCCACGGCGACGCCGAGACCTACCCGCGCGTGGCCAACGTGATCGGCTTCATCGCGCGCGAGCAACTGATCGATGTCGCCACCGCGGTGGTCACCACCCAGCGCGACCTCGGCAACCGCACCGTGCGCAAGCGCGCGCGCTTCAAGTACACCATCGACGACCATGGCCTGGAGGTCGTCGTCGCCGAGATCCAGCGCCGCGCCGGCATCGCGCTGCAACCGACCCGCGCGTTCGCGTTCGCGCACAACGGCGACCGCTACGGCTGGAGCGAAGGCGAGGACGGCCGCGCGCACCTGACCCTGTCGCTGCCGGCCGGGCGCATCGCCGACCACGACGCCGGCGCGCGCCACCTCAGCGGCCTGCGCGAGATCGCCGAACTGCTGCAGCGCGACGGCGATGGCGCGCATTTCCGCATGACCTCCAACCAGAACCTGGTCATCGCCGGCATTCCCGCCGCGCAACGCGAGGCGATCGACGCGCTGGTGCGTGCACATGCGCTGGACACCGGCAACCAGGCGCGCACCGCGCTGGCGCGCGCGGCGATGGCCTGCGTGGCGCTGCCCACCTGCGGCCTGGCGATGGCCGAGGCCGAGCGCTACCTGCCCGACTTCGCCGACAAGCTGGAGCCGTTGCTGGACCGGCACGGGCTGCGCGACACACCGATCCTGCTGCGCATCTCCGGTTGCCCGAATGGCTGCTCGCGGCCGTATCTGGCCGAGATCGCGCTGGTCGGCAAAGCGCCCGGCCGCTACAACCTGATGCTCGGCGCCGATCACCGCGGGCAGCGCCTGAACACGCTGTACCGCGAGAACATCGGCGAGCCGGAAATCCTCGCCGCGCTGGATCCGCTGTTCGCGCGCTACGCCAGCGAACGCGACGCCGACGAGGGCTTCGGCGACTTCCTGCACCGCAGCGGCCTGGTCGCGCTGCCGGCCTACCCCACCCACCGCCATCTCATTCCTTCGGAACTGCACGCATGAGCGCCCTGCCCGCCTCCGCCCACCACGATTCCGCCAACGCGCCGGCGACTGCATGGGACCTCGACGCGGTCAACGCGTTGCTGGCGCCGATGAGCGCAGTGCAGCGCGTGGCCTGGGCGCTCGAACACGGTCCGGCCGAGGCCGCGCTGTCGTCGAGCTTCGGCGCGCAATCGGCGGCGACGCTGCACCTGCTGACCCAGCAGTTGCCGGACATCCCGGTGATCCTGATCGACACCGGCTACCTGTTCGCCGAGACCTACCGCTTCGCCGACGCGCTCACCGACAAGCTCAAGCTCAACCTCAAGGTGTACCGGCCGCTGGTCAGCCGCGCGTGGATGGAAGCGCGCCACGGCCGCTTGTGGGAACAGGGCATGGTCGGCATCGAGCAGTACAACAACCTGCGCAAAGTCGAGCCGATGCGCCGCGCGCTGGACGAACTGAAGGTCGGCACCTGGTTCACCGGCCTGCGCCGCAGCCAGTCCGACAGCCGCGCGCAGACTCCATTCGTGCAGAAGCGCGGCGAGCGCTACAAGATCAACCCGATCGCCGACTGGAGCGACCGCGACCTGTGGCAGTACATGCAGCAGCACTGCCTGCCCTACCACCCGCTGTGGGAAGAAGGCTATGTGTCGATCGGCGACGTCCACACCACCCGCCGCTGGGAACCGGGCATGCGCGAGGAAGACACCCGCTTCTTCGGCCTCAAGCGCGAGTGCGGCATCCACGAGGACATCTGACGCGAACGCGACGCACGCCCTCGGCGGACCCGCGCAAGCCTTTTTTGTGGGAGCGACTTCAACCGCGACGAACGCAGCGGCAAACCTTCCGGCTTCGGACACAGTCGGGACTGAAGTCCCTCCCACAGTGCACCCGACCGGCACGTCGCGCAGCCCCTGTAGGAGCGACTTCAGTCGCGACGAACGCAGCGGCGAACCTTCCGGCTTCGGACGCAGTCGGGGCTGAAGCCCCTCCTACAGGGCACCCAGCCGGCACCTCGCGCAGCCCCTGTAGGAGCGACTTCAGTCGCGACGAACGGAGCGGCGAACCTTCCGGCTTCGGATAAAGTCGGGACTGAAGACCCCCCAACACTGCACCCAGTGCGTTGACCGCAAGCCCCCTTGTCTCCAAACAACCCCGCCTCACTCCCGCCGCAACACCCACCACCAATCCAGCGCCAGCATCAGCAGCAGCGACACCCCGACCAGCGGGAACAGCATTCCGCCGATCGCCAGCAGCGCAAGCACGCCGTGCAAGCTGCGCCGGTCCGCCGGCAGCGGCGGCACGCCCAATCCGCCGGCCGGACGGCGCTTCCACCACATCAGCGCGGCGCTGACGCACAACAGCACGATGCCCAGGCACGAGACGATCAGCAGCACCTGGTTGAGCGTGCCGTATTGCTGCCCCAGGTGCACGTTGATGCCCCATTCCAGCGCCTTGGCCAACGGCCCGTAATCGGCATAGCGCATGTCCAGCAGCACCTTGCCGCTGTATTGGTCGAGATGGATCACCCGCTGCTGCGCCAGGTCAAGCGGATACACCGATGCGGTGTACACGCCGCGCGCCCCGCGCGGCAGCGCCACGCTGTAGCCGGCGGCGATGCCGCGCGCCTGGAACCGCGCCACCGCCGCGTCCAGGCCGATCGCGCCAGGCGACGAGGACGGCGACGGCATCGCCTCCAGCGCCATGCCGCCATGTGCGGCATGCACGTCATCGCCATTGTCCACCCCAGCTGCCGCGGAAGACGCATCCGTTGCCGTAGCCGGCATCTGCATCTGCATCTGCATCGGCGCAGTCTGCGGCAGCTGCGACTGCGGCAGGCGCGCCTGGCGCAGCGACCAGGCCGGCCCCTCTTCGTCGCTCAGGCGCTGCGTGGACATCGGCACGTCCACGCGCAGTCCGGCCGGATAGCCGTAGTGATGGCCGTTGGCCAGGCGGTTGACCTGCGCGCCCCAGAACCACGACCACGGCATCCCGGTCAGCGCCAGGAACAGCAGCATCGCGCCGACCACGCTGCCGGTCAGCGCATGCGTATCGCGCCAGAACACGCGCTGTGGCGGGCGACCGCGCACGTGGGTGACGCCGCCGCGGCGGCCGCGCGGCCACCACAGATAGGCGCCGGTCAGCACCAGCAGGATCGCCCAGCCGGCGGCCACTTCGATCAGCGCGTTGGCCCATGGCCCGACCAGGGCCAAGCTGTGCAGGTGCCGGATCGTCCATGCCACGGTGCCGTGCTCGGGCAAGCGGCCCAGCGCGCGTGCCCGGTACGGATCCACGTACACCACCACGCGGCGGCCATCGCCGGTGCCCACGGTCACTTCCGCCGACGCATCGCGCCGCGGCGGCGTGGTGTAGCGCAGCGCCTGTCCCGGTTGCGCCGCCAGCGCCGCGTCGAGCAAGCGCTGCGGCGCGGCGGCCTGCGCCTGCGCCGGCACCGCGACCGTCTTCAGCGCGCGATGGAAGTAACCGTCGATCGGCTGTTGGTAGACGAAGGCGGCGCCGGTCAGCGCCAGCCAGGCCAGCAACGGCAGCACCAGCAGGCCGGCGTAGAAATGCCAACGCCAGACGGCACGGTAGAAACGCGCCGGCGGCGCCGCCGGCGGGTTCGGCATGACCATCACCAGCCCCAGCTGAGGCTGGCGTACAGCGCGCGCCCGTCGCCCGGCGAGTCGCCGGAGGAACCGCTGTCGTACCACGCGTAGACATAATGGCGATCGGTCAGATTCTTCAGCTGCAGCGACAGTTCGCGCTGCGCGCGCCACGCCCAGGTCGCGCCGACATTGGCCAGCGCGTAACCACCGTAGCGGCCCAGCGTATTGCTGCGCTCCACGTAGTAGTCGCCCTGCGCATTGCCCCAGGCCGACAGCTTCAGCCGCGGCGTCGCCTGCCAGTCGATACCGGCATTGGCAAGGTAATGCGGCACGCTCTCGATCTCCTTGCCGCGCGTGGCCGGCGCGCTCGGATCGGGCGTGACGATCAGCGCGCGCTGCCGCGAATACGCCAGCCACAGCGTCCAGCGCTCGTCCGGACGCAGGTTCAGCTGCGCGTCCCAACCGCGGCGCAAGGTCTTGCCGACATTGCCGACCTCGCCAACGCCGACCCTGCCATCGACGCCGAAGATGGTCGCCACTTCGTCGGAGGCGCGTTGTTCCCAATAGGCGATGCGCGCGTCCAGGCGCTTGGCGTCGGCGAACTTCAATCCGGCTTCCCAGCCGTCGTTGTACGACGGGCCCACGTTGCCGGGCTGGCTGCGGTAGGCGCCGTTGCCGCTGCCGATCTGGAAGGTGCGGCCGATGTTGGCATAGGCACTGGTCTGCGCGGTCAGCGCGAACACCGCGCTGAACTTGGGTTGCTTGATCGCCCCGTACGCGTAGGCCGGATAGCGCGCGTCACCGAGCCGGTCGTGAAAATCCCCATCGACCCAGTCCACACGGTAGCCCGGCACCAGTTGCAAGCGCTCGAACGGGCGGATCACCGCCTGCACGTAGGCGCCGTGCGTGTCCAGATCGAAATCCCAGTCGCGCAACGGCGCGGTACGCACCCGCGCCACGGTGCGATAGCGTTGCGAGGTGTTGTCCTGCCATTGCGCATCGACCCCGCCTTCCAGCGCGAACGACCCCGCCCAGTCTACCTCGGGACGCCAGCTGGCCTTGGCCAGGAAACCGCGCTGGGTCTCGTCGGTATCGCGTTCCTGCTGCGCGCCGGCGGCGGTGAAGCGCACCCAGCGCTGGTTCTGGTAACGATTCCAGTACAACTTGGCGCTGCCCTGCACGGCGTCGGCCAACTGCGCGTCCAGCTGCAGGCTGACCTGGCCGGTCTGGCGCTCGCTGCGGTCGTCGCGCGCATAGTCCGGCGAACTGCGCGGCGCAAGTTGCGCGCTGGCGTAATCCAGATAGCCCGCTTCCAGTGCTTCGTTGCGGTAGTAGCGCGCGCTGAGCCCGGCATGCCAGCGCTCATCGGGATCGGTGTAGAACCATTTGCCGGCGAAGGCGCGCTTGCGCGCGTCGGCATGATCGCGATAGCCGTCGCTGTCGCGCCAGGCGGCGAAATAGTTCTGGCTCCAACCGCCGCGTTCGATGCCCTGGCTGGCCTGCACCTCGCGCGTGCCGAAGCTGCCGACGGTGACGCTGGCGCGGCCGTCGTTGCCGCCGCTGCGGGTCAGCACATCGACGCTGCCGGCGATGGCGTTCAAGCCGTAGCGCGGATCGTTGGTACCGCGCACGATCTCGATCGCGGCGATGTCCAGCGGAAACACCGCGTCCAGGTACGGCATGCTGCCGACGTTGTCGTTGCTGGGAATGCCGTCGATCAGCAGCTTGACCGCATTGACCCGGCCTTCGCCGTTGAAACCGCGAAACGAGAAGCGGCCGGCATCGGTGCCCATCTTGAACTGGGTGACCTGTACGCCGGGCGCGCGCATCAGCAGCTCCCAGCTGTAGTCCACATGCTGGTCCTGCAGCAGGTCGCCACCAAGGATGTCCACGGAACTCAGCACGCTGCGCGCGGTGGGCAATGACAGCGGATTGGCGGTGACCTGGACCTTGCCCAGGGTCAATGCGGAATCGGCGGCGGGCGGCGGCACGCCGCTGTCGGCAGCGACGGCCGGCGCGGTCACGCTGGCCGCAAAACAGACACAGCCGCACGCTGCCATACGCGGCAGGGAAAAGAAACGGATCATCAATGGCTCCATCGGCACGAAGACGTCCCGCGGCGACACCGCGGCACGCAACAAGAGGCGTTCGTGTTTCAGGAGAGCAAGGGAGGCCCACGTGCGGCGTGAGCGCGCCAACTGCAGGTGTCCACCACCGACGGGCGCGGCGCGGCCAGCGGCGCGCGCGGGCGCAACCAAGGCAACACCAGCAACAGCCCCCCCAGCAAGGGCAGCAGGCGCGCGGCCAGCAGGCAGTAATCGCACGCCTGCGCGTGCGCCATGCCGCCGTCGTCATGGGCGCCGGCGTAGCCAGGCGACGACACCGCAGGCAACGCAAGGATCGCTTGCAGGCCGCGGCTGGTGCACAGCACGCCCGCCGTCGCAGCGCCCCAGTCGCCGGGCCGCCCCTGCTGCCAGCGGCTCAGCAGCGGCGCAACCAGCATCAGCACAATCGCCAGGACGGCGAGCGTGCGCCATGGTGATGTGGGCCGGCGACGGGTCATCGCGCCAGTCTAGAGCCTGTTGCCGCGCTCCGGGTAGGCCCTGCGACACCTGGACGCATACGCGACCCGGCCGGATGTGTGACAGTGGCGGGGAGGACGACCGCACAACGCCGCCACGACGCGCTCCGGCGTCCCTATCCGATCGCCCGCATGCGGCGCGAAAGCCGCGGCGATAGTGACCGCACCCTCGGTTCCACGACAGTAAGCGCTTACAGCCAGGCCCGGCGTTCAAGCCCTCGCGCCCCGTGTCGATCCTGCACCGATGCCGCACCTACGCGTCGGCCATTCGAAAGACTTCATCCGTGGAGGACGAAGATGATTCCGAGCAAAAGCCATCCCAAGTGGGTTCCGCTGCTCCGCGGCGATACCAAGCTGCAGTTCAAGGTATTCGCCGGGAACATGATGCTGAGCCAGTGCGCGCGCAAGTTGAAAAACGATGTGTCACCGCAGACCGTACAGGCCTGCGTCGACGAGGCGCACGCGTTCTTCAGCAAATACGAAAATCTCTACAAGGCCGAGCTGCAAGCCCACTTCTGAGGAGAAGCGACATGCTGATGACACGCGAACAAGCAGCGCAAAAGATCCAATCCGGCGCCACGTTGTACCTGGCCGGCGATCAGGCGTTGCTCGACAGCCTGCCCAAGGGCAACTGGATCGGCGGCACCATCCCCTATTTCATGGACAAGCAAGGCGGCACCCACAGCCGCGACCTGATCTTCGTCAGCGAGCAGGACCATTGCGTCAGCGGCTCGAGCGTGCGCTGGTACGACGTGGACGCACTGCCATCCATCGCCAGCGACTCGCCCGATCACGGCTTCAGCGTGATCATCCTGCCGGCGACCAGCCAGGCGCACGTGCGTTATGCGCAGGATTCGCCCGACTACCCCGGCCTGTTCATGAAGAACATCGTCGGCTGGGTGTCCGGCGTGGACCTGGCGGACCTGGGCAAGGTGGCGGCGCGCATCTACGACGGCACCAGCGGCAAGTCCTACAGCGAAGGCTGCGTGGCGCTGCACGCAACCTTGCCGAAGGACAAGATGGTCTCGGTCGGCATCGTCAACTGCTTCAAGCAGGGCGATGGCGATGTGCTTACCTTCGCGCAGGACGGCTTCGACATCGGCCAGGCCCTGGTCAACGGCGTGCCGCGCGATTTCGCCGAGTACCTCACCGCCAACCAGATCGACGTGCGGCTGCCGCTGGTCGCCGACTACAACGGCGAGAAGATCAACGCCAGCATCCAGTCGATCGACCAGGACGCGCACAAGGTCACGCTGTACGCGCCCGTGTTCCGCGGCGTGGAATACCGCATCGCCACGCCGGTGGCCAACTATGTCGAGGAATTCTCGCGGCAGTTGCCGCAGACGGTGCGCAGCCCAGAATTCAGCTGCAACTGCATCCTCAACTTCCTGTACTCGGAGCTGGAGGGCAAGCGCACCGGCGAACTGATCGGACCGGTGACCTTCGGCGAAGTGGCCTACCAGTTGCTCAACCAGACCCTGGTGTACCTGCAGATCGAGGACATGCCGACCTGAGCGCCGCGCAACGGCTCCACTCGGCGGGCGCAGCGATGCGCCCGTTATCGTTTGCGGAGCGGAGCCACGCGCTGGCCTCATTGCGTCATTTCTGGAATCATCGAAACGATGGACACCGACCACACCGTGCAGCCTTGCGCGCGCTATCGCACCGAGCGCCCCCGATGAGCGCCATCACGATCTACCACAACCCCGCCTGCGGCACCTCGCGCACTGTGCTGGGATTGATCCGCAACAGCGGCGCGGAACCGCGCGTGGTCGACTACCTGAAGACTCCGCCGGACCGCGCCACCCTGCAGGCGCTGATCGCGGCACTGGGCATCCCGCTGCGCGAGGCGATCCGGCAGAAAGGCACGCCCTACGCCGAACTGGGCCTGGACGACCCCGCGCTGAGCGACGACGCCTTGCTCGACGCGATGCTGCAACACCCGATCCTGCTCAACCGGCCGATCGTGGTCACCGCGCTGGGCACGCGCCTGTGCCGGCCTTCAGAAACGGTGCTGGAGATCCTGCCCTCGCCGCAGCGCGGCGCCTTCGCCAAAGAAAATGGCGAAGCGCTGATCGATGCGGACGGCCGCCGGGTCGGTTGAGCTGTCCGAGCTGCCGAAGCCGGGCCCGGCCCACGCCACACATCCTGCTGCGGTACGGCGCGTTGCGCACACGTTTCAGGTTCACCCTGCTCACCCGCGAGCTGGCACCATCCCTGGTCGACGGCTACAGCGAACGGCTGCCAGGCATCGATTCCCTGGCGGCGGCGGGCGCCGTGGCGCCTGCAAGCGTTGCGTCAGCGTGAAGAAGGCGTCATTGAAATGTGTGCTCGTTACCATAAACTGAGCCACTCACCGCCGCCGAGCCGTTCGCATGTCTTCCGTCGCATCCGCTGCCGGCCCGATCTATTGCGCCGCCAAGCCCGGCAACGAAGCGCTGCGTCTGGACGCGCTGCATAGCTACGCGATCCTGGACACGCCGCGCGAACCGGCGTTCGACGACATCACCCGCCTGGCCGCGATGATCTGCCAGACCCCGATCGCGGTGGTCAATCTGATCGACAGCGAACGGCAGTGGTTCAAGAGCGAGATCGGCCTAGGCACCCGGGAAACCCCGCTGGCGACCTCGCTCTGCGCGCACGCGCTGCTCGAGGACGACCTGCTGCTGGTGCCGGATACGCGCGAAGATCCGCGCTTCGCCTGCAACCCGCTGGTCACCGGCGCCGAACGCCTGCATTTCTACGCCGGCGCCTTGCTGAAGACCTCCGACGGCCTGCCGTTGGGTACCGTGTGCGTGCTCGACCGGCGCGCGCGGCAGCTGACCTACGAGCAGATCGAAGCGCTGCGCGCGCTGGCGCGGCAGGCGATGGCGCAGCTGGAACTGCGCAAGGCGCTGGCCGTGGCGCAGGAATCCAACCACTACCGCAGCCGCCTGCTGGCCATCGCCGGCCACGACCTGAAAACGCCGCTGCGCACCGCCTCCTATGCCTTGGCCAAGGTCCAGCGCCAGCTCGATGCGGTCAGCGGCGTGCCGCTGGACGAGGCGCGCAAGGCGCTGAACCAGGTCGCCAGCGGCCTGGACGAGCTCGCCGCCAGCGCGGTCGCCGACGGCGAGCACAGCCTGCCGGTGCTGCGCGACGTGGCCCTGGCCGACCTGCTCGGCCAGATCCTGGACACCTGGCGGCCACAGGCCGCGGCCAAGGGGCTGCGGCTGCGCTACGTGCCGACCACGCTGCGCGTGCGCAGCCACGCCACGCTGCTGGCCACGTTGCTCGGCAACCTGCTCGGTAACGCGGTCAAGTACACCGAGCACGGCGCGGTGCTGATCGGCTGCCGGCGCCGGCGCGATCAGGTGGTGGTGGAGATCATCGACAGCGGCATCGGCATGGACGGCGACAGCCTGCGCCACCTGTTCCAGGCGTTCCGCCAGGCCGACCCGCGCAGCGAAGGCCTCGGCCTGGGGTTGTGGATCGTGCGCCGCACCGCCGAGACGCTGGGCTGCAGCGTCGAAGTGCGCAGCCGCCCGGGCCAGGGCAGCCGCTTCTCGGTGACCCTGCCGCTGGCGAAGCCGCCGAACGCCTGAGCGCGGCGGCACCGCGTGCGCGTCGTGGCGCGCGCGGCAATGCGGGTTATTCCTTCAGCACCATGTCGATGCACAGCACCGCGGCCATGATCAGGATGCGCACGTCGTCCTCGGCCGGCAGCGCAGTGTCGATCGCGAGCATGTAGTTGTCGGCGCTGGTGAACAGCTCCTTGCCCAGCCCGGCCCACTTCTTGGACACCCGCGCCAGTTCGCGCTCGCCCTGCACGAAACGGAAATCCCAGCTGGTCCATTTGCCGCGCAGCGTGCACACCAGTTTTTCGCGCGCATCGAGCACGTCGAACTTGCCACCGATGGAAAACAACTTCTGGCTGAAGGAACCGACCAGGCGATCGTGCTCGTCCAACACCTCGACCTTGGACAAAAACAGCGAAAAGCCGCGCTTGACCGTCAACACCTTCTGCCCGTTCGGCGTGCGCACTTCCACCTGGAACGGGGTCATGCGCTTGTAGTCGCTGAAACGGAAGATCTTGGTGAAGATGCCCAGGTTCGGCTCGCGACATTGGAGCACATGCTGGTTGCTCTGCGGATCGAACACGTCGTAGTTGTTGGCGGCCTTGAACATGCCGACCTGCTCCTTGACGAAGAACAGGTTCTGCTGGAGGACGGGGTGCATGGACATCCTTGTTGCGGGTAAAAGAGCGCGCACCGTAACGGCCGCGCGCCACGATGGCAATGGCAAGCCCTGACGGCGCGGCAACCGCCCGCAGCGAGAAGCGCGCCGCTTGCGCGGCGCCGGCGGCGAGCGCGATGCGCAGATCGCCCGACCGGAGCGGCCAGCGCCAGGCGCAGCGAAGACGCCGTAGCGTCGCCGCTCAGCTGGTGATGGTCTGGGTCAGCGCTTCCCAGGTCGGCGGCGTCGGCCAGTCCGGTTCCTGGTTGCCTTCCATGACCCGGCGCAGGTCGCGGGTGTCGATCTGCGGCGCCAGCACGTGCACCAGTTCCAGCGCGTAGTCGCGCAGCACGCGGTCGCGCGGCAGCACCGCCCAGGCGATGCATTCGGGAATCTCCGGCGGCGCCGGCCAGGCGCGCAGGTCGGTATCGCCGGCATGCACCGCCATCTCCGCAAGCAGGCCGACGCCGAGGCCGGCGCGCACGTAGGTCTTGATCAGGTCGGCGTCGAGCGCGGTCAAGGCAATGCTCGGCTCCAGCCCGAGCCGGGCGAAGGCGCGCTGCAGCGAGGAGCCGGAGCGGATCGAGGATTCGTAGCTGATCAGCGGCTGCGCCGCCAGCGCGGCCATGTCCGGCACCCGCTTGGGCACGTCCAGCGCATGCCCGCGCGGCACCAGCACCAGCCGCCGCCAGCGGTATAGCGGCACCGCGATACCGGCGCCCGGCTCGCTGCCGGCGGTGCTGACGATGGCGATGTCGGCATCGCCCTGGCTGAGCAGGTCCAGCGCCGCGCTCTCGGCGGCCTGCTGCAGGTGCACGCTGACCTGCGAATACGCCAACTTGATCTGCGCCACCGCCGGCGGCAGCACGAAGCGCGCCTGGGTGTGGGTGGTGGTCAGGGTCAGCTGGCCCTGGCTCTCGCGGCGCTGGTTGGCGGCGTAGGTGCGGATGTTGTTGGCTTCGGACAGCACCGCGCGGGCGCGCTCGATCACTTCGCGGCCGGCCGGGGTCACCGTCTCCAGGCTGCGGCCCTTGCGCACGAACAGCAGGAAGCCGAGTTCGTCCTCCAGCTGCTTGAGCTGCTTGGACAATCCCGGCTGGGTGGCGTGCACGCGCGCCGCCGCCAGGGTGATGTTGAGATCGGCATCGGCGATGGCGACGAGGTAGCGGAGTTGGGTCAGCGTCATCGGAGCGAGGGCGAGGCGGCGCCTGGCGGGAGCAGCCACGACTGTAGTGGAAATGGGCCTCTCACCTTATAACCGAAAGCTATCTGGCAGCTGCATGAAGTCATTTCCGAAGGCTATAAGCCGGCGCTACGGTCACGGCCTCCTCCTGCTTCCTGTGTTGCGACCGCCGTGAGCCCTGCCCCGATTGCGTTGTATCCGGACCTGCGCGAGCGGC
>NZ_CAPJ01000261.1 GCF_000331775.1 Xanthomonas translucens pv. translucens DSM 18974
GTCCAGCCACAACGCCAGCGCCGGACCCGGCGCCAGCGTCTGCAGCCACGCCGCCAGCGGCAACGGTTCGGCGCGCACCACGTCGGCGACCACACCCTCGTGGTGCGCGCTGGCCGCGAGCTTGTTCAGATCGACTTCGTCCACCACGCGGTAGCCGACGCGATTGGCCGCGCACCACTTGAGCAGCGGCTGCAGCGCCGGAATCCGCGCCTCGGCCAGGTACAGCTTGCGGATCGCCTCCGGACGCCGCGCGTACACCGCGCGCACCGCGTTGAGGCCGTACAAGCGCAGCTCGCCGCGATTGGCGTCGGCCGCGCGCGGCACCGGCGCGACGCGTTCGGGCGGCGCGGGTGGACGCGGGCCGCGCGGGCTTTTGCCCCAGGGCGAGGTCATCGGTGCACCCCCATGGCGCAGCAGGAACGAAGGGCATGACGCATGGGAAGTCTCCTGGAAAACGCGCGGGTCGCGCGCCAGGTCGGCGCGCTCGGGGGATTTTCGCTCATTCGGGCGCCGCCGGCTGCCCCGGGTATGCCGATCGCGTGCCGACACTTGTCTACGCCGCACTACACGAAACGCAAACGCCTCGCCAGCCCGATCGTGAAGCAGCTCTCCATGGCTGCGCATTATGCGGAATTCGCAAATTCACGCGCAGAGATACAACAATAACGCGCGCCATGCATGATTCATCGTCGCCGCTCCTTCAGCCCTCCAGGCAGGTCTTATCGAGACGCCCAACGCCCGCCCCATCCGCTTCGCTCACCGGAATTCGGCAGCCCCGATCCGGCGCGCACGCGCGCATGCCGGACGCAATACGCCGGCTTCCGAAGCACTTTCCGCATTTTCACGATAAGGCGATTCCATGCACTTCGATCCACGTACCGCGCCCTCGGCGGCACGCCGCCGCGCCTGCGCCGCGCTGCTGCTGTTGCTGCCCCTGATAGGCCTGAGCGCCACCGCGCTGGCGCAGACATCCTCGCCCGATGTGCGTCTGGCGCGGGTCGGCGCCCTGCCCGCCGAGCACAAACCTGCCGGCATCCCCGACGACTACGTGCAGACCCCGTTCGGCTACTTCCCACCAGCCTGCGTGCGCCAAGTCCACAACGGCGAGCGCCTCCTCAAGGACGGCGGCCTGCAACACGCCAATGGCACGCGCGAACAGGCGCAGGCCTGTACCCAGGACAACTTCACTCCCAACGGCACCCGGGTGCGACCCGACGGACGCGGCATCGATGGCCAGCAGGTCCGTGGCAATGCGGCGCTGGCAGCATCGAGGTCTCGCCGCTCGGTGCCGGCGTCGATCTCCAACGGCTATATGCCGGCGTCGATCTCCAAAGGCTATCTAAAGGTCGCCGGCTACCGCACCGGCACGCCGCTCGGACGCATCGTGGCGAGTTGGACAGTGCCGCAGAACCCGACCAACGTGGCGCAACAGACGGTGTACTTCTTCCCGGGGTTGCAAAGCAATGATCCGATGATCCTGCAGCCGGTACTGGGCTACCGCGGCGAAAACAACGGCTGGGATCTGAGCAGCTGGAACTGCTGCCAGGAAGGCACGGTATGGTACAGCGATTATATTCAGGCAAAGACAGGCGATCAGATCGTAGGCGACACCTATGCCACCTGCGGCACCGGTAGCCCGTGCTATGACTGGAACGTGGACACGCGCAACCTCACCACTGGCCAGAGCGTACGCCTCAGCACCACGTACGACATCGATTCGGACTTGCACCTGGTGATAGGCGGCGCGCTGGAGGTATACAATCTTGACAGTTGCGACCAGTACCCGCCGGAAGGCAGCATCAGGTTCACCAACATCGGCGTGTACGACTACCAACTGAACCGCGTGCGGTCGCCGCCATGGGGCACGCTGGACTTCAGCTCCGGATACGACGTGCAGTGCGACTACGATGTGCAAACCACCTCCACCTCGGCGACGATCTTCTACTGATCGCGTTCTGTCCCAAGGGCATGACGCCGTTGCCGGCCACAGGCCGGCAACGGTGTCATCAGGGCATGCACGGCGGCGTGGCGCTCATTCGCCGCACGGCGCGGGCGGCACCAGACGTTCACGCCACAGATCGGCGTTCTTGATGCCCAGCGGCAGCGGATCGAACACCGGGTCAAGGCCCGCTCTTCTGCCGCTCGCAGTCGCGCAGCGCCAGCAGCGTCGGCGTCTGCAGGATCAGGATCAGGATCAGGATGGCGATGATGTTGAGCCAGGCCATCAAGCCCACGCCGATGTCGCTCAGCGACCACGCCAGCCTGGCGTCGTGGAACGCGCCGAACACCACCCTGCCGAGGATGCCCAGGCGCAGCACCAGCACGCTGAGCGGACGGCGGCGGTTGCCGTTGATGTAGCTGAGGTTGGTCTCGGCTATGTAGTTCCGAAGGATGCATGGCGCTCAACCAGCTCGCGTGATCCTGCCGCATGCAAATGCGCGGCGAGACGGGATAGGAATCGTGCTCGTGGCAAACCGCCGCACGAATGCTCACCGAACCGGCATGATTCTTCCGCACAAGACAGCGCAGAACTGCTCCCGATCACGGCTCCGACATGACCGACCGGACGGAAGGATCGTGCCTGCGCCGGCCCTTCCGTATCCAGCATGCACAGCGTGTACTCAGCACGTTGCTCCGGTGCGCAATGCGCCAGCCTTGGCATTCACTTCAATGATTCGCTGTGGCGACGATTGCCTGATTGACATCGTGCTCCACCACGCTCCAGGCGAGGATGCCGTAGCCGTCGTTGCCCCATTCGGTGCCCCAGTGGTTCTGGATGAGCAATCCATCGGCGTTGTAGCCGACCGCCAAAACTTCATGATAGGCCCGGATCGTGCCGCTGCTGTCTTTATCGACCGGATTGCTGGGGGACATATTGTCGAATCCGGGGCGCACCGGAAGGGTGATCGCGACCGGCTGATAATTCGCCAGCGCCACCTTCAGCGCTTTGCTGAGCGCACTGCCGCCGTTGGCGTTGCCGTCGGAGAACAGCACGGTATAGTCCTTGAACAACTGCGGCTTGAATCTTGCCGCATTCGCGCGCTCGGCGTCGGTCGGCAGATCATTCCAGTCGTAGTTGCCCTGGAAATAATCCTGCTCGGTATCGATCCCCTGATTGACCGAGAGACGAAACGCGTCCATCGGATCAGCCCCCCCGTCGACGCCGCCGTTGATCTGAGAATAGACGTACATCGGGGCGAACAGGTTGACGCTTTTCCCATTGAAATTGGCATACCAACCGGCGAGGTCATGGGCGACGGTCCACCCCACGCATGAGTTGACAGCGCCCTGATTCCCGATCTCCACCGCCCAGGGGCTCAGGTCGACGCTGCTCGGCGGTGCCGACGCGATGTTCGCGGCGCTCACCTCGGGCATGGTCACCGGCTGCCGCAGCTTCGGCAACATGGCGCCCATGCCGTGTCGCGCGTTGTCGGCCATCGCCAGACCCGCGCAAGACAGGCCCGCGAGGCAGATGAGGCCGGACCAGGTCAGGCGTGTGTTCTTCATTCTGTTCTCTCCGTTGAAAAGTCATTGTTTCGATAACCAGCGATTGCCAAATGAGGTGTCGCGATCGCAACGGCCACGCATGTCCTCGTGGCCGAGCGCGCACACGGCTGGCGCCGCGAAGGGTGGCGAAAGCGCGAAAGGAAGGATTGGCCGAATACGCGTTGAAACGCGCTAATTCAGCACAACTTCCGCAAATCGAGATACCGTCACGACAACTTCGCAATCGGGGTCACGCCCATGCGAAACAAACCGTAGACAAATGCCACGGCCGCGCTCGCCGAAGGCGGCAACCGCTGTGTCCGCTTGAAGTCGCGCGATACCACAACAACGGCCAGCGCTGTACCGACACGCGACAGGCGCAAGTTGCAAGCCCCGCCATCTCGGCAGGCGCACCGGCGAACCGTCCGCATGCGATCGCCCGTCACAGAGGCCTCCGCGTCACGCGGGCGGCGCGCGCCGGCCCTGGAGGCTGCTGGCACCCGCGACCACGACCATGCGCCCTCGCCAGCCGCATGGCGTGCCGGAAACCCGCATCCGCGCGTGCATCAGCAGCGGCGCTACGCCGCGCCGCACTAAGGCGCCTGCAGGCGGCCGAACAGGTGCAGATCGTGCAAGCGCCCCTGCTTGCGCAGCGCGCCGCGGCGGATGCCTTCGTGGACGAAGCCGTTCTTCTCCAGCACCCGCACCGAGGCCGGGTTGCTGTCCAACACGCTGGTTTCGATGCGCAGCAATCCCAGTGCTGGGATCGCCCAGTCCAGATACGTGGCGACGATCCGCGTCATCCGCCCCTGGCCCCAGTAGCGGCGCCCCAGCCAATAGCCGAGTTCGGCGACATGCGCGCGCTCGCCGCGCCCGGGACGCAGGGCGATGCTGCCGCAGGCCTCGCCGTCGATCTCGATCGCCAGCAGCGGATGCCCTAGATCCACCACGCGTCCGCTCAGGAATGCCTCGCCGTCGGCACGGGTGTAGGGATGCGGAAAACGTTCGCTGAGGCCGCGCACCACCTGCGCATCGTCGGCATGGCGCAGCAGCGCTTCCAGATCGTCGCCGCGCCAACGGCGCAGCTGCATCCCGTCGATGCGCAGGCGCAGATCGCGCCACGCCGTGGCGCTGGGGTCATCGGGCATCGGCAGCGCTCCTGCACAGGGGCACCCGAGCATACCGCGGTGGCGCGCAGCGCAACCAGGCGACGCGCGCGCAACGTCCGCGCTGCTGCCGGCGCATACGACAGGCCGGCGAAAGGTTTGCGCGCGCTAATGCAGCGCACCCTTCCTTGCACGATCGTGCCGAGCCGTCCGAAGTCGGCGCGCACACGTGCTCGCATCCGCGCCTGACCGCATGCAGCGATGCCGCGCTGCGCGAGGAGATCGGCGGCTGCAAACGCGCGCTGGAGGATCTGCTTGGCGAACCGGTCACCCAGTTCTGCTACCCATATGGCGACGTGGGCGCGCGCGTCGCCGCGACCGTGCAAGAGGCCGGCTATGTCGCCGCGACCACCACCCGCCGCGGCCGCGCCGTGCCTGGGTCCGATCCGTGGCGCTATCCGCGCATCCAGGTCGCGCGGCACCACCTGCTGCCCCAGACGCAACCCGGCGCGCAGTGACGCCCGCCGTCGCAGCGCCGAACGCATGGGCAGTGTCCGGCACGGCGGCCGGCCGGCCATGCGTGCTTACGGTTACC
>NZ_CAPJ01000260.1 GCF_000331775.1 Xanthomonas translucens pv. translucens DSM 18974
GCGTCGTAGCCGCGCACCACGCCCTGCTCCAGCGCATGCCCGCGGTTGTCGCCGATCGAACTACCCACCACCAGCACATCGCCAGCCACCACCGGCGGCGAGGTCACCGCATAGTTGGCCCAGGCATCCTTGGGCCTATCCTGCACGTCGATCCCGGCACTCAGGTCGATGCTGCCGGCAGTGCCGAAGCCGGCACAGGGCCAGGCCATCGGCCGCATCCAACGCGATCAGCCGCGCGTCCATGGAGCCGAACACGATGCGCTCGCGGCACGCGCCGTCACGGCCTGCGCGTCGCGCCAGAAACGCACCCCGCGCGCGGCCGGATCGCTGTAATGCTTGCCGCGCGAAATCCTGGCGTCGAACGACCACAGTTCGCGGACGCTGGCCGCATCCAGCGCGAAGGCGACGCCGGTGCCCGTGATCGGCTTGGGCCGGCACAACTGCACCAACAGCATCCGAGCATCAGGATCAATCCGCGAGCGACTTCGATCGCGACGAGCGCGACAGGTAAGGCCTGCCGCGACCGAAGTCGCTCCCACATCCGGATACCGGCTGGCGTCGGCGTCCATGACCGTGCGCGCGTCCCCCGCGCGCCGCCTGCCGAGCGCAGGCGATGGCGCAACGAAAAAGGCCCCGCTTGCGCGGGGCCCGATTCGACGCTCGCCGGTGGCGACCATCGCCGCCGGCGCACGGCCCCCGCATGCGGCATGCCACGCGCCGCACACCGGACCGCGTGTCGCTTACTTCACCAGGGAAGCGATCGCCGCACCCAGGTCGCCCGGCGAACGGACGGTCTTGACGCCAGCGGCTTCCATTGCCGCGAACTTGCCGGCAGCGGTGCCCGAACCGCCCGAAGCGATCGCACCAGCGTGGCCCATGCGCTTGCCCGGAGGGGCCGAGGCGCCGGCGATGAAGCCGACCACCGGCTTCTTGACGTGGGCTTTGATGTACTCGGCCCCGGCTTCCTCGGCGTCGCCGCCGATCTCGCCGACCATGATGATGCCCTGAGTCTGCGGATCTTCGTTGAACAGCTTGAGGCAGTCGACGAAGTTCAGGCCGTTTATCGGGTCGCCGCCGATGCCGATGACGGTGGACTGGCCCAGGCCGGCAGCGGTGGTCTGCTTGACGGCTTCATAGGTCAGCGTACCCGAACGCGACACGATGCCGATCTTGCCCGGCATGTGGATGTGGCCCGGCATGATGCCGATCTTGCACTCGCCGGGGGTGATCACGCCGGGGCAGTTCGGCCCGACCAGGGTCACGTCCGGGTGCGACTTCAGCACGTTCTTGACCCGCAGCATGTCCAGCACCGGGATGCCTTCGGTGATGCAGACGATGACCTTGATGCCGGCCGCGGCCGCTTCCAGGATCGCGTCGGCCGCGAACGGCGGCGGCACGTAGATCACCGACGCGTCGGCGCCGGTGGCGTCGACCGCTTCGCGCACGGTGTTGAACACCGGCAGGTCGATGTGGGTGGTGCCGCCCTTGCCCGGGGTCACGCCGCCGACCACCTGGGTGCCGTACTCGACCATCTGGGTCGCGTGGAAAGTCCCCTGCTGGCCGGTGAAGCCCTGCACGATGACTTTCGTACTCTTATTGATCAAAACAGACATGAATTCTTCCTAGTCTCGTGGGTTCAGGCAGCGACGGCTGCGACGACCTTCTTGGCGCCATCGTTGATGTCGTCGGCCGGGGTGATGGCCAGGCCGGAGTCGGCCAGCAGCTTCTTGCCTGCCTCGACGTTGGTGCCTTCCAGACGCACCACCACCGGCACCTTGACGTCCACTTCCTTGACCGCGGCGATGATGCCCTCGGCGATCATGTCGCAGCGGACGATGCCGCCGAAGATGTTGACGAAGATCGCCTTGACCTTGTCCGAGGACAGAATCAGCTTGAACGCCTCGGTCACGCGCTCCTTGGTGGCGCCGCCACCGACATCCAGGAAGTTGGCCGGCGCACCGCCATTGAGCGCGATCACGTCCATGGTGGCCATGGCCAGACCGGCGCCGTTGACCATGCAACCGATGTTGCCGTCCATGGTCACGTAGTTCAGGTCGTACTCGCTGGCGCGCACTTCGGCCTCGTCTTCCTGGGTCTTGTCGCGCATGGCGGCCAGATCCTTGTGGCGGAAGGTGGCGTTGTCGTCGGAGTTGACCTTGCCGTCGAGCGCGTACAGGTCGCCGCTGTCCAGGATCGCCAGCGGGTTCAGTTCGACCAGCGCCAGGTCCTTTTCGTTGAACAGGGTGTACAGGCCGCCCATGATCTTGGCCAGCTGGTTGGCCTGCTTGGCGTTGAGGCCGAGCTTGAAGCCGATCTCGCGCGCCTGGTAGGGCTGCAGGCCTTCGACGAAGTTGACGTTGAGCGACTGGATCTTCTCGGGGGTCTCGGCGGCGACCTGCTCGATGTCTACGCCGCCTTCCGACGAGGCGATGTAGGTGATCGACTGGGTGCCGCGGTCCACCAGCACCGACAGGTACAGCTCCTTGGCGATCTCGCCGGCCTCGGTGACCAGCACCAGGCCGATCGGCAGGGCCACGCCAGCGGACTGGTAGGTCTCCATCGAGGTGCCGAGCATCTTGGCCGCCGCGGCCTTGACGTCGTCGGTGGTCTTGCAGAACTTCACGCCGCCGGCCTTGCCGCGGCCGCCCGCATGGATCTGGGCCTTGACCATCCAGGGGCCATTGCCCAGGGCATTGGCCACTTCGACAGCTTCTTCGGGCGTGGACGCGACGCGTCCGGCCGGGACCGGGATGCCGTAGTCGGCAAACAGTTGTTTCGCCTGGTATTCGTGGAAATTCATGCGTCACCGTGGGAAAAGGAACGACCGTCGCGCAGCGATCCGGGCCCTAGGATGGGGGCCGAATGGTACGCACGGGCCGCATATTGTGGCCGACCCTGGGCGGCGGCGCAAAAATCCCGGTCCGGCGCCCGCAAAACGGCGCCTCCGCAAGGAAGCCAGCGCCCCGATCGCGCCCCTGCCATCGCATTGCACGACACGCCCCCTATACTCCCGCCGTCCATCGCCTGGCTGGAGTCCGGCTTGACCACAAGCGCCTCGCTCATCGATCGCATCGAGTCCATCCCGCGCCGCGAACTGTATTTCTTCGCGCTGTACCGGGTGCTGGTGGCCGGGCTGATCGCCGCGCTGGTGTTCAGCCCGTTGAGCGTGCTGGTCGGCGAGCCGCGGTTCCCGCAACTGGCGGTCGGGCTGGCCGGCGCCTACCTGCTGGTGGCGCTGCTGCTGCTGTTGTGGGGCCGCAACGAACGCCACCTGATCCCGATCGTGTTCTGCAGCGCGACCGCGGACATCGCCGCGGCCACCCTGGCCGCGCACGCGCTGCCAGCGGCCAGCGCCGGCATCGCGATGATGCTGCTGTTCAACGTCGCCGCCGCGGCGATGCTGCTGCCGCTGCGCTACGGCCTCGGCGTCGCCCTGAGCGCCACCGCGGCGACCCTGCTGGAATACCTGTGGACCTCGCTGGACGGCGGCGAGAGCACCCGCAGCCTGGCCGAACTGGCCATGTTCGCCACCAGCTACCTGGCGGTGGCCTACATCTGCTACCAGATCGGGCAGCGCGCACGCAGCAGCCAACGGCTGGCCGACCGGCGCGGCGCCGAAGTGGCCAATCTCTACGAAATCAACGAGTTGATCATCCGCCGCATGCGCACCGGGGTGCTGGTGGTGGATGCGCAGAACCGCGTCACCCTGGCCAACGAGGCCGCCTCGGCCCTGCTCGGCGACGCCGACGGCAACAGCGCCAGCGGCCGCCTGGATCTGCTCAGCGCCGCGCCGGAACTGGGCAAGCGGCTGCAGCGCTGGCGCAACGGCTGGAACCAGGAAGAAACCCCGCTGCAGCTGTCGCCGGACCAGCCCGAGGTGCAGCCGCGCTTCGCCCGGCTGCTGATGGAAGGCGACCTGACCCTGGTGTTCCTGGACGATGCGACGGTGGTGTCGCGGCGCGCCGAATCCCTCACCCTGTCGGCGCTGGGCCGCTTCTCGGCCAGCCTGGCGCACGAGATCCGCAACCCCCTGGCCGCGATCAGCTACGCCTCGCAACTGCTCGAGGAGTCGCCGGCGATCGGCGATACCGACCGCCGCCTGCTGCAGATCATCCACATGCAGTGCCAGCGCACCAACGGCATCGTCGAGAGCGTGCTGGGGCTGGCCCGGCGCGAGCGCTCCAATCCGGAGAACCTGGACCTGGGCGTGTTCGTGCGCCGCTTCGTGCTGGAATACCGGCAGACCCTGTCGATCGAGACCGACAGCCTGGAAGCCATCCTGGCCCCGCAGCCGGTGCACGCGCTGGTCGATCCCAAGCACCTGCACCAGATCCTCAGCGCGCTGGTGCACAACGCGCTCAAGTACGGCCGGGTGATGGAGGAACCGGCGCGGGTGCGGCTGCGCGTGGCGATGCAGGAACGCCATGCCATCGTCGATGTCATGGACCGCGGCCCCGGCATTCCCGAAGCGGTCGCCGCGCAGCTGTTCCGCCCGTTCTTCACCACCTCCGAGCACGGCACCGGGCTGGGCCTGTATATCGCCCGCGAACTGTGCCGGGCCAACCAGGCACGCCTGGAATACGTTCCGGTGCCGGCCGGTGGCGCCTGCTTCCGCGTGGCCTTGCCTGGCCCGCACACCATGCTCTCGGGTTGAGACGCACGTCACCGAACACCCTGCCGCGCCGATGATTTGGCGCTCCCCTCGCACCTGGGCTATCTTTTCCGCACATGAACGAAACCCGAAGCGCCCTGGTCGTCGACGACGAACGCGACATCCGCGAACTGCTGGTGTTGACCCTGGGCAGGATGGGGCTGCGCATCAGCACCGCCGCCAACCTCGCCGAAGCCCGCGAACTGCTGGCGAGCAATCCCTACGACCTGTGCATCACCGACATGCGCCTGCCCGACGGCAACGGCATCGAACTGGTCAGCGAGATCGCCCGCCACTACCCGCGCACGCCGGTGGCGATGATCACCGCCTTCGGCAGCATGGATCTGGCGGTGGAAGCGCTGAAGGCCGGCGCCTTCGACTTCGTCAGCAAGCCGGTGGACCTGCACGTGCTGCGCGGCCTGGTCAAGCATGCGCTGGAACTCAACAACAGCGAACGCGCCGCGCCGCCGGCACCGCCGCCGGAACAGGCCAGCCGCCTGCTTGGCGCCTCGGCGGCGATGGACGTGCTGCGCGCCACCATCGCCAAGGTCGCGCGCAGCCAGGCGCCGGTCTACATCCTCGGCGAGTCCGGCGTCGGCAAGGAGCTGGTCGCGCGCACCATCCACGAGCAGGGCGCGCGCGCGGCCGGGCCGTTCGTGCCGGTCAACTGCGGCGCGATCCCGGCCGAACTGATGGAAAGCGAATTCTTCGGCCACAAGAAGGGCAGCTTCACCGGCGCGCATGCCGACCAGGCCGGCCTGTTCCAGGCCGCGCACGGCGGCACCCTGTTCCTGGACGAAGTGGCCGAATTGCCGCTGGCGATGCAGGTCAAGCTGCTGCGCGCGATCCAGGAGAAATCGGTGCGCCCGGTCGGCGCCTCGATCGAGGTGCCCACCGACGTGCGCATCCTGTCGGCCACGCACAAGGACCTGGCCGACCTGGTCGCCGACGGCCGCTTCCGCCACGACCTGTACTACCGCATCAACGTGATCGAACTGCGCGTGCCGCCGCTGCGCGACCGCGGCGGCGACCTGCCGCAACTGGCCGCGGCGATCCTGGCACGGCTGGCCAAGAGCCATGGCCGGGCCACCCCGCTGCTGTCGCCGTCGGCGCTGGACGCGCTGAACCGCTACGCCTTCCCCGGCAACGTGCGCGAACTGGAGAACATCCTCGAGCGCGCCCTGGCAATGGCCGAAGACGACCAGATCAGCGCCGCCGACCTGCACCTGCCGCAGCCCGGCAACAGCGCCCGCGCCGCGGCCGAAGCCACGCCCGCACTGCCGCCCGGCGTGGTCGACATCGACCCGACCTCCTCGGCCCTGCCCTCCTACATCGAACAGCTCGAGCGCGCCGCGATCCAGAAGGCGCTGGAAGAGAACCGCTGGAACAAGACCCGCACCGCCGCCCAGCTCGGCATCACCTTCCGTGCGCTGCGCTACAAACTGAAGAAGCTGGGGATGGAGTAGAAGCGCCAGAAATGGGGAATCGGGATTGAGATTCCCGCCCCTGAATTCGGCCCAAGTAAAAAATTCGGATCAAGGCCAGAACGAAGAGCCGCTGCTCCGCTCTTGCGCATCGCCAATGCCAAAGGCCGAATCCCGGCCCATTGCCCAGTCCGGTATAATCAGCAAGCACGGCACCGAAGGGAACAGCCATGAAAAAGCTCAAGCGCGAGACGCTCGTTC
Source organism: Xanthomonas translucens pv. translucens DSM 18974 (assembly GCF_000331775.1). The sequence continues at coordinate 6,337 of NZ_CAPJ01000260.1, forward strand.
TGCACTACCACGCGACCCGCCGGGAAAATTTCGCCGCCAGCCAACGGCTGGAAGGCATCAAGACCACCGCCACGGCGATGGACAATCTTGCCCCCTTGCCCAGTAAGGACGCGCTGCGCAAGAAATACCTGGTGACCGCGCTGCGCGGATGAGCAGCAAGTACGCGGTTTCGGACGACCCTGCCTGCTACCCCGGCACCGGTGTTCTAAGAAACAAGCTGAACATCATCGACCCGGACACATTGCAAGCAGCCGAAGCAGCTTTTGCTGCCACTGCGCTCGAAACCATAGAGATCGACGCACCACCGTTCGATCTCGCGTACCTATGCAGCCTGCATCGCCAATTGTTCGACGAAGTCTATGAATGGGCAGGCACGCTCAGAACCGTGGACATCGCCAAGGGCACGACAAGATTCTGCAACAGCGCCCGTATCGAACCTGAAACCAACCGCTTGCTGAGTGCGCTCGATGCAACCGATCTTGGCTCACTCTCCCGTCCCGAACAGATCCGCCTGATCGCCGAGTTCTACGGCGAATTGAACATGGTGCATCCATTCCGGGAAGGCAACGGACGCACCCAGCGCCTATTTTTCGAGCACTGGCTGCTGCTCAACGGACTAGCCGTTGCATGGCGACGCATCGACGCGACCCAATGGGTACAAGCCTGCATTGCAGCCGTCCGCTGCGATCATGTTCCGCTGCAGACGGTGTTCGACGCATGCATCAACCAGATCAATCCGCAAGAAGCCGATCCGGAATTTCGCTGACGCCCGCACTCAATCCTTGGTCACGCGATTGATCTCCGCCAGGCTGGTGATGCCGGCGCGTGCCTTGAGCAGCGCCGACTGGCGCAGATCCTTGACCCCGATCTTCTGCGCGGCCTGGGCGATGTCCATCGCGTTGCCGCCCTGCAGCACGATCGCCGCGATCTCGTCGTTCATCGGCATCACCTGATAGATGCCGGTGCGGCCCTTGTAGCCCTCGGTGCACTCGTCGCAGCCCACCGCCTCGTACAGCTGGATGCCGGCGGCCACTTCCGCCTCGCTGAAACCCTCGGCCAGCAGCGCATTGTGCGGCAGCTGGGTCGGGCGCTTGCAGTTGTTGCACAACCGCCGCGCCAGACGCTGCGCGATCACCAGCGTCACCGAACTGGTGATGTTGTACGGCGCGATGCCCATGTTCATCAGCCGCGCGATGGTCTGCGGCGCATCGTTGGTGTGCAGCGTGGACAGCACCATGTGGCCTGTCTGCGCCGCCTTGATCGCGATCTCGGCGGTCTCCAGGTCACGGATCTCGCCGACCATGATGATGTCCGGATCCTGGCGCAGGAACGAGCGCAGCGCCACGGCGAAGGTCATGCCGCGCTTGTTGTTCTGCTGCACCTGGTTGACCCCGGGCAGGCGGATTTCCACCGGATCCTCGGCGGTGGAAATGTTGCGGGTCTCGTCGTTGAGGATACCCAGCGCGGTGTACAGCGACACCGTCTTGCCCGAACCGGTCGGGCCGGTCACCAGCACCATGCCGTACGGCTTGTGGATCGCATCCAGGAACAGCTTCTGCTGCTCCGGCTCGTAGCCGAGCTTGTCGATGCCCAGCTTGGCCGCGCTGCCGTCGAGGACACGCAGCACGATCTTCTCGCCGAACAAGGTCGGCAGCGTGCTGACGCGGAAATCGATCTGCTTGCTCTTGGACAGGTTGAGCTTGATGCGTCCGTCCTGCGGCACGCGCTTCTCGGCGATGTCCAGCTGCGACATCACCTTGAGCCGCGCCGCAATGCGCTGGTTGAGCTTGACCGGCGCCCTGGCCACGCTCTTGAGCAGGCCATCGATGCGCAGGCGCACCCGGTAATCGTCCTCGTACGGCTCGAAATGGATATCCGACGCGCCGCGGCGGATCGCATCGACCAGCATCTTGTTCACGAACTTGACCACGGGCGTATCGTCGCCCTTGGCATCGACGCCGGTATCGACGCCGCTGCCCATGTCCTCGTCGCCGGCACCGACCTCGAGCCTGCCCATGGCCTCGTCGTCGTCGCCCAGCGCATCGCCGATCGCATCGTTGCTCGCCTGCCACTGTTCCAGGGTGCGGCGGATCTGGTCCTCATCGACCAGGATCGGCTCGACCGTCAAATTGGTATGGAACTTGATATCGTCCAGCGCCCGGGTCTGGGTCGGATTGCTCATCCCGACGAACAGACGGTTGCCGCGCTTGAACAGCGGCAGCACCTGGTACTTGTGCAACAGCTCCTCGCTGACCAGCTTCATCGCGCTCTGGCTGGCATCGAACACCGACACGTCCAGCAACGGCATCCCGAACTCCAGCGCATTGGCGGCGGCCAGCTGCGCCGCGGTGACCAGCTTCTTGTCCGAGAACCACTGCGGCAGCGGGATCTTGGCCTCGGCGGCATGCGCCATCGCGGTCCGCGCAGCCGTTTCCTCGAGCGCGCCATCCTGAACCAGGCGGCGCGCGATGCCGGTGATGCCGACAAGATTGGCGGATGTCACAGCGTTCATATGGCCCCCTAGGCTACCCGGGCAAGAATAACGCATCGGTCGTTCCCGCACGTCCCGCGGGAACGGCAACCTGGGAGGCAGGTTCAACGTTCGATGCGCGCTCGGCCACAACCATGTGCAGTTGCTGCTGACGCCACCGGCACCTGGGCGGCTATCGGCTGCGATGCGGGGACTGGGGCAGCGCTATGTGCCGGTATTCAATCGCAAGCATGGGCGTACCGGCACCTTGTGGGAAGGACGCTTCAAGTCCTGCATCGTCGATTTGGAGCGCTACCTGCTGAGGGTTCATCGCTACATCGAACTCAATCCCGTCCGGGCCGCCATGACCACTGCGGCAGAGGATGACCAGTGGTCCAGCGCGCGTTTCAGCCTGCGAATCGCAGCCAACCCCACCCTTTCGCCGCGTCCGGCCTATCTTGCACTCGGCGCCGACCCGGCAGGCCGAGCCACCAGCTATCGCCAGTGGCTGAATCAAGGCGTCACCGGCGAATAGTTGCACGCCATTCGCCTGCATGTTCAACAGGAACGCGCGCTCGGCCATCCGTGCTTCAAGCCATGGCAGCGCGAACGCTGAATCGCCGGGTGTGTGTCCAGCCATCGGGGCGACGGAAGAAATCGGCGACCGCTTGAACAGCGGAGTTCAAACGGATATTTACTCTGTACACTTTGTTCCAAAGAACTCCTTTCAAAAAAGCAAAAGCCCGCCAGAAGGCGGGCCTTTGCAACACTTACTAAGATTTAGGTTTTCGGTGTAGCACCACAAGTTGCAGGACGCAACTTCTCCACGACAGCAGTAGTGCAGGTCCAAACACCAGTGTTGCCATTTGCAGTATCAGCCGCACGCGTCCACTGAATGGTCTGACCATTGATCTGAGCATTGCCCTTAAGGGTGCAAGTCAGCGTAGCCGCGCCACTCGGATCAACACTTACTGCGATATCACAACGACTTGTGCTGGACTGCAGACCAACATCTGCCTGAGCCGTCGTAACAGCCTTACCCTCGGCGATACGGGTTTCAGCCTGTACTTTTCCAGGAGTAATTTCGGCCAAACCAGCCGAAACCTGTGACTTGGCAACATAGTCCTGGTACATCGGCAGCGCAATGGCGGCCAAAATGGCAATGATCGCAATGACGATCATCAGTTCGATCAGGGTAAAGCCCTGTTGCTTCTTCATAGTGAATCCCCTAGAGATGGTGTGTAAGTTGGCAGACACTCGGCCCGCGGAGCTTGCTACCCCTCGAGCGCCGCGCGGCAGAGCGCCACGTGCGGGTAATGCAAGCAGGCCGCGTGCCAACTTCCCCACGCGCGCCCTCTGCTCCCCGGAGCGCATGATGCCTCATGGAATGCCCTCGGATAGGAGCAAAGAAGATATCTGCGACGGGCCTTCCCCTGTGCCGGAATAGGTCGCAAAGTGACGCTCAGCGTCACTTCGACAGAATTTTGCCCCCCCCTGCTACCGGGTGACGGCTTTGTGCCAGGGGCACGGATGCCAGCCGCCGCGGAAACCGATACCATGCAGAGCGTGTCCGCCTGGGGATGGCTGGACGGGGAGTACAGCTGATGTCCGCAACTCGTAGCGCAGTATCCAAAGAACCCGTCGCACGCAATACCAGCCAGCAGGTCCCGTTCGTCTGGGAAGGGACGGACAAGCGCGGCATCAAGATGAAGGGCGAGCAGACCGCCAAGAACGCCAACCTGCTGCGTGCGGAATTGCGCCGCCAGGGCATCACGCCGTCGGTGGTCAAGCCGAAACCCAAACCCCTGTTCGGCGCCGCCGGCAGCAAGATCAGCACCAAGGACATTGCCTTCTTCAGCCGCCAGATGGCGACCATGATGAAGTCGGGTGTCCCCATCGTGGGATCGCTGGAGATCATCGGCAGCGGGCACAAGAACCCGCGCATGAAGAAGATGGTGGGCCAGGTCCGCACCGACATCGAAGGCGGCTCGTCGCTCTATGAAGCGATCAGCAAGCATCCGGTCCAGTTCGATGAGCTCTACCGCAACCTGGTCAAGGCCGGCGAAGGCGCCGGTGTACTCGAAACCGTGCTGGAGACGGTAGCCACCTACAAGGAAAACACCGAGGCGCTGAAGGGCAAGATCAAGAAAGCCTTGTTCTATCCGGCCGCGGTCATGGCCGTGGCGCTCCTGGTCAGCTCGATCTTGCTGGTGTGGGTGGTCCCGCAATTCGAGGATGTCTTCAAAGGGTTTGGCGCGGAGTTACCCGCATTCACTCAGATGATCGTCGCCGCTTCACGCTTTATGGTGGCTTATTGGTGGCTCCTGCTGATCGTGCTGGTTGGCAGCATCGTCGGCTTCGTCTTCGCCTACAAGCGCTCGCCGTCGATGCAGCACGGCATGGACCGACTGATCCTGAAGGTGCCGATCATCGGCCAGATCATGCACAACAGCTCCGTGGCCCGCTTCTCGCGGACACTGGGCGTCACCTTCCGCGCCGGCGTCCCGTTGGTGGAAGCGCTGGACATCGTCGCCGGCGCCACCGGCAACAGCGTCTACGAGAAAGCCGTGCTGCGCATGCGCGACGACGTGTCGGTCGGCTACCCGGTCAATGTGGCGATGAAACAGGCCAACCTGTTTCCGCACATGGTCATCCAGATGACCGCCATCGGCGAAGAAGCCGGTGCGCTGGATGCGATGCTGTTCAAGGTGGCCGAGTACTTCGAGCAGGAAGTGAACAATGCGGTCGATGCGTTGAGCAGCCTGCTAGAACCGCTGATCATGGTGTTCATTGGTACCATCGTCGGCGGCATGGTCGTCGGCATGTATCTGCCCATCTTCAAGCTGGCCTCCGTCGTTGGATAAGCATTAATGGCATTTCTCGATCAACACCCCGGCCTCGGCTTTCCCGCGGCGGCGGGGCTGGGCTTGCTGGTAGGCAGTTTCCTCAATGTGGTGATCCTGCGCCTGCCCAAGCGCATGGAGTGGCAGTGGAAGCGCGATTCGCGCGAGATCCTGGAGCTGCCGGACCTCTACGATCCGCCGCCGCCCGGGATCGTGGTCGAGCCGTCGCACTGCCCGCACTGCAAGCACAAGCTGTCCTGGTTCGAGAACATCCCGCTGTTCAGCTGGCTGGCCCTGCGCGGCAAGTGCCGGCATTGCCATGCGCCGATCTCGATCCAGTACCCGCTGGTGGAGATGCTGACCAGCCTGCTGGTGGCCGCCAGCGTCTGGCGCTTCGGCTTCGGCTGGCAGGGGTTCGGCGCGATCGTGTTCAGCTGCTTCCTGGTGGCGATGTCGGGGATCGACCTGCGCACCCGCTTGTTGCCGGACCAGCTGACCTTGCCGCTGATGTGGCTGGGCCTGGTCGGCAGCATGGACAATCTGTACATGCCGGCCAAGCCGGCGCTGCTGGGCGCGGCGGTCGGCTATGTGTCGCTGTGGTCGGTGTGGTGGCTGTTCAAGCAGATCACCGGCAAGGAAGGCATGGGCCATGGCGACTTCAAGCTGCTGGCGGCCATCGGCGCCTGGTGCGGGCTGAAGGGCATCCTGCCGACGATCCTGATCTCCTCGCTGGTCGGCGCGGTGCTCGGCTCGATCTGGCTGGCGGCCAAGGGCCGCGACCGGGCCACGCCCATTCCGTTCGGCCCGTATCTGGCCATTGCCGGCTGGATCGTGTTCTTCTGGGGTACGGAAATCATCGAGACCTACATGCGCTGGTCCGGGTTGCGCTGAGCGGAGCGGCGCGGTGAGCGATTTCATCGTCGGCCTCACCGGCGGCGTAGCCTCCGGCAAGAGCGCGCTGAGCCGCCGCTTCGAGGCCAAGGGCATCGTGGTGGCCGATGCCGACGTGGCCGCCCGCGCGGTGGTCGCGCCGGGGCATCCGGCGCTTGCGCAGATCGTGATCCATTTCGGCACGCAACTTCTGCGCGAGGACGGCAGCCTCGACCGCGCCGCGTTGCGCCAGCGCATCTTCGAAGATCCCGTGGCGCGCCGCGACCTGGAGGCGATCACCCATCCGGCGATCCGCGCGTTGCTGCAGCAAGCCTGCCGCGAGGCCGCCAGCCCCTATGCCGTGGCGGCGATCCCGCTGTTGACCGAAGTCGGCGCGCGCGCCGCGTATCCGTGGCTGGACCGGATCGTGGTGGTCGATGCGCCCGAGGCGACGCAACATGCGCGCCTGATGCAGCGCGACGGCATCACCGCCGAGTTGGCGCAGCGGATGATCGCCGCGCAGGCCACGCGCGCGGCGCGGCTGGCGATCGCCGACGATGTGGTGGTGAACGATGGCGATGCCGAGCGGTTGCAGGACGCGGCGGATGCGCTGGATCGGCAGTACCGCGCATTGGCGGCGGCGAAGATCGCATAAGTAGTTCCGACCCGGCGATGCGTTTTTTGTAGGAGCGGCTTCAGCCGCGACCGGATCTTACTGGTGAAGCCCGGTCGCGGCTGAAGCCGCTCCTACAGAAGCCGGCGCTCGTCCGAGCTCGGTCATGCCGGCCTGAACCACAGTGTCGCCACCACGCCCTTGGAGGCGCCCGGGCGCACGTTGACCTGCCAGCCGTAGAGGTCGCACAGCCGGCTGACGATCGACAGACCGATGCCGCCGCCCTGCGAGTGTCCAGCGTGGGTACCGCGGTAGCCGCGCTGGAACAGCTTGGCGGCGTCTTCCGCGCTGAGGCCGGGGCCGGAGTCGATCACCTGCACCGCATCGCTTAACACCCGCACCACCACCTGTCCTTCCTGGGTGTACTTGACCGCGTTGCCGATCAGGTTGCCCAGCGCCACCGACAGCGCCGACTCCGGCGCGTCGATGGTCAGGTTGCGTTCGCCTTCCAGCAGCAACTGCAGCGGCTTGCCGCCCAGTTGCGCGCGATGCGACTCGATCAATTGCTCGGCGACCTTGGCCACGTTGCTGTGGCCCTGCCCGCGCTCGTTGCGCGACAGCAGCAGCAACGAACCGATCAGGTCGCTGCACTGCTGTTCGGCGCGCTGGATGCGCTGTAGGCGCTGCAATACCTTCTCGTCGAGATTGGGACGGGTCAGCAGCAGTTCGGTGGCGCCGCGGATCACCGCCAGCGGCGTACGCAGCTCATGGCTGACGTCGGCGTTGAACTCGCGGTCGCGCTGCACGACCTCTGTGAGCCGGGCCGAGTAGTCGTCGAGCGCTTCGGCCAGCTGGCCGACCTCGTCGTCGGGGAAATGCGGCGCCAGCGGCTTGGGATCGCTGCTGCCGCGGTAGGCGCGCAGCCGCGCAGCCAGATCGGAAACCGGGCGCATCACCCGCGACGCCGACCACCAACCGATCACCAGCGACAGCGCACTGAACACCAGCACCGAGAGCAAAAGTGCGCGCTTGAGTTGAACTTCGCTACGCAGCGTTTGCGTCATGTCATATGCGAGGAAAAACCACTCGCTATCTGTCTTGCGCACCGCCAGCTTGTAGGCGAACGGGTCTCCATGTTCGTCCAGTCCGACAATGTTGTGGTTGCCGTTAGGGAGTCGCGCCCAATCAGGGCGCTCCTGCCGCACACGGTCGAACTTGTCGCGGGTGAACACAAATGCGCGAATCTGCTGGACTGGCAGATCCGGATTGCGACTTCGGTCAGAATAGAAGCGTTGGGCGAAAGCGTCGATATTGCGATTCATCACGTCTTCGACCAGCTGGTTCTCCACCCGCGCGCGCGCCCAGTTGGTGGCGAACGCGAACAGTGCGGTCAGGCCGAAGCCCAACAGCACGAAGGACAGGATGATGCGGCTGCGCAGGCGGCGGCGGTAGCGTCCGCGCCGCCGCACCGCCCGCGGCAACTCTCCAGCTTCAGGCATCGGGCGCGGCGATGCGGTAGCCGATGCCGTGGCGGGTCTGGATCATCGGCACCTCGAACGGCTTGTCCACCACCGCGCGCAGGCCGTGGATGTGCACGCGCAGCGAGTCCGAGTCCGGCAGTTCCTCGCCCCACACGCGGGTTTCCAGCTCCTGCCGGGTCACCACCGCAGGCGAGGCTTCCATCAGCGACTGCAGGATCTTCAGCGCGGTCGGGTTGAGCTGCAGCAGCTTGCCCTGGCGCCGCACTTCCAGCGTGTCCAGGTTGTATTCCAGGTCGCCGGTCTCCAGTACGCGGGTGTGCACGCCCTTGCCGCGGCGCGACAGCGCGTTGAGCCGCACTTCCACTTCCTGCAGCGCGAACGGCTTGATCAGGTAGTCGTCGGCGCCGGAATCGAAGCCTGCCAGCTTGTTGTCCAGCGAGTCGCGGGCGGTGAGCATCAGCACCGGGGTCTGCTTGCGCGCTTCATTGCGCAGCTTGCGGCACACTTCGATGCCGTCCATGCCCGGCAGGTTGAGGTCGAGCACGATCGCATCGAATTCGTGCACGACCGCCAGGTGCAGGCCGGTGACGCCGTCGGCGGCGAAATCCACCGTGTGCCCGCGGTCTTCGAGGTAGTCGCCCAGGTTGGCAGCGATATCGCTGTTGTCTTCGATCACTAGAATTCGCACCAACATTTACCCCGTCAGTCGTACTTGCCAGTTGGATTGCGCCGCATCGATCCTGCGCATCCTCGTTGTCGCGGCGGCGTTCCGCCACGGTCTTGCATTACGTCGTGGCGCGCAGCGATCCGGCGACCGCTTCGCGCCTGCAGATCAGCCGGCTGTCCAATGACGCCTTGGACAGCAGCGTGTTGACCGTTCCCTGATCGTTGAACAGCACGACCGTGTCTTCCTTGCGCAGCGTCTCGACGTTGGGATAGGAATTGAGCACCGTCGCCATGCGCGACAGCGCGGCTTCCACCTTGCTGCGATTTTCTGCTGAGTTCGGAACAGGTCTTGCCATCGTCCAACTGCTGACGAATTGTACTGAGTTGCTGTGCGAACGATTTCTTCACGTTCATGGGCGCCTCACCTTTCGGTGCCGCTACCGCGTTGCACGCGAGCGCCATTCCCAGTCTCAGACCGATCACCTGCTGCATCCCATCCCTGCGCGATTGGCGGTGTGAGCGCACTGTAGCCGCCCCGCGAACGGGGCCGCAAGCTGCGCGCATCGGGGTTTCGGTGCGTCGTCGTCGCCACAGACCTGCGCATACAAAAAGACCCAAGCGGCGACGCCGCTTGGGCCGAAAATATATCCCGATTACCGTTCCTGCTGAGGAGGGCAGAGCTGCGGTCCGGGAGAGCATACGCAGGCGGGAATTAAAGCCGTGTTAAGCCAGAACGCAGGCGCGAATATCGGCCTAACTCACTGATTTCTTTCGAATCAGACTGGCTTCGAGGTGTTCGATGACCTTGCCGGCGATATCCAGCCCGCACACCGCCTCGATCCCTTCCAGGCCGGGGGTGGAGTTGACCTCCAGCACCAGCGGGCCGCGCCGCGAGCGGATCAGGTCGACCCCGGCCACGCCCAGGCCCAGGGCCTTGGCCGAACGCACCGCCACCTCCTGCTCGCCACGGCTGGCGGTGGCCAACTGCGCACTGCCGCCCACATGCAGGTTGGAGCGGAAGTCCCCTTCCGGCGCCTGCCGGCGCATCGCCGCGACCACCTGGTTGCCGACCACGAAGCAGCGCAGGTCGGCGCCTTCGGCCTCGCCGATGAACTCCTGCACCAGGAAATTGGCGTACAGGCCGCGCAGCGCCTCGACCACGCCGCGCGAGGCGCTGGTCTTCTCGGTCAGGATCACCCCGGTGCCCTGGGTGCCTTCGTTCAACTTCACCACGTGCGGCGGCGGCCCCAGCATCGACAGCAGATCGCCGGTGTCGTCGGGGTTGTCGCCGAACACGGTCATCGGCATGTCGATGCCCTTGGCCGCCAGCAGCTGGTGCGCGCGCAGCTTGTCGCGCGCGCGCAGGATCGCGTCGGACGGATTGGGCGTGCGCACGCCCATCATTTCCAGCTGACGCAGCACCGCGGTGCCGTAGCGGGTGACGGAATTGCCGATGCGCGGGATCACCGCGTCGTAGCCGGTGATCGGCTTGCCCTTGTAATGCATGGTGAAGGCCCCGGCCGCGATGCGCATATAGCAGCGCAGCGGGTCGAGCACGCGCACCGTATGCCCGCGCTCACGGCCGGCCTCGACCAGGCGCCGCGTTGAATACAACTTGGTGTTGCGGGACAGGATGGCGAGCTTCATCGAGGCGCGACGGCGGTGGCTGGCCCGGCATCATACGTTGCGCCGTCGGCGCTGCGAGGTCGCTGCCATGCCCGATCGTTCTCGCGCGCGACCGTGGCGGCGGCACGTGAGCGGCCTTGGTATGCCCGCTCGGCCATGGGTATCTGCAGACACGCTGTCCCACAGCCGACACGGAACCGCCCCGAAACGTTCACAAAACCGTTGCATGGTGGCGAGCGGGCCGCACAGGCCGTGTGTTGGCTGTCACGCATCGCACGCTGGGTCCCGACGCCTCCCTCATTTTATCTTGGTGAATTCCGATGACCGCCTCCTCCACAACCCTGCGCCTGCATGCGATGGTGCTCGCCGTCGCATCCGCGCTGCCGGCCTTCGCCGCAGTGGCCGAGACCGCACCGGCCGACGCCGCGGCCACGGCCACCGCCGGCAACGGCGATGCGACCATGCTCGATGCGATCACCGTGGTGTCCACCGGCACCACCCGCCAGGTGCAGCGCATCACCCGCGAGGACATCGGCACTACCGCCCCCGGCACCAGCGCGCTGAAGGTGTTGGACAAGCTGCCCGGCGTGCAGTTCCAGTCGGCCGATGCGTGGGGTTCCTACGAGTGGTCGACCGCGATCAGCCTGCACGGTTTCGACCAGAGCCGGCTCGGCTTCACCCTGGATGGCGTGCCGCTGGGCACCATGAGCTACGGCGTCAGCGACGGCCTGCAGGTGACCCGCGCGATCATCTCCGAGAACGTCGGCTCGGTGGAGCTGTCGCAGGGCGCCGGCGCCCTGGGCACCGCCTCGAGCAGCAACCTCGGCGGCGCCGTGCGCTACTACTCCGACGATCCGGACGCCACGCCGGGCATCCGCTTCAGCCAGACCTTCGGCTCCGATTCCACCCGCCGCACCTACCTGCGCGGCGACACCGGCGACATCAACGGCTTCTCGATGTACACCTCGCTGGTGCACGGCGAAGTGGACAAGTGGAAAGGCTACGGCAACAACGAGTACAACCAGGCCAACGTCAAGGCGCTGTACCAGTGGGGCGACGGCAACCGCGTCAGCCTGTTCCTGGACAGCTCCAAGCGCAAGGAATACGACATCATGGATCTGTCGCTGACCTCGCAAAAAGCGCTGGGCTGGGACTGGGACTACCTGATGCCGGACTGGAACAGCGCGGCGCAGATCGCCAACGCGCTCAACGGCAACGGCAGCTACCCGGCGTCCTTGAACGCCCTGCCCGCCGACTACGGCAAGGCCGACGCCACGTACTACTCCGGCGCTGGCCTGCGCGACGACAACCTGGCCGCGCTCAGCGGCGCGTTCAACCTGGGCGGCAACGCCACGCTGAACCTGACCGGCTACTACCACGACAACAACGGCGAAGGCCAATGGACCACGCCGTACGTGGCGTCCTCGGCCACGGTGCCGCTGTCGATGCGTACCACCGACTATCGCCTCAACCGGCATGGCGTCACCGCGTCGCTGAACTTCACCGTCGCCGGCAATGAGATCGAGATCGGCGGCTGGTACCAGAACGCCAAGACCGTGCAGGAGCGCAATTACTTCCTGCTCGATGGCCCGTTCACCGATCTGTACTACTTCAACAAGTCCGGCACCCTGTTCGCACGCGGTTTCGCCCAGCATTACGAAACCGACACCCGCATGTTCTATGCGCAGGACACGCTGCGCCTGCTCGACGACCGCCTGACCGTGAACGTCGGCGCCAAGAAACTGCAGGTGGACGCCACCTCGCAGTCGCTGGTGCCGACCGCCTCCTACGCGGCCGGCGAGATCAAGGCCGATTCGGATCTGTTGCCGCAGGTGGGCGTGAACTACAAGCTCGACGAGCACCAGGAAATCTACGCGTCCTACAACAAGAACATGGCCGGCTTCGGCTTCACCCCGTTCCAGGAATCGCAGACCGCGTTCGACGCGATCAAGCACTCGCTGCAGCCGGAAACCGCGCAGACCTACGAACTGGGCTACCGCGTGCGCGGCGACGGCATCGAGGCGTCGCTGGCGCTGTACCACACGACCTTCGACGACCGCCTGCTGGTGACCTCGCCGTGCAGCGCGATCCAGACCTGCGCGGCCACGCTCAACAACGTCGGCTCGGTGCGTAGCCAGGGCGCCGACTTGGCGGTGATGTGGCGCCCGATCGCGCAGCTGCGCTGGCTCAACTCTCTGTCCTACGACGACTCCACCTACCAGGACGACTACCTCAACGGCGGCGTGGTGGCCACCTCGGGCAAGCGCGTGGTCGGCATTCCGGAGTGGATGTTCTCCAGCAGCCTGGCCTACGAGAACGCCGGCTGGCACGCGGCGCTGGACGGCAAGTACACCGGCCGCCGCTACATCAGCTACCTCAACGACTCGTCGGTGCCGAGCTACTGGCGCTTCGACCTGAGCGCGGGCTACGACTTCGGCGAAGTCGGCATGTTCCAGAACCTGGGCCTGAGCGCCAACGTCACCAACCTGTTCGACAAGCGCTACTTCGCTACCGTCGGCACCAACGGCTACGTCGTCTCCGATCCGAACGGCTACAACCAGACGCTGATGGCCGGCGCGCCGCGCCAGTTCTTCGTCACCTTCAGCGGCAAGTTCTGAGTTGACGCAACGCCAGGGAAGGCGATCGCGCCGCCGTTGCGAAAGCAGCGGCGGCGCCTTGCGTTAGCGAGGTAAAACGCCACACGCATGAAGCCGCCATCTGGCGGCTTTTTCATTAGTGCGTGGCGTCATTGGGGCCAGTCGCGGCTGAAGTTGCTCCTACAAGAGCCGGGACACTACGCTCTTGTAGGAGCAACTGTCTTCAGCCGCGACAAGCGAAGTGGTGAATGTTCCGAACCGGCATGCAGTCGGGACTGAAGTCCCTCCCACAACAGGCCTCGCCGCTCTGCGGCGCCGGTGGAGCCCTTGTGGGAGCGACTTCAGTCGCGACGAACGCAGCGGCGAGCCTTCCGGCTTCGGACGTTGTCGCGGCTGAAGCCGCTCCTACAGTGCACCCAGCCGGCTATTCGCTGGCTGTTGTAGGAGCGGCTTCAGCCGCGACACACGGCCTGGATGCCGCTTATTGAATGGGCCGACAGCTACCCGGCGACAGCGCGGCCGATCGCCGGATCGCTCATGCTCGGACGGCCGGTCTCGATATGCCCGGCCAGGCGCCGCCGCCACTGCGGCAGGGACGCGCTCGCCACATCCAGGTCGTACCAATGATGCTGCGCCGCCAGCGGAAAGCGCAGTCGCTGGCGTGCGCCGGCCGCGAGTTCGACCGTCTGCTCCGCACCGCCGCGGTAAGCATCGCGGATCCGCAGCCGGCACGCCTGCGCACCGGCATTGCACAGCTCCAGCAGCAGGCATTGGCTGGCAACGTCGTAGTCGGCATCGGCCTGCAGCCCCACGTCGGCGACGCCATCGCCATGGAACTCGCGCAGGAAACCGTTGGGCCCGTGCACACGCAACGCGTAGCCCGGATCGGCGGCCGCGCCGCGCCAGTCGCGCGCATCGTGCAATTCGCTGCCCGCCGCAAGCGTATAGAACCACGGGCCGGCGCTGCCGCCATCGGCATAGGCGTTCAGCGCGACGCCGACCGTGCTGCGGTTGAGCATCCGCAACATCGGTTGCTGCGGACCCGCCTGCAGGCGCACATCGAAATCGTAAGGCAGCGCGCGCGCCGGGCGCTGGCCAGGCTCCTGCGCGGGCAAGGCCTGCTGCGCGGGTCGCTGCGGCGCCGGCAAGGCTGCAGTCGCATCGACGCGGGCGATGAAGTCGCGGGTGTCCGGCAAGGCGACGCGCGCGTCGTCATGCCCGGCGAAATCCAGTGCCGAGGTCAGGTCGCCGGCGATCGCGCGGCGCCACGGGCCGATGTTGGGTTCGGCGACGCCGAAGCGGCGCTCCAGGAACCGGATCACCGAGGTGTGGTCGAACACCTGCGAATCGACCCAGCCGCCGCGACTCCATGGCGACACCACCAGCATCGGCACGCGCGGACCGAGGCCGACCGGAACCCCGTGGTAGTCCTCGCCGCGCAAGTCGACGTTGCTGGCACCGATGGCCGGATCGGTCGCCGGCAACGCCGGCGGCATGTGATCGAAGAAGCCATCGTTCTCGTCGTAGTTGATCAGGAACACGGTCTTGGACCACACCTCCGGCGACGCCGCCAGCACCTCCAGCAGGCGCGCGCTGAGCGACTCGCCATAGGCCGGCGTGGCCTCGGGATGCTCGCAAAGCAAATACGGTGCCACAATCCACGATACTTGAGGCAAGCTGCCGCTGCGCACATCACGCTCGAACGCGGCGACCAGGTGCTCGCCGCGCGAGGCCTTGGCATTGTCGGCGGTGGAACCCGGCACGATCGCGCGGCCGCGCCGGTACAGGGGCGAGGCGCGATCGAGATTGCGGAAGTTGGCGAAATACGGGTGGATATTGCAACCGTAATTGTCGAACTCTTGGTATACCTGCCAGCTGACACCAGCCTGCTGCAGGCGCTCGGAATACGTGGTCCACGCAAAGCCCTGGAAATCAGGGCCATCGTTCGCCATCTCCGCGGTCCAATTGCCGTCATCGCGATTCTTCACAACCTGCTCGCCAGAGTCGCCGACGCTCAGTCCGCTGGTCCCGGTAAACATGTACATGCGATTGGGATGCGTCGGTCCAAATATCGAGGCGTGGTAACCGTCGCAAATGGTGAACGCATCGGCCAGGGCGTAGTAGAACGGTAGGTCCTCGCGCTGGAAATGCCCCATCGTCATCGCACTCTTCTGTACGACCCAGGCATCGTGGTGCTTCCAGGTCTCGTGCGCCCCCTTCCAATCGTGGTTGAGGTCCTTCATCCACTGTGCGCTGCTGGTCTGGCTATTAAGGCGGAACGGCAGCACGTAGCGATCACCGTTACCGGCCTCGGTCTGGTACCAGACCGGACGACCGCTTGGTAACCGTAACGGCCGTGGGTCGCCGAAACCGCGCACGCCGCGCAGGCAGCCGAAGTAATGGTCGAACGAACGGTTCTCCTGCATCAAGATCACCACGTGTTGCACGTCCTGCACGGTGCCGGTGACCCGTGCCGGCGGCACCTGCAGCGCACTGCGGATCGCCCCGGGCAGCAATGGCATGACCGCCCCGGCGCCGAGGGCCAGGGACGCACGGGCGAGGAAACGGCGACGACTGTGTTCGACCACGGAGAGAAACCGGCGACGAGCTCGCGCTCACTAGGCCGCTCAGCATAAACGATGCAGATGAAACGGGTTTGACAGGCGCTTGCGCGCCAGGATCGGCAGACACCGCGATGGCAATGCAACGGGCGATGCGCTGGCAAGCTCCAGCGCAGGAGCGGGGCGCAGCCTCGACGATGTCTGGCCGTAACGCGCCCTTGCGTTCTATCCGTCGTTATCGCCCGCAAAGTCGGCGTCGACGCCGAGCGACAAGCGGCCATCCACCGCCCAGCTGCCCCGATGGCACGATCGGATGACATGCGCTGCATGGGTAATAGATCGCGGCACTGCGCTTGAAACGCGACCGCGTCCGCCCGGCACAGGAGAGACAGCGAAATCCCTGCGGCCACCGCAACCTGTACAACGCGCGGTAACACGTGGCCTCAGTGCCGTAGGACGCCAAAAAATCCGGCATCGACAATCCAGCTTGGAACTGCACGGCATTGATGCTCATCACGCCACCTGGGAGGCTTCAGCTGGCTGCTGCCATTCACTCACGCCAGCGCAGATCCTGCGACTGATGGCTGTGTGCCTGCAGCTCGACCCGCACAGCGCCGTCGTCGCGCTGACGCAAGACCCGAAGCTGGGCGACATGGCGCTGCTGGAGGCGCTGAAGTCGGATGCGTTCTATGTGGGCGCTCTCGGCTCGCGGGCCAATACCGCGCGCCGCAAGGAGCGACTCGCGCTGTTCGACCTGGCGCCGCACGAGATCGCGCGCCTGCACGGACCGGTCGGCCTCGATCTGCGCGCGCGCACGCGCAGATCGCGGTGTCCATCGTCGCCGACGATCCTGGCCGTCAAGAACGCGGTGGCGGTGGTGCACGAGTAAATAAGGGTCGGCGATGGACGGCTTGCGCGCCGCGCCGGCGCCCGGGGCGAGCGAGGGCGTCCGGCCGCGGCTTGAGATCGATCGCCGGTGCGTATCCGCGGCGGCGCTTTCGGATCGGCGGCGAGCACTTCGCGATCGTCCGCGCTCGGCACGCCGTCGCCGTGGACACTTGCGCCCTTCGTCATCCCGGAATGTTTGGCCCACGATGCTCGCCAGCCCCGCCATGCCGACGGCCTCCGCCGCGGCCTGGGCGCTGGTGATGCCCGGGCCTGTCGCGTACGCGCGCCGCGCTACGTCCGCTGCGCCGGCGCAGCTGACGCCGGCTTCGTGCTGAACCACCGCCGGACACGGGACACCGGTTCGCACGCGAGCGCGCTCGACGCCTTCTTCCTCGCAAGGACTCCACCATGCAAATCAAAACCGCAAGCCTTCCCCCTTCCGGACATCCGCACGACCCGGTTCCCGGCAAAGGATCGTCATCCGCCCACGCAGCGGCCACATCCGCCGACCGCGGCATCGAGATCGAAGCGGGAACCGGCAGCGGCTCCCTGTCGCCCACGGACGCCACGCTAGCGCTCGCGCGCCCGAGACCGGCTTCGAACGCCACGACGCGCCTCGCGGATCTGCTGCCGCTCTCCACCCGGCGGCCGTCATCGCCCGACGTCCAGCCGGCCATCGTGCAAATCGGGGACGACGAAGGCGTCCGAGACTTGCCCCCGCACCCGGCGCGTTCCGGGGCGCAGCCGCCGCGCCCGCCCAATCCCGGCGATACGAAGGACGTCGAGAGCGGGCTGCTCTTGCGCGATTGCGCGTCGCGGATAGCCGCCTTCCTTGACAACCTGTCGATCGTCCAGGAAGTCCAGCAGTTCGATGACGTCGAGTTCGTGGACAAGCTGCGCAACGAACTGGTCACCGAGCCCGGATGCCCCGAGCCGAAGACGCTGCTGGCCGCCATGAGCGAGAAGGTCGATGAACTGCGATCGCACCTGGACAAGCAAGCGGCGACGCCGGAGGAGGCCAAGTTCCTGGCCGAGGCCCGGCGCTACCTTGAGCCGGTCATGACCAGCTTCGAGACCGACATCGACACCTTGCAGCACGACGCGAGCGCCGCGAAGCGGATGTTCCAGGGCGCGCTGACGCTGCTGCTCTACCCCTTGCCGCTGGCCACGCTGTTCACGCAGAAGACGGGGACCTACGCTGCGTTCAACATCGCCTCGTACGCCTACACAGCGATACAGCTGGTCTCGCTCATGCGACGCCCGACGACGGACGCGAAGCTGTTCAGGAAGCACGCCATCAACCGGCACAGCCTGGTCTTCTTCATCTCGCTGATCTATGCCATTCCCACCTTCTACGCCAAGGCCAAGCCGCTGCAGCACAACGCCGGCTTCGTCGCCGGCGCGGCGGTGACGCAAGGTACGATGATGTTCGGCCTGCGGCTGGGGCAGGACCTGATGGACTCCACGCGGCTGCGCTTCAACAGCGCCTTCAACCGCAGGCACGATCTTCCCGGCGGCTTCAAGGAAGCCATCGAGGGGATCGTGGGCGACCTGCGCGCGGGTCTGGGCAAGGTCAACGGCTTCGTCGGGGAGTTCCAGCAGGACCGGCGGATCACGCCGCATATGGACCGGCAGCTCACCTTCTTCAAACAGGACCTGTCCAGAATCGTGACGGGCCTTGAGCGGCTCGTGGCGACCGGGACGGGGCAGGAGCGCCCGGTCGCCGCAAGCCATGGCTCGGGCCCCCTGGATGCGGTGCAGCGGGCCCTGGACGCCTCGTTCGCGAACAATCCCGAACTGAAGGGAAAACTCGCACTGGCGACCGTCGCCTTCGCCGTCCTCGGGTCGAACATCGCCCTGATGCGCAACGACGGGTTGGCCCTACCTGACTTCATCGCCGATGCGGTGGTCTCGTCGACGTTCCTGCTCTGTGAAGCGCTGAGCCCGCATGTCTCGCTCACGGGGATGAACGACAGCGTGAGCGACACGGTCGGCGGCATGACGATCGGCCTGCCCTTCTCCGCAGCCGCGCTGATGAACGGCTACATGGACGACCCCAGGGGCAACCCCTCGGGCTTCATCGCCGGGACCGCCGGCTACACGGCAGCCTACATGCTCTTCGGCCGGGTGGCCGGCGACGTCCTGTCCAAGGGCCTCATGGCCACGAGCGGAGCGCTCGGCTGGGGCCAACAGCACGCGATCCGCCTCGGCCGAAGCGCGATGGCCCTGGGCTTCGAGCTGGTCGCCGGCCAGCGCTCGCCGGCTGCAGCGGATGTGCACGCCGTCGCCGAGGTCGAGATGGCGGATGTACCGCGCGAGCCGCTGTGCTTCAGCCCCGCACAGCGGGCGTCCGCCGAACGCACCCTGGTCGACACACTCGAGCAGATCGGCGACGAGTGGCACGACGCGCGCGACGAATGGGAAGACGGATCCGAGGGGACGGCGGTTGGGCACGCCCCCTGGTTCGACGCACCGGCGGAGCTGCCCGTGCAGATGGCGCCTCAGTCGGAACAAGCGGCCCTGCAGGCGCATGGGGACGGGCGGGATTGCTGAGCGGGGTTGTAAGCTCAAACCCGATTTTTTTCTGAAGGCCCAGGTGTGACCAGCTTTCGTTCAAGGGCGACAACTACCAGGCGGCACAGGCCGGTCGCCTGGACTGTTCCCTGGTCGCGCTGACGTTCACAGAGTGGGGCGAGAAGCTGCCTTGCTGGACAGTGGAGGCCCGTATCTGGACCGGCTCGAGCAGCGAGACCTTCCGGGCCTGCGCCGACGCACCGCTGACCGAGACCGACCACTTCTGCGAGGCGGCCGAACTCAACGTGAGCCGGCACAGCGTCGCCGATCGCGCGGTCGGCGTCGCCTTGCGCTTGGCCTGGGTGAGCGGCTTTGTCCAAACTGACCTGCCCCCACCTCCCGCAAAAAGACACTGAGCTCCTGCGCTTCGACATGAACACTTTTCAGAGTCCGACCTGACCTCTCGTAGGTTTTCGTGATACAGGGGGTGAACCTCAGGCCATTCCTAGATTGATATCTCAGATGGAACCAGATAAAGATCAACAGATAATTGCGACCTAATCTTTATAGCTAAATTTCATGTACGTTTCAGCTAAATTACCTTGCCTCAGCTCATGCGGCGGGTATTATCTGAATCGATAGATGAACCGCTGATTGTACAGCCGCATAGATTATAAAAAATAAAATACAAAATAAAACGAACCCATCGTCGATCAACCAGCTTCGCTACCATCATTAGCCATAGATCATGTGAACGCACTGCATTACATTCCCCCAGTTTACACATACTGAGATTTCCATATGTGTCCAGAGAAATATTTCTTAATGACACCGGGTCCGTTGGCTTTGAGCGACGAAGTAAAATCACAGATGCAATTCGACATGGGCTCAAGGGACGAAAGCTTTAGGATCACGACTGCCTCGATGCGTAACCTGGCGATCAACCTAGTCGAAGGGCAGGAGTCACATTCGGTCATCCCCATCCAAGGCAGTGGAACCTACGGCATCGAAGCAGCGTTGGCGACATTTATATGTCAGTCCGACAAACCGCTTGTATGCATAAACGGCATTTATGGCGAGCGTATGCTGAAGATACTTCAGCTACGCGGAATACGGGCTGCGAGCATGAAGGTTCCTAGCGACAAGCCGCTTTCGGTCGCCGATATAGTGGAATATCTTGAAAAAGATCGCACGATCACCCACATCTGCTTCGTTCATTGCGAGACGACCACTGGCGTCATTAATCCACTTAATGAAATCGTCAAGCTGGCCAAGCGATACGGAGTCGTTACGATCGTCGACGCAATGAGTTCTTTTGGCGCAGTTGATATCAGTGTCAAAATCTCCCCTTTCGACGTCCTTGTGACTTCAAGTAATAAATGCATCGAAGGTCCGCCTGGCATTTCGTTAGTAATAGCCAAGCTGGCCCTGCTGAAAAGAAAAAAACACACCCGGTCAATTCTTTCGTTTTAGATGTTCGCGATCAGTGGAAAACCCTTGAGGAGACAGGAGAGTGGCGATCAACGCCTCCTACTCATGTGGTACAGGCATGCGCCAAGGCACTCGAACTGTTGACCCTTGAAAGTGTGGCCAACCGCAGAAAGCGGTACTGCTTGGTGCGAGAAGAGATCATTCGCGCAACGGAGCGATACGCTGTTCCGTTACTA
The DNA here is from genome assembly GCF_000331775.1 of Xanthomonas translucens pv. translucens DSM 18974. Next base: position 27,133 of record NZ_CAPJ01000260.1, read on the forward strand.
AGTGCGAGGGTACGGTCTCCGGTGTGTCTGGCGCTCACCGCGAAGGGAGTGATTGATACCGAGGAGGATTTCAATGAATTCTATCGGCATCTTGTCAGATACAACCTCTACATATATGCAAAATTCCACGCTCAAACGCGAAGCTTCAGAATCGGCTGCATCGGCGCAATCAAGCCGGCATGGATACTCGTTCTGGCGAAGGCGTTTCGTGAGTTTTTCGAAGACCACAAACACCGCCTGGTAGAAGCGGCACTTGACAATCCTGAACTCGAAAGCGGAGCGGCCTAATGTCATCTCGCACCCACGAAAAAAGCCTTTCGATGGAAACAGCCCTTCTGCATGCGGGTTATCGGCACGATCCAACCACCAACGCTATTGCCGTTCCCATCTATCAGACCACGGCTTATGAGCTCGATGATGATCTGGCCGCCGTCTCGGATATCTACAATGTCAAGCGCGACGGTTTTACCTACACGCGGATCATTAATCCAACCACCCGCGTCCTCGAGCGGCGGTACGCGCAAGTGGACAACGCAGCGGATGCGCTTGCCGTGGCTTCCGGACAAGCCGCCACCTTTCTTGCGCTGGTGAACTTGTGCAGTGGCCGACCAGGCGATAACGTGGTTACATCGAAGTATCTATACGGGAATTCCTGGAATTTGCTTTTCAATACCTTCAAGCGCTTAGGGATTGAGGCAAGATCTGCTGACCCGCATGAACCAGAATCCTTCAAGCGGCAGATCGATGACAGGACCATCGCGTTATTCGGCGAAGTCTTTTCTAATCCTTGCGTCATTCCGTTACCGGTATCGGAGCTTGCCGCGATTGGCAAGGCGCATGGCATTCCCCTCGTGGTTGACAACACGACAACGCCTCTTGTGTGCAGGCCCGGGGCGCTGGGCGCCGCAATCAGCGTTTACTCGGCAACGAAGTACATCTGTGGCCACGCCACCACACTGGGAGGACTGGTCGTCGACAATGGAAATTTTGCTTTTGATGATGTCTCCCGCTTCCCATTGCTAAATAGCCCTGACGAGGCGCATGGCGACATATGCTGGCGAGATGCTGTGCGTCTTCTGAATGACTTAGGGAATAGTGCTTATCTTTTGAAAGCACGTATGACTTGGCTTCGCGATACAGGCGCGGCGATCAGCCCATTCGCAAGCTTTCAGCTGATACAAGGTCTGGAAACACTAAGCCTGCGCATGCAGCGTCACTGCGAGAACGCTGCGTCGGTTGCCAGTTTCCTAGCAGGTCATCCCAAGGTCAGACGCGTTTCGTATCCTGGTCTTGCTACTGGACGCGACCGAGACGTGGTAGATGAAATGGTCGACGTGCAAGTCGGCTACGGCGCAATGATCATGTTCGAGTTAGACGATGAGGCTGCAGGCAGAAAATTCGTGCAGAACATCCGTCTCATGTATCACGTTTCAAATGTGGGGGATGCACGCACACTCGTGACGCATCCGGTCTCGACCACCCATACGACCGTCCCCAAAACTCAGCGTGAGGCAGCCGGAATATTTGATGGCTCGATCCGCCTTTGCGTCGGCATAGAGAAAATTGACGACATAATTGATGATATAAAGCGCGGTCTTGATGCCGTTTAATGGCTGATTAGCCTGGAGAAGCATCATGAAAAAAGAGAAAAATTGGGCACTCAGAAACAAGCGATTCGACACATTCCATTTTTCTCGCGAAATCATGCGCGAGCTGGCTGGCTTGCGTCCCGACAATATGACTGGCGCTTTATACATAATAAAGGACTATACAGTAATGGTGGCCTGCGCAGTTGCGACGGTTCAACTCAGCTGGTGGCTTTACCCATTGGCATTATTAATCATCGGCGCGCACCAGCGCGGGTTGACGACGATTTCACACGACGCGGCGCATCGAATACTAGCAAAGAATAGAGTATGGAACAATTTCCTCGGGACGACGTTCGCCGCTTACCCTATATTCCAGCGGCACTGGGCATATCGCGTGTCCCATGTCTATCTACATCATCCGCACCTTGGTGATCCGGAGCAAGATCCCGACTTGAAGTTCTTTATCAAATCGGGGGTTTATACGGTTCGCGAGCCGCGCGAGTACAAATCCTTTATTCTCTGGAAAGCGATCTTCGGCGGGGCCACGTTTCGTTACTTGAGCTATCTTTGGAGTAACCGATTCTTTGTTGTGGGAGATAGACAGAAGAGCGTCGACAAGTGGGGCGCTCTTATCGATTCGTACGGTTTCGCGGCATTCTGGATCGCGGTAGTCGCCGGCTTTACCGCAGCGAATGCTCTACATCTGCTTGTGCTTTTTTGGCTAATCCCTTACCTCACCACGTTTCAGGTGTTGGGTTGGTTCACCGAGCTGGCTGAGCACTCGCCCATGTGTGAAACCGAGGTGGAGAATGTTTATTTGACAAGGAATAGGAAGGGCGGATTCATAGAACGCTTATTGTTCGGCGTCAATTACGATGAGTACCATCTTGAGCACCATCTTTCGCCGGGGGTCCCATTTTGGCTATTAAAAAAAGCACAGAAAATCCGAATGCGCGACCCAATATATGCGAATATCGGAAAATCCTGGGGAGGTTTATTTTCGCGCGGCCCGCAGGGGCAGCCAAGCGTGATCTCGCAATTGCTTGATCGGAACCGTCGCCTCTACGAAATTAGCCTGCGCAAATGATCCGGAGCACATCCACAATGGAACATGTTTCCGATTGCGTGATTCGACCTGTTGTTGGAGTGACATCAAATCGCCATATCGATGATGGCGTTCATCGTGACAGGCTGCGACGACGTTACATTGAAGCCCTTGATACCTACGCTGCTGTTGAATGCGTCATTCTTCCGACTGTAGACGGGGATCTTTCTTGGGATACAAGCCTTAGAAAATTTCGTTCCCTGATGCATCGTCTAGACGGCCTGGTCTTGACTGGCGACGAATCAAATCTCGATGCAGACATCTTTGATGGACGACAGCGCCGTTGGGACCGTGCCGACGACGACGTTATCCCTGGGGAACGAGACCGGCCCAGGGATCGTCTGTCGTGTGTCGCGTTGTCGATCGCAAGAGAGCTGGATATGCCAGTCCTCGGCATTTGCCGCGGGTTGCAGGAAATGAATGTTCAGCAAGGCGGAACGCTTGTGACACATCTGCCGGCCACGGAGTTCGGCATAGTGCACAGCGAGCCCATGAACGTACCCCGCGATCAGCAGTATCTGCCATCGCACGGAATTCGGATCGTATCCGACGGAATACTTGCCGATATCCTCGGGGAGGGAAACGATTGGCTCCAAGTTAATTCGCTTCATAACCAGGGAGTGTCCGAGCCGGCGCCCGGGATTCGAGTCGAGGCCATCGCCGACGATGGCGTCGTCGAGGCAATTTCCTACCGCTCCTCGACTTTTCAGCTCGGAGTACAATGGCATCCCGAATGGCATGTCAGACACGACCCCGTAAGTCAGAAGATATTCCGCCTCTTTGGCGATGCGTGCCAGGCATATGAAGCGAGGCGGCATGTCGGAAGTAATTCGGCATCTTTCTACAAAGCAATAGATTGAAGACTGTCCAACATCACATAATACAGTGACGAGATAATGGATCTCCATCTGATGGCTCTGTTCGCCATTGCGTTCACTTGCGCGGTCGCCGTGCCGGGGCCGAACGTAGCATTTGTTGTGGCTCAAGCTCTCAAGTATGGCCGCAAGATTATAGTTCCCTGTTCGTTTGGCTTTGGACTGGCTACTGCGATTCACGCCATTGTCGCGCTGTCCGGGGTCGGCTTGATCATTCACGAGCACTCGTCGCTTCTCGGTTATCTGCGCTGGATAGGAGCAATCTATCTCGCATACATTGGTTTAATCTCTTTTCTGCCCCAACCGGAACATCACAGCACAGAAGTAATCGCTTCTAGTCCGCGAAAGGTGTTCATCGATTCATCACTTGTCGCCCTGACTAATCCCAAGGGATGGCTGGCCACTTTGCTTACCTATCCAAGCTTTATAAGCCCTTACTATTCTTACACGCACCAAGCAATTGCGTTGAGCTTGGCAGGACTGCTTATTTCCCTCTTAATCTATGGTGGATATGCGTTGCTTGCACAAAGGGCACGCACCCTTTTCAGGAACGAACGTAATATAAGCCGGGTAGCCGGCGCGGTCTATCTGCTTGTCGCAGCTTTCCTAGTGCTTTCCTGATTGAGTCAAGATTTCTCATGCGAGAAACGGCCGATGCAGGCCGTACGTTGAAGAAGGCCGCAATCTCATGTCAATTCTAATCCCTAAAGGGCTGCCGGCAGGTTGTGCTCTTGAAAACGAAGGCATCACCGTCTTAGAAGATGCGGCAATGCTGCATCCGCAGTGCCGATCTATCAGCGTGGGATTGCTTAACCTGATGCCAAATAAAATCAATACCGAAATCCAGATAGCGCGTCTTTTGGGTTCCACCCACTTCCAGGTAGAGTTGACGCTTGTCAGGATATCCAGCCACTCATCGAAGAATACACCTGTCGAACACTTGAAATCGTTCTACAAGGACTGGCAGGATATTAATAATCGGAAATTTGATGGATTTATAATAACCGGGGCGCCGGTTGAGAAAATTCCTTTCTGCAGCGTCGACTACTGGGATGAGCTCGCCGGAGTATTTCAGTGGACGCAGACCAACGTCCATAGTTGCTTTAACATCTGTTGGGGGGCGCAAGCTGCCATGCATTTTTTCTATGGGGCGCCAAAGTACGTCTTGAAAGAAAAGTTATTCGGCGTATTTAAGCATCACATCTATGATATCGACTCTCCTTACTTGAAAGGTTTTTCCGAGGAACTCTACATTCCCGTGTCGCGCTGGACAGAAATGCGTTGCGCCGACTTCCCTATTGATAGCGGCGTTTCCGTTCTCATTGATTCGCTCGATACCGGGCTTTGCTTGCTTAGCGATCCCAAGCATCATTCCTTGCATTTCTTTAATCATATCGAATACGATTCTAATACTCTTGCAGACGAATACTTCCGTGATCTAGACGCAGGAAGAAATATTCATCTACCCGCCAACTATTTTCCAAACGATTGCCACTATCTGCCACCGACGAATCGATGGCGCAGCCATGCAATCTTATTGTTTGAGAACTGGCTCAGCCATATTCATAAAACGTCCTTGGCGGATATGGATACGGTCGGTCGATGTCGATGAGTTGACGCCAGCAGACTTGCAGCTCTCGTAGGACTCCCATACATACAACACTTATTTGAATGGCGGCGATAATCTCTCATGAACCTAGATGAACTCCGAAATTCGGTCGCTTCTGGCGCAATCGATACGATATTGGTATGCATGGTCGACATGCAAGGCCGGCTCATGGGAAAACGCTATCATGCCGCTACATTTGTTCGTCACGATTACAACCAAGGCCATGCCTGCAATTACCTATTGGCCAATGACATGGAAATGGTCCCGGTGCCAGGTTACGCGAATGCCAGCTGGAGTGCTGGTTACGGCGATTTCGTCCTCAGGCCTGACTTTTCCAGCTTGCGATTGCTGCCATGGCTGGACGCAACGGCATTGGTGATTTGCGATGTCTACAATGACAACGGCGAGCCAGTGGCGCAATCGCCCAGATATATCTTGCAAAGGCAGTTACGCCGGATATCCGACCGCGGAATGCGGGCCTGTTTCGCATCGGAGCTTGAGTTTTACCTTTTCGAAGAGAGTTATGCCGAAATTTCGAGAAAAAATTATAATTCACCAGCGGTATTGGGAAGTTACAATCAGGATTACAACATTCTGTCGACAACGCGACAGGAGTGCGTCATGCGTCCGATCAGAAAAGGTCTATATGGCGCTGGCGTCGCAATTGAATGCACAAAGGGTGAGGGAGGCGCTGGCCAAGGGGAAATCAATGTTCGGCATTCAGACCCGTTGTTGATGGCCGATCAGCACACAATCATCAAGCACGGCAGCAAGGAAATAGCAGCGCAGCACGGCAAGTCAATTACCTACATGGCAAAATGGAACGATAATTGTGCAGGTTCGTCCAGCCACGTCCACTCGTCGCTATGGTCGTCAGATGGCCGATCCCTGTTTTATGACGAAGCAGAACCGCAGGGAATGTCCGCTATAATGAGGAACTATTTGGCCGGAATCCTTAAGTATGCGGGAGATATTACCCTCCTGTTGGCACCCTACATAAACTCCTATAAAAGATTTCAGATTGACACGTTCGCACCAACTAAGATCGCATGGGGCTGCGACAATCGAACGACCGGTTTACGCGTTTGTGGCCTGGGCTCGGATGATCTGCGCGTCGAGTGCCGCATTGGTGGTGCCGATATGAATCCCTACATTGCGTTCGCCGGACTGATTGCAGCTGGCTTGGCGGGGATTGACGAGAAACTGCCATTGGGCGAGCCGTGCAAGAGCGACGCATATCGCGACACGGGATTGCCGGACATCCCGAAAACACTAAGAGCTGCCATCGGCATCAGTTCGAGCTCGAGTTGGCTCCGCGAGGCGCTAGGAAGCGGGGTTGTCGATCATTACGTCCATGCCGCGCAATGGGAACAATCCGAATACGATAGACATGTAACCGATTGGGATTTGCTCAGGGGATTTGAACGCAGTTAGGGAAGGTCTGATCAATGCCGTCGGAGGTGAGGCAAGCCTCATCGGCCACGCTGGCAGCGCTCAGATCCTGGGTTTTTGCCGTTTCCGGAGGTATTCCCCGGTTACAGGCGCACCATCGCTACGACAGGCATCAACTGCTTTCGCTTCATCCACAGGTTCGACAGCGCAAACAGCATCAGCACCTGCGCGGTGTTCCTGGCCAAACCGCGATAGCGCACCTTGACTTAGCCAAGCTGGCGCTTGATCACCCGAAACGGGTGTTCCACACCCCGCAAATCAACAGGAACCAAGAAGCGCACATAGAGGCCTGATGGCCGATGTAGCAAGAGGGGTTTTGGCAAAAACGATACCTCAAACGATACCTTGGGAGGTCGTTCGAGGTGGTCTTTAGCCGGAGGGAATAGCCAGCGCGGTCAAGAACCTAACACTGAAATTCGCAAGACTGGAGCGGGCGATGGGAATCGAACCCACGTCAGTAGCTTGGGAAGCTACAGCTCTACCATTGAGCTACGCCCGCGTCGCCGGTGCAGTCTATGCGGTGAGCCGGCGGTTGCGCAAGAAATCGGTGTGACCACGCGATCGCTCGGGCGCCGGCGCCCGAGCGATCGTGATGCCGATCCTTGCTTACAGGTGGGGATGTGTTGCGGGAGAAGCTTCAGCCCCGACGCCCTACCGATAAGGCGTCGGGGCTGAAGCCCCTCGCACAGGGAACTTTTCTGACGGCGCGCAGCCTGACATTCCCTCGTGTCCGGCGCATGGCCGGGCACGAGGGACAACAACGACGCCGCGCTTAGAAGCTGCCGCCAAAGTTCACGAACAGCGAGGTGTCGTGCGCGCGGCTCTGGCCGGTGGTGGCGGCGATGCCGACATTGCTCTCCAGACCCCACACCTTGGCCCGCGCGCCCAGCACCACCGAGGCGTAGTTGCGGTCGATGGCCAGGCCCGGCACCGCGTAGGCGCCCAGGTCGGGCATGGTCTGCAGCCACGCGGTGGCTTGCTCGCCCTTCTTGAACTCGTGGTCGTAGGTCGCCTGCAGGTACGGCTTCACCGCGCCCGCATCGAGGCTGGCCTTCCAGCCGAGGCGGCCGACCAGCGACTCGACGTCCTGGTCGTAGTAGCCCAGCGCGCTGGAGTTGGGGTTGCTCTCGGTGTAGCCGTCGAGCTTGACCTTCTGCCAGATCGCCGCGGCCACCGGGCCGTGCTTGAACGCGCCCTCGCCGAATTCGTAGCCGCCCTGCAGCGCTGCGGTCAGGTTGCTGCCGTCCGGCGAGCCGTTGTGCTCGATGGTGGCCGCGCCCAGGTTGACCTTGCGCTTGACGTCGTAGCTCAGCCAGCTGTAGCTGAGCTGCGCGTTGACCCAGGCGTGCTCGCCATACCAGCCGGCGAAGCCGCCCAGGGTGCTGTCGTCCTGGGTGTAGTCGCCGCCGCGGTTGCCGAAGTCGGCATCCACGCGGCCGAAGCCGCCGAAGCCGCCGAACACCCACTCGCCGCGCGACCAGTCCACGCCGAACAGGCCGGCCGGGGCCAGGCCGTCGTACAGGTCGCCGTGCGCATAGCGCTGCATGTCGCCGCGCAGGTTGCCCCACCAGCGCATGCCGTCCGCTTCCGGGCGGCCATCGACGTGCCAGGCGACTTGGTCGGCGCGCGCGCGGCCGGTGACCTGGGCCGAGTGGCTCAGCACTTGCTGCAGGCGCGGGCCTTCCAGGATCGACAGCGCGTACTGCGCAAGGATTTCGTGGGTGCGCCCGGTCGGGTGGATGCCGTCGGCGAACACATAGCTGTCGGCGGCGTCGGCGCTGACGTAGCTGGTCGGGTTGCAGGTCAGCGACTGCGCGGTGATCTGCGGCTGGCAGGCGGTGCCGGTGGAGTTGCTGAAGCCGTAGGTGGACGGGCTGGCGATCACTTCCTGCAACAGGTGGAAGGTATCCACCGGGATCACCTGCAGCCCGGCGCTCTTGAGTCCGGCGAACAGCGCGCTGTTGTAGCTGCTGGCCAGCGCGGTGCCCTGCGCCATCGCCGTGGCGCCGCCGGCGCGGAAGCGCGGGGTGAGGCCGACATCGGGGATGGTGGTGACCATGACGTAGCGCGCGCCGGCGTTCTGCAGGTTGGCGACGATGCCCACCTGCGCGGTCACCGAGTTGCCGATCGTGGCCTGGGCCGGTGCGCCGGCGGCGACCGCGAGCAGGTCGTTGGCGCCACCCCACACGCTGTACAGCGCATTCGGGTCGGCCTTGCCGCCGTTGGACGCCAGATAACTGCTGGCCTGCGTCGCCAGCGACGGCGCCACGCCCAGCGCACTGGGATTGGCCACGCCGACGCGGGCGTTGCCGGCGGCGTAATCGTCGCCGATCTGGCCGTTGCCGTTGGCGTGGCCGTCGGTGTGGTAGTGGTCGGCGATGTACTGCGCCCAGACCCAGTCCGGATTGGTCGTGAACTGGCCGGTCACCGCCTGCACCGAGGCCGGCAGCAGCGGCCGGTAGTAGCCGGCGTCGGTGAGGCTGTCGCCGAAGAACACGGTGCGGTTATAGGTCTGTTGCGCGAAGGCCGGGGCGGCAGCGAGCACGATCGCGGCGGCCAGTAGCGAACGGAGTGGACGGATGGACGAAGTCATGGAGGCCCTCCCGGGCGATGATGAAAGTGACGCGGGGCACAGCCGGAACATACGCAGCCGCATAGAAGGCATGATTTCACCTATGCCCCTCACGCTCACGTTGCACTGCCGCAATACATCGCGCACCTGGCGGCACGCACGGCACAATGATGACATGAACATCGAATTGAACGGCCAGGTCCGCCCTTTGCAGCCCCACACCACCGTCGCCGCCCTGCTGCTCGAGGAAGGGCTGGCGCAGCGCCGCGTCGCGGTCGAGGTCAACGGCGCGATCGTGCCGCGCGGCGCGCATGCCGAGCACGCGCTGCGCGACGGCGACCGGGTCGAGATCGTGCACGCGCTGGGCGGCGGCTGAATTCCGCGCGGCGCCCGACTCGGCAGCGCCGGGTGCGATGGGCGATAATCCGGCGATGAACGCTCACGCCCCCCACGACGCGCTGGTGATCGCCGGCAAGCCCTACCGTTCGCGCCTGCTCACCGGCACCGGCAAGTTCGCCGATCTGCAACAGACCCGGCAGGCCACCGAGGCCGCCGGCGCCGAAATCGTCACCGTGGCGATCCGCCGCTCCAACATCGGCCAGACCCCGGGCGAGCCCAACCTGCTCGACGTGCTGCCGCCGGAGCGTTACACGATCCTGCCCAATACCGCCGGCTGCTACAGCGCCGAGGACGCGGTGCGCACCTGCCGCCTGGCGCGCGAACTGCTCGACGGCCACAACCTGACCAAGCTGGAAGTGCTCGGCGACCAGCGCACCCTGTTCCCGGACGTGGTGCAGACCCTCAAGGCCGCCGAGATCCTGGTCGCCGACGGATTCGAGGTAATGGTCTATACCAGCGACGACCCGATCCTGGCCAAGCGCCTGGAGGACATCGGCTGCGTGGCGGTGATGCCGCTGGCCGCGCCGATCGGCTCCGGGCTGGGCATCCAGAACCGCTACAACCTGCTGGAAATCATCGACAACGCCAAGGTGCCGATCATCGTCGATGCCGGCGTCGGCACCGCCTCGGACGCGGCGATCGCGATGGAACTGGGCTGCGACGGCGTGCTGATGAACACCGCCATCGCCGGCGCGCGCAACCCGGTGCTGATGGCCAGCGCGATGCGCAAGGCGGTCGAGGCCGGGCGCGAGGCGTTCCTGGCCGGGCGCATCCCGCGCAAGCGCTACGCCAGCGCCTCCTCGCCGGTCGATGGGTTGATCGGCTGAGGCCGCGCGCATGACCGATCCGTTCTCCAGCGCCGGCGCCAAGACCCCGCCCAAGCCCTTCACCATCGAAGAAGGCCGCCGCCAGGTGCGCAGTTTCGTGCTGCGCCAGGGCCGCTTCACGCCCGCCCAGCAGCGCGCGTTCGACGAACTGTGGCCGCGCTTCGGCCTGGACTACAGCGGCCAGCCGCGCGATCTCGACGCCACTTTCGGCCGCACCGCGCCCAAGGTGCTGGAGATCGGCTTCGGCAACGGCGAGGCGCTGCGCTTCGCCGCACGCCACGACCCGGCCCGCGACTACATCGGCATCGAAGTGCACGCACCCGGCGTGGGCCGTGTGTTGAACGCGCTGGCCGCCGACGCCAGCGAGCACGTACGCCTGTACCACCACGACGCGGTCGAAGTGCTGGAGCACGAGATCGCCGACGGCGCGCTCGACGAAGTGCGCATCTATTTCCCCGACCCGTGGCACAAGAAGCGCCACAACAAGCGCCGCCTGCTGCAGCAGGCGTTCGCCGCGCTGCTGGTGCGCAAGTTGCGCGTCGGCGGCCGCCTGCACGCGGCCACCGACTGGGCCGACTACGCCGAGCAGATGTGGGACGTGCTCGACGCCACCGCCGGCCTGGTCAACCGTGCCGGCCCGCGCGGCCATGTGCCGCGCCCGGACTGGCGCCCGCAGACCCATTTCGAGACCCGCGGCCAGAAGCTGGGCCACGGGGTGTGGGATTTGCTGTACGACCGGGAATCGGAAGCGGGGAATGGGGAATTGGAACAGCAACCGCCCCCTGCATCCGCGTAGCGCCCGCCTGCGTCAGACTATCGCTTCTGCCATTCTCCATTCCCGATTCCCCACTCCCGGCCCCCAATGGACACCGCGCTGACGCTGACCACCGATATGAAGCTCGTGCTCGGGCTGGTCGGCTTCACGATGGCGATGTTCGTGTTCGAGCGCATCCGCGCCGACGTGGTCGCGCTGGTGGTGCTGGTGGTGCTCGGGGTGACCGGGCTGGTCGCGCCGGAAGAGCTGTTCAGCGGTTTCTCCGGCAACGCGGTGATGAGCATCATCGCCACCACCATTCTCGGCGCCGGGCTGGAGCGCACCGGCGCGCTGAACCGGCTGGCGTCGTGGCTGTTGCGCCGCGCGCACGGCGTGGAAGAGCGGCTGATGCTGCTGACCACCGGCATCGCCGGGCTCAATTCCTCGTTCATGCAGAACCCCTCGGTGATGGCGCTGTACCTGCCGGTGGCCTCGCGCCTGGCCGCGCGCACCGGGCTGACCCTGCAGCGCCTGCTGCTGCCGATCGCCGCGGCGATCGTGATGGGCGGCGCGCTGACCATGGTCGGCAACTCGCCGCTGATCCTGCTCAACGACCTGCTGCAGTCGGCCAACAACAACCTGCCCTCGGGCATGGCCACGATCGAGCCGCTGCGCATGTTCGCGCCGCTGCCGATCGGCGTGGCGCTGCTGCTGGCCTCGCTGATCTACTTCCGCGTGCGCGGCGACCGCACGCTGATGGAAGAAGAACAACTGATCAACAACGGGGTCACCCCGGCGCGCACCGAGAGCTATTTCGCGCGCACCTACGGCATCGAGGGCGACGTGTTCGAGCTGATCGTCAGCGCCGACAGCCCGCTGGTCGGCATGACCCTTGGCGAGGCCGAGACGGTGCACGACGCGCCGCTGTTGCTGGCGCTGAAGACCGGCAACGACACGCGCCTGGCGCCGCCGGCGGACATGCGCATCTGGGTCGGCAGCGTGCTCGGGGTGATGGGCGCGCGGCAACAGGTGGCCGATTTCGCGCAGAACCAGTTCCTGCGCCTGTCCTCGCGGCTGCGCAATCTCGGCGACCTGTTCAATCCCAGCCGCGCCGGCATCTCCGAGGCGGTGATTCCGCCGACCTCGCGCTTCATCGGCAAGAGCGCGGCCGAACTACGCCTGCGCAAGCAGGCCGGGATCAGCCTGCTGGCGATCAACCGCGACAAGCAGGTGATCCGCGAGGACGTGCGCAAGGTGCCGCTGCGCGCCGGCGACATGCTGGTGTTCCACAGCATCTGGCAGGACCTGGCGCAGGCCTCGGAGAGCCGCGACTTCGTGGTGGTCACCGACTATCCGAAGGGCGAGCACCGCCCGCACAAATTCAAGATCGCGATGACCATCTTCGCGCTGACCATCCTGATCGCGCTGACCAGCAAGCTGCCGGTGGCGCTGACCCTGATGACCGGCGTGGCCGGCATGCTGCTGACCGGCGTGCTGCGCATGGACGAGGCCTACGCCTCGATCAACTGGAAGACCATCTTCATGATGGCCGGGCTGATCCCGCTGGGCTGGGCGATGGACAGCAGCGGCACGGCGGCCTGGGTCGCCGGCCATACCATCGCGCGGCTGCCCGAAGGCGTGCCGGTGTGGGCGCTGGAGATCGCGCTGGCGCTGCTGACCACCGCGTTCTCGCTGGTCATCAGCCACGTCGGCGCGACCATCGTGATGGTGCCGATCGCGGTCAATCTGGCGTTGGCGTCTGGCGGCAATCCCACCGCGTTCGCGCTGATCGTGGCGCTGTCGGCGTCCAACAACCTGATGACCGCGTCCAATCCGGTGATCTCGATGGTCACCGGCCCGGCCAACTATCAGCCGCGCGAACTGTGGCGGGTCGGCGCGCCACTGTCGCTGATCTATACCGCGGTGGTGGTGCTGATGGTCAACCTGATGTCGATGGCCTGGTGGGGCGCGTTCTAGGCGCCACTCACGCCAGGACCACCTGGCCGTCGCGCACCGCCACCGGCACCGCGAGCAGGCTCTGGCCGCGGCACGGCCCCGACACGCAGCTGCCCTGCTGCAATTCGAACGTGGCGCCATGCGCGGCGCAGACCAGATGGCCTTCGCGGCTTTTCAGGAACTGCCCCGGCGCCCAGTCGAGGCGGCGCCCGGCATGCGGACACACGTTCAACCAGGCGCGTACGCCGTCGCCGTCGCGATACAGCAGCAACGATGCGACAGCGCCGCCGAGCGTGGCCTCGGCCTCGACCAGGCTGCCGGGTGCGAGCTGCTCCAGTTGCGCCAGCACGGCGGAAGATGACTCGGTCATGGAAAGACGGCGGCAACGCGGAAACAGCCGCCATTCTTGCATGTCCGCGGTGCGCGCCCACGCCGCGCTGCACTTGGCGGCGACACGCAAGGCCTTGTACGGGAAAGCGTTAACTTTTCTCTTAACGAACTTTTCACTCTGTCACAGAAGACAGCGCGGATACTGCCGCCTCGGTTCAAACTGACACAGACTTCTGCCATGCGTGCACGCGCCTTTCATTTCGATCAGTTCCGGCATGTCTTCGCGCCGCGCAAGCCGCGCCATCCGCTGGTGAAACTGGCCGTCGGTTTGCTTGGCCTGGCGATCCTCGCCGGGCTGGTGTTCGTCAGCGTGTTCGTCGGCGCGGCGATGATCCTCGGCGGCATCGCGATGAAGCTGCTGAGCCAGCGCGGCAAGCGCCCGTCCACGGCGCGCCAGCAGGTGGTCGATGGCGAGTACCGCGTGTTGCGCAAGCCGGCGCTGCCGCTTTAACGCGGGGAATGGGGAGTGGGGAATCGTGAAAGCGATGTCCTCGCGCCCGCTGGAATTGGCTTGAACCCGACGCGTTAGACTGCTGCATCCTGTTCTTTACTGGATGCATCCCATGAAAGACCTGTTCGCTGCTGCCGAAGCGCCACGCGTGTCCGTGCGTGGGCTGGGGCTGTTTCCGGTGCATCGCATCTACTGCGTGGGCCGCAATTTTGCCGACCATGCGCGCGAGATGGGCGCCAGCGCGCCGGCCTCGAAGGCCGAGCGCGGCCAGCCGACGTTCTTCATGAAACCGGCCGATGCGCTGGTGATCGGCAGCGACTCCATTCCCTACCCGTCCGCGACCCAGGACTTGCACCACGAAGTGGAGCTGGTGGTGGCGCTCGGCCAGGATGCGCCGGCCGGCGTGCTCGGCGTCGAGGATGCGACCGCACTGGTGCTCGCCTACGGCGTCGGCCTGGACCTGACCCGGCGCGACCTGCAGGCCGCGGCCAAGGCCAGGGGCCTGCCATGGGACATCGCCAAGGGCTTCGACCATTCCGCGCCGATCAGCGAACTGATCCCGGCCGGCGAAGTGGGTGCGCTGGAGGCGTTGAACCTGTCGCTGGAGGTCAACGGCCAGGTGCGCCAGCAATCGCTGCTCGACCAGATGATCTGGAACGTGCCGGAGATCCTGCACGAACTGTCCAAGCTGTTCGCGCTGCGCGCCGGCGACCTGGTGTTCATGGGCACGCCGGCCGGCGTGGCCGCGCTGCAGCCGGGCGATCGCTTCAGCGCACGGCTGGAAAACGTCGCCGAGCGCCACGGCACCATCGTCGGCTGAGCGATGCCGTGTCGCCGCCGCTGCTTGTCGATGCGCGGCTTGATCCGGGAATGACAACGACTGCGCTAGGCTTGCGCAGCGGCGACAGGCCCGCGCAACGATTTGAGGACCCACTGATGGGCATGATCCGCGAGTTCAAGGAATTCGCCATGCGCGGCAACGTGCTGGACCTGGCGGTCGGCGTGGTGCTCGGCGCCGCGTTCGGCAAGATCGTCACCGCGCTGGTGGAGAAGATCATCATGCCGCCGATCGGCATGCTCGCCGGCGGCGTGGATTTCTCGCGCTGGGCGTGGACGCTGAAGGCGGCCACGGTGGACGCGGCGGGCAAGGACGTGCCGCCGGTGGTGATCGGCGTCGGCGATTTCCTCAACACTATCCTGCAGTTCGTGATCGTGGCCTTCGCCATCTTCATGCTGGTCAAGGCGATCAACCGCATCGCGCGCAAGGAACCGCCCGCGCCCAAGGCGCCGAGCGAGGAAGTGCTGCTGCTGCGCGAGATCCGCGATGCGTTGAAGCACGACGCCACGCCGCAGTAACTGCCGTGCGCAGGCGCGACACGCGCTGCTAAGCTCGTGGTTCACCCTGTTGCTGAGTCCTTCATGCGCCGTCTTGCCGTCGTCATCGCCGCCATGTTTGTTGCCTCGTCCGCCGCCGCGGCCGAGAAGACCACCCGCATCCCGGACGCGGCGCTGTCCACCGCCGCCACGCTGCGCGAGCAGGCGCTGGCCGACGACACCGGTTGGAAGGTGGTCGAATCGCTGACCACCGAAGTCGGCCCGCGCATGGCCGGCAGCGAAGCCGATGCGCGCGCGGTCGCGTGGGCCACGGCCAAGTTCCAGGCGCTGGGCTTCGACAAGGTGTGGACCGAGCCGGTGACGTTCCCGAAATGGGAGCGGCGCAGCGAACACGCGCAGGTGCTCGGCGCCAATGCGCAGCCGCTGCGCGTCACCGCGCTGGGCGGGAGCCCGGCCGGCACGGTCGAGGCCGTGGTGGTGCGCTTCGCCGACCTCGCCGCGCTGCAGGCCGCCCCCGCCGGCTCGCTGCGCGGCAAGATCGCCTTCGTCGATTACCAGATGGTCAAGGCGCGCGACGGCAAGGACTACGGCAATGGCGGCGCGGTGCGCAGCAAGGGGCCGTCGGAGGCGATCCGCAAGGGTGCGATCGGCTTCGTGATGCGCTCGGCCGGCACCGATTCGCACCGTGTGCCGCATACCGGCATCACCCGGTTCGACGAAGGCCTGACCCCGATACCGGCGGCGGCGCTGGCGGTGCCCGACGCCAACCAGCTGGCGCGGCTGGTCGCGCGCGGCCCGGTGCGGCTGCGCCTGGCGCTGGACTGCGGCTGGGACGGCCAGGCCACCTCGTACAACGTAATCGGCGAGATCACCGGGCGCAGCAAGCCCAAGGACGTGGTGGTGATCGGCGGCCACCTGGATGCGTGGGACCTGGGCACCGGCGCGATCGACGATGGGGCCGGCGTCGGCATCAGCATGGCCGCCGGGCACCTGATCGGCCAGCTCAAGCGCGCGCCCAAGCGCACGATTCGCGTGGTCGCCTTCGCCAACGAGGAGCAGGGTCTCTATGGCGGCAAGGCCTATGCGCAGGCACACGCCAAGGACGTGGCGCTGCACCAGATCGCCGCCGAGAGCGACTTCGGCGCCGGCCGCATCTATGCGTTCAACACCGGCTCCGGCGATGCCGCCGCCTCGCGCGAGGCGACCCGGCAGATCGCCAAGGCGCTGGCGCCGCTCGGCATCGACTACGCGCCGGGCAGCGGCGGCCCCGGCCCGGACGTGGGCCCGCTCGCGGCCAAGGGCGGCGCCTGGGCCTGGCTGGCGCAGGACGGCAGCGATTACTTCGATCTGCACCACAGCGCCGACGACACCCTGGACAAGATCGATCCCAAGGCGCTGGAGCAGAACGTCGCCGCCTATGCGGTGTTCGCCTATCTGGCCGCGGAGGCCGACGGCGGTTTCCGCAGCCAGGCCAAGACAGTGCAACCGCCCCGAGAGTAAGCTGACGGGCCTGCCGCGGGGGATGTGCAGGCTTTCCCTTTTCGCAACATCACCAGGACCACGATGGGCAAACGGCAAGGTCGTGCAGGCTCCGCGGTAACGCTTCTGGATGTGGCGCAGCACGCAGGCGTCTCGCCGATGACCGCCTCGCGCGTGATCAACCGCCACCCGCGGGTGGGCGCGTCGCTGCGCGAGCGCGTCGAGGCCTCGATCAAGACCCTCGGCTACCGTCCCAACCTGGCCGGGCGCTCGTTGCGCACCGCCAGCTTGGCGCGGATCGGGGTGCTGTACAGCAATCCCAGCGCGGCCTATCTCAACCAGTTCATGCTCGGCATCCTCGAACAGAGCAGCCTGGACGGCAGCCAGGTGCTGGTGGAGAAGCGCGACGACATCGGCAGCCAGCGCACCGCCACCGAGCGCCTGCTCGACGCCGGCGTGGACGGGGTGATCCTGCCGCCACCGCTATGCGATTCGCGGCACACCATCGAGGAACTGGACGCGCGCGGCATCCCGGTGGTCGCCGTGTCCACCGGCACGCCGATGCACGGCGTCAGTTCGGTACGCATCGACGACTACCAGGCGGCCTGCACGATCACCCGGCATCTGCTCGACCTCGGCCACCGCGACATCGGCTTCATCAGTGGCGATCCCCAACACACCCCGAGCGCGCCGCGCAGCCGCGCGTTCTTCGACACCATGGCCGCGGCCGGCCTGCCGGTAAGCGCCGCGCGCGTGGCCGAAGGCCTGTTCACCTATCGCTCCGGGCTGCTCGCCGCGACTGCGCTGCTGCAGGCCGCGCCGCGCCCCAGCGCGATCCTGTGCAGCAACGACGACATGGCCGCCGCCGCGGTGGCGATCGCCTACAGCTTGCGCCTGCGCGTACCCGAGGACCTGTCGATCGCCGGCTTCGACGACACCCCGGTGGCGACCACGATCTGGCCCGAGCTGACCACCATCCACCAGCCGGTCACCGCAATGGGCCGCGCCGCGGTGACGCTGCTGCTCGACGAGATCCGCCAACGCCGCGCCGGCCTGCCCAGCCGCGGCATCCACCAGGTGATGGAGTACACGCTGGTGACGCGCGGCTCGACCGCGCCGCCGGCGCACGCGCAGTAGCCGGCTTCGCGCGGCCGCAAACGGCGTGTTCGGGCGCGGCCCTCACCGCCGTGCGCGTCTCAGTGGCGGACGACGTCGACCTGAGCGACACCCAGCAGTCCGGCCAGCGGCACCTCGGCGCGGGTCTGCCGCGGACTGGCGGCCAGGCCCTGGCCGCGCAGCAGGTCGAGCAAGCGTTCCGCCAGCGGCATCACCATGTGCCGCCCCCAGCAGCGTTCGGAGGCGTGGCCGAACGGCAGATAGCCGGGCTGGACGTCGGGGTCCAAGCCGTCCCAGCGCTCGGGACGGAACGCCTGCGGTTCGTCCCACAGCGCCGGATCGCGGTGACTGAGCAGCGGCAGCACCAGCACGTCGTCGGCGGCGCCGATCAGCGCGTCCAGCGCCATGTATTCGGGCGAGGCGTTGCGCAGGATGTTCCAGGACGGCGGTAGCAGGCGCATCGATTCGTAGAGGATATTGCGGTTCGACGTGCCGGCATCGAACGGCGATCCGAGCCACAGCGCGTTGGCGACAAGCGTGGAGATGGTGAAGCAGACCGGCGCGGCGGTGCGCCGGTACAGGCCCATCGCATAGCGCCGCTCGTGGTAGCCGCCTGCAGCCGCGCTCAGCGTGGCCAGCGCCGAAGCGCCCGCCTGAGGCGCAAGCGGCGCCACCGCGCCCGCAGCGATGACCGCCCAGGTCAGCTTGGGCGTCAGTTCCAGCACCCGGTCCATCAACAGGCGCAGCCGCAGTGGATCGTCGCCGAGCAGCAGGTCGCGCAGATAGACATGGCCGACGTGGGGCCACGGGCCGGACAGATCGGCGTTCGGGGGAGCTGGCTGCTTCAATGCCTCGCGCACGTCGCGGCCGATCGCCTGCATCAACTTCGACGCATCGGCGCGCGCAATCGAGCGCCCGTGCAGCGGCTTGAACGTCGGGCGCTCCCATTCCGTCGCCGGCCTGGCGTCGAGCAAACGGTGGGTCAACGCCGGCCCGGCGACACCGATCGTATCGGCATCCAGGCGGAATGCGTCCTGGCCCAGATGGTCGCGCAGCAACGCCTGCAGCCGCGGCGCGAGAACCGTGGCGCGGGCCTGCCTGTCACGCACGATGGCGGACATCCGCGCGCTCCGCAATGCAAAGGCCCGTGCCTGGCGCATCGGCATTCGCCAGGCACGGACCACATCGCATCGATGGCAAGGGGCGGATCAATACCAGTGTAACCAGGCGTACGATTTCAGGCTCTTCTTGGAAGACAGCAATTGCTTGATCGAAAAAAGCACGTTCATTCTCGGCATCCTGTTTGAATTGCGGATTATCCCTTATCGGGGAGAGTCACTGCATCCTCGCGCATGCAGGCATGCACACGGCGAGCGCACATCCCCGCTGTCGAAGCGGGCTTCATCGAAGTACTCCGCCGCTATGCGGGGCGCAAACGCAAAACATGAGGCTGCGCACACAATGCCGTAGCCAAAATCCATCGACGGATTCACCCTGCTGCCGCAGGGGCAATCGGCGTCAATCGCGCGCTCATGCTCGGTCGCGGGCCGGACACTGAGCAGGCGCTGCACCAGCGCCTGCCAGGCGACGCCGACTGTGTCCGCGTCCAGCCGCCGACATGTTCGCTTAACAGCGCCTGCAACCGCGGAGCCAAGACGTTGGCACGCCCATCGCGATCGAAAACGGATGCACAAACGCGAACCATGAGGCAACGCACACAACCCAGTAGACAACTCCGCCGGCACGCATTGCGCGTCGGAACCGACTGCGCGGCGCAGACCGATCGCGTCAGTGGCGACTCCGCGCGACGCACATGTCAAAGCGTGCAGGCACCGTCTCCGTCTTACGACGCGGCAACGCGGCGGCGCCAGGCGCCGAGCAGCACCGCGGTGGCGGCGGCGACGTTGAGGCTTTCCACCGCGCCGCTGCCGGGGATCGACAGGCGCAGTTCGCAGGCCTGGGCGAAGTCGCGGTCCATGCCCTCGCTCTCGGCCCCCATCACGTACA
>NZ_CAPJ01000259.1 GCF_000331775.1 Xanthomonas translucens pv. translucens DSM 18974
GAGCGCCGCGCCGCCGCAGCGGCCATCGTGTTCGGGGTCAACGGCCACGACGACCGCCCGGCCTATCCGCTGAGCCAGGCCGAGGCCGTGTTCAAGCTGCTCGACCAACGCAACCTGCGCAGCTAGCGCTTCGACGTGGACCTGCGCAACTTCGCCGTGCTCGACCGGCTGGTGGCGCTGTCGCGGCAGTACCGCATCAGCCGACACTGCAACTGCTGACCGATTTCGCAGATTGAGCGCGCCGGCCGCGCCTTCGCGCGCCAGGCGACGCGGCCCGGCTATGCTTGAACGCATGTTCGAATTGCATCAGGTCACCCGCCGCTACGGCGACGCACTTGCGCTGGACCGGGTCGATCTGCGCATCGCCCCGGGCCGCAGCACCGCGCTGATCGGCCCCAGCGGCGCCGGCAAGTCCAGCGTGCTGCGCATGCTGCTCGGGCTGGAATGGCCGGACGCCGGCCAGGTCCGCTTCCAGGGCGAGCCGCTGCGCCGGGACACCCTGCTGGCGCAGCGCCGCCGCATCGGCTATGTGATCCAGGAAGGCGGGCTGTTCCCGCACCTGAGCGCGCGCGACAACGCCACACTGCTGGCGCATACCCTGGGCTGGGCAAGGCCGCAAATCGATGCCCGCTTGCACGAACTTGCCGCACTGTGCCGCCTGCCCGAGGCCTTGCTGGCGCGCTATCCCGCCGAGCTGTCCGGCGGCCAGCGCCAGCGCGTGGGCCTGATCCGCGCGCTGCTGCTGGACCCGCCGGTGCTGCTGCTCGACGAACCGCTGGGCGCGCTCGACCCGATCGTGCGCCACGAGCTGCAGACGCAGATGCGCGAGCTGTTCGCGCTGCTCGGCAAGACCGTGGTGCTGGTGACCCACGATGTCGCCGAGGCCGCCTACCTGGGCGATACCCTGGTGCTGATGCGCAACGGCCGCATCGTGCAGCAAGGCAGCGTACGCGACCTGCTGGATGCGCCGGCCGAGCCGTTCGTCGGCCAGTTTTTGCACGCGCAGCGCACGCTGGAGGACGCGCAGTGAGGCCCCGCGCGACGGCGTTGCTCGCGCTCAAGATGCTGCTCGCCCTACTCGCCCTGATCGCCAGCACGGCGATGGCGGCGCCGGCCAAGGTGGTGGTCGGCTCGAAGAACTTCACCGAGGCGGTGGTGCTCGGCGAGATCGCCACCGGCGCCGGGCGCCAGGCGGGGGTGCAGGTCGAACACCGGCGCCAGCTCGGCGGCACCCGCATCCTGTGGCGCGCGCTGCAGCAGGGCTCGATCGACGCCTATGCCGAATACACCGGTAGCCTGGCCACGGAACTGCTGCAGTTGCCCGACGCCGACGATGCCGCGCTGCGCCGCGCCCTGGCGCAGCGCGGCCTGGCGATGAGCGCGCCGCTGGGCTTCGACAACACCTATGCGTTCGGCATGCGCCGGCAACGCGCGCAGGCGCTGGGCATCGCCCGCATCTCCGACCTGGCCGCGCATCCGTCGCTCAAGCTCGGGCTCAGCAACGAGTTCGTGTCGCGCGCCGACGGCTGGCCTGGAGTGCGAGCGGCCTACCGGCTGCCGCAGACCCCGACCGGGCTGGACCACGACCTGGCCTACCGCGCGCTGGACAGCGGCGCGATCGACATCACCGACCTGTACAGCACCGACGCCGAGATCCCGGCGCACGACCTGCTGGTGCTGCAGGACGACCGTCACTACTTTCCGCGCTACGCCGCGGTGTTCCTGTATCGCAGCGACCTGGCGCAGCGCGCGCCGCACTTCGTGCAGGCGTTGCAGGGCCTGGGCGGGCGCATCGACGCGGCGACGATGCAACGGCTCAATGCCGAGGCGAAGCTGGACAAGCGTGCCGAAAGCGCAATCGCCGCGCACTGGCTGGGCATCGCCGCCCCCGCGCAGGACAGCCGGCTGACGCGCCTGCTGCACCACACCCGCGAACACCTGGCACTGGTCGGCCTGTCGCTGGGCCTGGCCCTGCTGGTGGCGTTGCCGCTGGGCATCGTGGCGGCTTATCGGCCGCGGCTCGGCCAGGTGGTGCTGTCGCTGACCGGGGTGCTGCAGACGCTGCCGTCGCTGGCGGTGTTCGTATTCATGATCCCGTTGTTCGGGATCGGCGCCAAGCCGGCGATCGCCGCGCTGTTCCTGTACAGCCTGCTGCCGATCGTGCGCAACACCCATGCCGGCCTGACCGGGATCGCCCGCGAGTTGCGCGAAACCGCCGCGGCGATCGGCCTGCCGCCGGGCACGCGACTGTGGCGGATCGAGCTGCCGCTGGCCTTGCGCACCATCCTGGCCGGGATCAAGACCGCGGCGGTGATCAACGTCGGCACCGCCACCCTGGGCGCGCTGATCGGCGCCGGCGGCTACGGCCAGCCGATCCTCACCGGCATCCGCCTGGACGACCTCGGCCTGATCCTGGAAGGCGCGGTGCCGGCGGCGGTACTGGCGCTGCTGGTGCAGGCGCTGTTCGAAGGACTGGAGCGCTGGCTGACTCCGCGCGGCCTGCGCCTGGCGGCACGGCGCTGAGGCCTGCGCGTCGCGGTGTTGCTCATCGAGCGAGAGCAGAACCAGCGTGTGCGCCATCCATCGATGGCACCGCGGCACCGGCGAGTGACCGACGCCGGAACCGGTCGGGACTGAAGTCCCTCCCACAATGCACCCATCCGACCCGCCGCACGCCCCTGCAGGAGCGGCTTCAGCCGCGACAGACGAAACGGCGAGCCTTCCGGCTCCGGTCACAGTCGGGACTGAAGTCCCTCCCACAATGCCCCCAGCGAACAGGCCGCAAGTTCCTGTGGGTAGCGACTTCAGTCGCGACGAGCAAAGCCAGGAACCTTGGCGGTTTTGCTCGCCTGTCGCGGCTGAAGCCGCTCCTACAGTGCACCCTGCGAGCAAGCCGCAAGCGCCTTGTAGGAGCGGCTTCAGCCGCGACGAACGAAGCAGAAGACAATCCAGGGTCCGCTCGCGGTCGGAGCTGCAGCCCCTCCTGCAGTGCACCCAGCAGGCTGACGGCAAGTTCTTCCACGAACGATCAACGCCAGCGCTCACCCGCGCGCAGCAGCAACCATCTCCCGCGCCAGCCCACGCATCGCCTCCGGCGTCAGCTGCAGGTACGGCGCGATGCGCAGCGCACCGTGACGGTACGTGCAGATCACCTGCGCGCGTTGCAGCCACGGCAGCAAGGCCTGCAGCGCAGACCCCGGCGGACGCAGCGCGGACAGATGCGGCGCATGCCCAGGCACCGTCCAATCGCCAACACCCTGCGCCTGCAGCTCATCCTCGAACGCCGCACCGAGTTCGCCCAGCCGCGCGGCGATCCGCGCCGGCTGCCAGTGCTGCAGCTGCTGCAGCGCCGCGCTGGCCATCGCCAGCCGCAACGGTTCGGCCACGCCGCCGGCATCGAAGCGGCGCGCGCCAGCGCGGAACGGCGGCGGCGCTGCGGCCGGGAAGTTCCAGTCCGCGCCAGGATCGCGCGCCTGCCAGTGGTGCTCGATCGGCACCCCATGCGCGCGCCAGTGCGGCGACGCCCATAGCCAGGCCAGTCCCATCGGCCCGAGCAGCCATTTGTGCCCGACCGCCACCACGAAGTCCGGCCGCCACGCCGCCAGCCGCGCCGGCAGCACGCCCAGGCTCTGGCTCAGGTCCAGCACCAGCGCCGCGCCCGCCGCATGCACGCGCGCGGCGATGCGGTCCAGGTCCAGCAGCGCGCCATCGCGCCAGTAGGCATTGGGCAGGGTGGCGATGCGCACCCGCGGCTGCGCGTCCAGCGCGGCCAGTACCGCCTCGGTCCAGTCCTGCTGCGGCCCACGCCGCACCACCGCCAGCTGCGCGCCGGACTCGGCGCAGCGCTGCTGCCACAGCAACAGGTTCGACGGAAACTGGCCGTCGAGCAGCAGCACCGCCTCGCCAGCGGCCAGCGGCAATTGCCGCGCCGCGGTGGCCAGGCCGTAAGCGGCCGACGGCAGCATCGCCACGCCGTCCGCGTCGCCGTCGAACAGCGTGGCGGCGGCCAGGCTGCGCAGGGTCTCGATCTGCGCGCGCCAGGCGTCGAAGGACAGCGTCCACGGCGCGATCGACTCCGCCAACGCCGCCTGCCCGGCGGCAAGCACGCTGGTCAGCCGCGGCCCCTTGCTGGCGGTGTCCAGATACCGCACGCCCTCGGGCAGGACGAAGGCATGCGGCGCCTGCAGCAAGTCGAGCGGCGCCATCGGCGGCGCGTTGCCAGCCGCGATGGACGGAGTGGACGGAGCGGTTGGCATGTTCGCCTGCGGCGCTATCTGCAATCGACCGCCCCATCATGCCGCATCTCGGGGTGGCTGCCGATCAAGGGTAACCGGGTGGCGTGGACTGGCCGAGCAGCACGCGGCCCGCACTCTGCCAGTGGCCTTCGGCCAGCAGCGCGTGCTGCGCCACAACCAGCGCATCGTGCAGGTAGCGCTGCATCGGCTCGGCGCGAAAGATGGCGGACGTACCGGCCAGCGTGAAGGCGGCGCGCGCCACCTCGGCGCCTGCGCGGGCGGCATTGGTCGAGGCCAGGCGCAACAGGTTGACTTGCTGCGGGTCGACCGCATCGCCCGCCAAGGTCGCCTGCCAGACGCTTTCGGTGGTTTCGTAAAAAAACGCGCGCGCCGAACGCAATTGCGCTTCGGCCTTGGCCAGTTCGATCTGCACATAGGCGCGATCGGCCAGGTTGGGCGCACCGGTGATCGCCACGCGGCCATCGGCCGCAGCCACGATCTCGTCCAGCGCCGCACGCGCCACGCCCAGGCCGACTACGGCCAGCACCTGCGCGGCAAAAGCGATCGACGGGTAGCGATACAGCGGCGCCGCCAGGGTCGGCGCGCCGCCGCGGATGAAGGTCCACTCCGGCCGCACCACCGCGGCATCCACGACCACGTCGTGGCTACCGCTGCCCTGCATGCCGATGACGTCCCAGTCGTGTTCGATACGCACCTGGTCGCGCGGCAGCACCGCCACGCGCGGCAGACCCGGCGCCGGGTCGCTATCCAGGACGATGCCCACGCCCAGCAGCGACGCCGCGGTGCAGCCGCTGCTGAACTTCCAGCGGCCGGCCACGTGGATGCCATCGGCTCTGACCTGCACGGCCTGCGGCGGGAACACCGCCCCGGCGAACACCACGTCCGGGCCATCGGCGTAAATCCGCTGCAAGGTTTCCAGCGGCAATGCGGCCAAGTACTTGATCGATGCGCCGAAACTGGCGACCCAACCGGTCGATCCATCGGCCTGGCTGATACGCTCGATCAGCTTGCAAAACTCCGCAGGTCCGACCTCCTCGCCGCCCATGCTGCGCGGCACCAGCGCGCGATACACGCCTACCCGGCGCAGCTTTTCCACGATGTCCGGCGCCAGGCACGCCTGCGCGACAAACTCGTCGCGGCGCGCGCGGATTTCCGACAACATGGCCTCGAGTGCGGCGTACAGGGGCAACGGCGGCCTCACATCGCTGGCAACAGCGGCCATTGTGTGTCCCCTGGCGCGGCGTTTCTGCGACGCCCTTCTAACCTATGGGCGCAACTCAGCGCGTCGGCCACGCGATTCGACACATACGCGAACGTATGGAACTCAACAGGTCAACGCGATTTTTCGCCGCACATGACGGCATATTCACGTTCGTCCCCTAAGCTTGCCGGATGCAAGCGACCTCTTCGGCGGCATCCCCCTCGTCCGCAGCGCCCAGCGTATCGTTGGCGGCCCGTTTCCGCAGCGTACGCCAGCGCACCAGCCTGCTCGCCGCGCCGCTGAGCGAGGAGGACGCGATGGTGCAGAGCATGGACGATGCCAGTCCGGCGAAATGGCATCTGGCACATACCACCTGGTTCTTCGAACGCTTCGTGCTCGGCGCCGACGCCGGCTACCTGGCGATCGATCCGCAGTGGGACTACCTGTTCAACAGCTACTACCAGAGCGTCGGCCCGATGCATGCGCGGCCGCGCCGCGGCGTGCTGTCGCGCCCGTCCATGGCGCAGGTGCGCGACTACCGCGCCGAGGTCGAGGCACGCGTGCTGGCGCGGCTGCAGGCCGGCGATCTGTCGGCGCAGACGCTGCAGGTGCTGGAATTGGGCCTGCACCACGAGCAGCAGCACCAGGAGCTGCTGCTGACCGACATCAAGCACGCGTTCTGGAGCAACCCGCTGGCTCCGGCGTATCGCGACGATCTGGCCGTGGCGCAGGCGCCGGCCACGGCGCTGCGCTGGATCCAGCGCGATGAGCAAGTATGCGAGATCGGCGCGCCCGGCTGGCCGGCGCATGCCGCCTTCGCCTACGACAACGAATCGCCGCGGCACCGTGTGCTGGTGCAGGCGCATGCGCTGGCCAGCCGTCCAGTGAGCAATGCCGAATACGCCGCGTTCGTCGCCGACGGCGGCTACCGCAACGTCGCGCTGTGGCTCAGCGACGGCTGGGCGCGGCGCAGCGCCGAGGATTGGCAGCGGCCGCTGTACTGGCACGCCGACGGCGCGCGCGAGTTCACCCTGGGCGGCTGGCGCGAGCGCGACCCGCATGCGCCGGTCTGCCACATCAGCCTGTTCGAAGCCGACGCCTATGCCCACTGGGCGGGCGCCCGCCTGCCGACCGAGGCCGAATGGGAGCAGGCCGCCACCGGCGTGGCCATCGCCGGCAACTTCGTCGACACCGACGCATTGCACCCGCACGGCGCAGCGCACGGCGAAGCCGGCCTGCAGCAGTTGTTCGGCGATATCTGGGAATGGACCGGCAGCGCCTACCTGGCCTATCCCGGCTTCCGCCCGTGGTCGGGCGCGCTGGGCGAATACAACGGCAAATTCATGAACGCGCAATGGGTGTTGCGCGGCGGCAGCTGCGCCACGCCGCACGACCACATCCGCGCCAGCTACCGCAACTTCTTTCCCTCCGATGCGCGCTGGCAATTCGCCGGCGTGCGCCTGGCCAAGGACCCCGCATGAACGCCGCGACCGCCCGCGCCCTGACCGAAGCCGCACTCACCGACCTGCACCCGCAGCCCGACGATATCGCCGCCGACGCGATCGCCGGCCTGTCGCACAGCCCCAAGCAGCTGCCGTCCAAGTATTTCTACGACGCCGAGGGCTCGCGCCTGTTCGAGGCGATCACCCGCCAGCCCGAGTACTACCTGACCCGCACCGAGCTGGATCTGCTGGAAGCGCGGATGCCATCGATCGCGCAGGCGGTGGGCAGCGGCGCGCACGTGGTGGAACTGGGCAGCGGCAGCGGGCGCAAGACCGAATTGCTGCTGGAAGGCCTGCGCGCGCCGGTGGCCTACACCCCGATCGAGATCTCGCGCGACATGCTGATGTCCAGCACCGCGCGCCTGGCCGAGCGCTTCCCGCGCATCCAGATGCTGCCGGTCTGCGCCGACTTCACCACCCCGGTGACGCTGCCGGCGCCACAGCGCAGCGCGCGCCGCACCCTGGTATTCTTCCCCGGCTCCACGCTCGGCAACTTCACCCGCGACGACGGCATCCAGCTGCTGCGCTCGATGCGCGAGACCATGCGCCACGACGGCTGCGCGCTGATCGGCATCGACTTGATCAAGGACGTGTCGGTGCTGGAAGCGGCCTACAACGACGCGGCCGGGATCACCGCCGAGTTCACCTTGAACCTGCTGCGCCGCCTCAACCGCGAGATTGGCAGCGACTTCGACCTGCAGCAGTTCCGCCACCGCGCGGTGTATGCGCGCGAACGCCAGCGCATCGAGACCTTCCTGGTCAGCCAGCGCGCGCAGCAGGTGCACGTGGCCGGACGCCGCTTCGATTTCGCCGCCGGCGAAGCAATGGAGGTCGAATACAGCCACAAATACAGCGACCAGAGCTTCGGCGAAATGGCCGCGGCCGTCGGCCTGCGGGTCAGCCACGGCTGGAACGCGCAGGACGATGCGTTCGGATTGCGCTTGCTGCAGGTGGTGTGAGGAATATCGGGACGCGGGACCGGGGACTCGGGACTCGGGCAGCGGCGTGCGAGGCGGCGCAGGTTTCCGGCTGCGGCCCGCCCCTGTAGGAGCGGCTTCAGCCGCGACCGGCACCCAGGCATCCCGGGATTGCAACGAAGGCGCCGCGGCACCGCGGCATCGCCCCCTTACGCCTGATACCCGTTGCTGATCGGATAACGCCGCTCGCGCCCGAACGCGCGCCGCGACACCTTCGGTCCCGGCGCGGCCTGGTGCCGCTTCCATTCGGTGATGCGCACCAGCCGCACCACGTGATCGACCACCTCGGCGGCATAGCCGGCGGCGACGATCTCGTCGCGCGATTCCTCTTGGTCCACATAGCGATACAGGATGCCGTCGAGCACGTCGTACGGCGGCAGCGAATCCTGGTCGGTCTGGTTGGCACGCAGTTCCGCCGACGGCGGCCGCGCGATCACCGCCGGCGGGATCACCGGCGCGCCGCCGACCGTGTTGCGCCATTTCGCCAGGCCGAACACTTCGGTCTTGTACAGGTCCTTCAGCGGCGCATAGCCGCCGCACATGTCGCCGTAGATGGTGGCGTAGCCGACCGCGTACTCGCTCTTGTTGCCGGTGGTCAGCAGCAGCCCGCCGAACTTGTTGGCCAGCGCCATCAGGATCACGCCACGGCTGCGCGACTGCAGGTTCTCTTCGGTGACATCGGGCTGGGTGCCTGCGAACAACGGACCGAGGGCCTGCAGCAGGCCCTCGAACGCCGGCTCGATCGCCACCGTCTCCAGCTTCACGCCCAGCGCGCGGCATTGCGCATCCGCCAGGTCGTTGGACATGTCGGCCGTGTAGCGCGACGGCAGCCGCACCGCGGTGACGTTGTCGGCGCCGAGCGCATCCACCGCCATCGCCAGCACCAGCGCCGAATCGATGCCGCCGGACAGGCCCAGCCACACCTTGGAAAAGCGGTTCTTGCCGCAGTAGTCGCGCAGCCCGCGCACCACCGCGCGCCAGGCCAGCGCGTCCATGCTTTCGTCGCCGTCGTCGATCCAGCGCAACGGCGTGAACGCACGCGTCTGCGTCGCGTAGTCCACCACCAGCCATTGGTCGGTGAACGCCGCCGCGGCCGGATGCACGCTGCCGTCGCCATCGGCGACCACCGAGGCGCCGTCGAATACCAGCGCATCCTGGCCGCCGACGACATTGAGATAGGCCAGCGCCGCACCGGTCTCGCGGGTGCGCTCGGCCAGCAGCGCATCGCGCTGCGCATGCTTGCCGCGCTCGTAGGGCGAAGCGTTGGGCACCAGCACCAGTTCGGCGCCGTTGCGCACGGTCTCGGCCAGCGGCTCGGGGAACCACAGGTCCTCGCAGATCACCAGGCCGACCGGCGTGCCCTTGACCTCGAACACGCAGCTGCCGCCATCCGGATCGACATCGAAATAGCGGCGCTCGTCGAACACCGCGTAGTTGGGCAGTTCGCGCTTGCGGTAGGTGGCTTCGATGCGCCCGCCGCGCAGCACGCTGGCCGCGTTGTAGACCACGCTGCCGGCACTCTGCGGCCAGCCGACCACCGCCACGATGCCGTGCACGCGCACGGCGATGCGCTGCACCGCCAGCTCGCAATCGGCAAGGAAGCCGGGACGCAGCAGCAGATCCTCCGGCGGATAGCCGCTGACCGCCAGTTCCGGGAACAGCACGAGGTCGGCGCCGTACTCATCGCGCGCCTCGTCGATCATCGCGATGATGCGATCGGTGTTCTGGACCACGGCGCCGACCGGAAAATCGAACTGGGCCATGGCGATGCGAAGGGAAGAGGACATGGACAACCTTACAGAAGCGAAAGGGCAACATTGCCCGCGGGCATGCGGATGCTCGGACGTGCCGAGCGCACGGCGCCAAGGCATCCGCACGGCGGAAAGCGCAGTGTAGCGCCGCACCGCGCCGTGGCCGACGATCTGCTGCTGTCGTCGGCTACTGCGCCGCTTGCCAGAGGCGGCGTGACGCGTGTGCGGCAGGTCAGGTGCACTGCAGCAAGGGCCTGCGGCGGGTTCGCACGCCCAGCGCCGGTCACCGATAGACCGCACGTCGCACCCGAGGTCGCCCACGCAGGAACGCGCAGACGCAACCGCGGAAGAGTCCGTGCCCATCTGCTACCACAGTGGCGGTCAGCGGCGGCATGCGCTAATCCCATGCCCTCGCGGCCGCCGGCGGCGATCACCACGTACTGCTTGCCGTCCACCGCATAGAGCGACGGCGTGGCCTGGCCGCCGGCCGGCAGCTTGGCGTCCCACAGGGTCTTGCCGCTGGCGCTGTCGAGCGCGCGCAGCCGCGTATCGGCGGCCGCCGCGATGAAGGTCAAGCCGCTGGCGTCGGCACGTACACCAGCCCCAGCGCCGGATCCACCGCCAGCGGCGCCCAGGCGTTGCCTCCGCCGACCGTGG
>NZ_CAPJ01000258.1 GCF_000331775.1 Xanthomonas translucens pv. translucens DSM 18974
GCCCCATCGTCAACGCCGCGCCTGCTCGGCGGCCAGCCGCGAATCGACCCGCAGCGCGGCCAGCAGCCGTTGCAGGTCGGCCGGCACCGCGGCGCTGGCGCGCACCGGCTCGCCAGTCAGCGGATGCTTGAATTCCAGCGTCTCGGCATGCAGCGCCTGGCGCTTGAAACCGCGCAGTTCGGCGATCAGCTCATCGGTCGCGCCCTTGGGCAGCTTCAGTGCGCGGCCGTACAGCGGGTCGCCGATGATCGGGTGCTTCAGGTGCGCCATGTGCACGCGGATCTGGTGGGTGCGCCCGGTCTCCAGGCGGCACTCCAGCGCGGTATGCGCGCGGAACCGCTCGCGCAGCCGGTAATGGGTGACCGCGTCGCGGCCGTCCTCGCGCACCGCCATGCGCAGGCGGTCGCGCGGGTGGCGGTCGATCGGCGCAGTGGCGGTGCCGCCGGAGACCAGCGGCCCGGCCACCACCGCCAGGTACTGGCGGTGCACGTCGCGCGCCGACAGCTGCGCCACCAGCGAGGTGTGCGCCGGCAGAGTCCGCGCCACCACCATCGCGCCGCTGGTGTCCTTGTCCAGCCGGTGCACGATGCCCGCGCGCGGCAGCGACGCCAGCGAGGGGTCGCGGTACAACAGGGCGTTGACCAGGGTGCCGCTGGGGTTGCCGGCGCCCGGATGGACCACCAGCCCGGCCGGCTTGTTCAGCACGATGACCTGGTCGTCCTCGTACAGCACCTCCAGCGGGATGTCCTCGGGCAGCGCGTGGGTCTGGGTCTCCAGCACCACGTGCAGGCTGGCGATCTCGCCGCCGCGCAGGGCGTCGCGCGGCCGCGCCGGGGCGCCGTCCAGCAGCGCGTCGCCGGACTTGATCCATTCGGCCAGGCGCGAGCGCGAGAATTCGGGAAACAGCTCGGCCAGCACCGCGTCGAAACGGCGGCCGGCAGCGTGGTCGGGCACGCGCGCCTGGCGCGGGCCGTCGGAGACGACGTCCTCGGGGGTGTCCGGGAGGGTATTGGGCATGAAAAGGGCACGGCTACGTCGGAAAGGGAGGGCCGCGGCGGCCATAGTCAGTCGCCGGACAGGCCACTAGGCTATCATCGCTCCTTCGTATTCCTGACGTGTCCTGCCCGAACCCATGATCCGACGCTCCGTCCCGCTCTCCGCGCACGTCCGTTTCATCGCCCTGATGCTGGTCATGGTCGTCGTGGCGACGGGTTGCCACCGCCAGAAGAACAAGAATCCCGAAGAAGGGATGCCGGTGGAGCAGCTGTACCAGAAGGCGCACACACAGATGCAGAGCAGCAACTGGGCCGGCGCCGAGGGCAGCTTCAAGCGCCTGATCGCGCAGTACCCGTACGGCCAGTACACCGAGCAGGCGATGATCGAGTCCGCCTACGCGCAGTACAAGGCCGGCAAGCACGACGACGCGGTGTCCAGCATCGACCGCTTCATCCGCACCTATCCGACCCACCGCAACATCGCCTACATGTACTACCTGCGCGGGCTGTCCAACTCCAACCGCGACACGGTGTTCCTGCGCCGGGTGTGGTCGCTGGACCCGAGCCGCCGCGACCTGTCCACGCCGCAGCAGGCCTACGCCGACTTCAACATCGTCGCCGAGCGCTACCCGAACAGCCGCTACGCCGCCGATGCGCGCCAGCGCATGATCGCGCTGCGCAACGTGTTCGCCCAGCACGAGCTGGACAACGCGCTGTACTACCTGCGCCGCAACGCCTGGGTGTCGGCCGCCGGCCGCGCCAGCTACCTGCTGGAAATCTATCCGCAGAGCGCCTACCAGTACGACGCGGTGGCGGTGCTGGCCGACGCCTACACCCACCTGGGCAACAAGCCGCTGGCCGACGATGCGCGCCGGGTGCTGGAACTCAACGATCCCAAGCATCCATGGCTGACCGGGCATTGGCCGAAGTACCCGTGGATGATCCGCAAACTCAACCCGTTCGCTGGCGAGAAGTCTGCTTCCACCGGGCAGTCCAACTCGGAAATGGCCAACTGAGCCAGCCTGCCGGGTGCAAGAAAACAGGGGCCGCAAGGCCCCTTTTTCGTTTCCCGGCCAGGCCATTGCCGATGTCATCCGTGGACACCGGCTGCCGGCCAGGCTGCGCCGCCTGCCCCCCCAGGACCGTAGCTGTCCGCACAGTGGCCAGCGGCAGCGCCCTGGACATGCGATCCCGGCCAATGGCGCCGGCCGCCGCCAGTGTCGCGATGTGTTGTGCAGCGCCCAGCCGCTGCGCGCCGCACGCAACGGCCACTGGCTAGGCTCGACCCACTCGCCCGCCGTCCCTGTGCGCCTGCGGCGCCGCCCGCCGCCACAACGCTCACGGCCCTGACAGGAGACGCGCCATG
>NZ_CAPJ01000257.1 GCF_000331775.1 Xanthomonas translucens pv. translucens DSM 18974
CTGCGACCGCTGGCGAAGCGCAGGCCCAGCGCTGCCCGCGCCGGATCGGCGTCGCCCGCCACGCCACCCGCGAAAGCAGGAGGCAGCGTCCACACGGCGCATCGCCAGTTCGCCCAGGACGCCAAGGATTCGCTGCACGACGACCGTCGCACCCTGAGACAGGCATCATGCTGCATAGACTGTCTCGCTTCAGGAACCGCCATGCGTCCCGCCCTTCCCAAGAGCAGGCTTTCGCAAACCAGGTATCCGGACGACGGTACACAGGCGCATACCGCGTCCTCATCGACACTGCCCTCCTCCGAACACGGCCACGCGCCCGTGGCGCCGGATCTGCCGCGCGCCCCGCGCCCTATGCTGTCGAAGCATGAAAGCCTCGCGCAATACGCTGACCCTGCGGCTGCGCTGCCGTTGCCGCCCACGAATATCCACGGCCTGATGCAAGAGATCAGCGAAGACCCGCATGAAGGCCCAAACGCGGCGGCTGGCATCGAGTGGCCCGAGCACGCGCTTTCGGTCGCCGAAACATCGCAAGGCTCCGCGTCCGCGCAACCACTGCACACCCCGGATATCCTCCACCTGATGCGGGAGATCTACGAAAACGACCTGCATGATGGCCCCGAACTGGACGAGCTCGCCGAGCGGATTGAGCGGGAGGGAAAGCGGACATCGCAACACTCCGCCCCCGCGACTGCGCCGACGAACCCGGATATCCCCCGCCTGCTTCAAGCGATCCACGAAAAAAACAGCGCCCAGGGCAACGCGCTGGCTGCGCTCGTCGAGCAAATCGAGCGCGCCGAGCGCAGCGAACGCCCCGAGCGCGAGTCCGCGACTGCGCGGCCAAATCCGGATGTCAACATCCTGCTGCAACAAATCCGCCAAACAGTGCCGGACCAGGCCAGCGCGTTGGCGGAACTCGTCGAGCGCAGCGAGCGCCCCAGCCCTGACAGAAAAACCACGTGCTTTCCGCTATTTAGGAGAGCAAGACCCTGACCGATGAAGATGGGAAATGGTTAAAAGCAGGAGCCGCGCGTCGGCCTCCCGCTTTTACTCTTCCAATTTCCCATTCCCGGCCCCAATCCACTTGGCCCTAACGCTGTCTCGTTCATTATGAAGCGATGGCAGACGCGCTCCCCCTCCGACCGCCGCCGCCGCGCCTGGACGATGCCTGCGCATTGTTCCTGGACGTGGACGGCACCCTCATCGAATTCGCCGATCGCCCCGACGGCGTGCACCTGCTGCCCGAGGTGCGCGAGGCGATCGGCCGCATCAGCGACCGCCTGCACGGCGCGCTGGCCCTGGTCAGCGGCCGCCCGCTGGCGCAGCTGGACGCGCTGTTCGCGCCCTTGCGCCTGCCGGCCGCCGGTCTGCACGGCCACGAACTGCGCAGCGACATCAATGCCCGCGCCGCGATGCCGGCCGATACCTCGCAGTGGCTGCACGGCTTGCACCAGCGCGCCGCGCACCTGCGCCAGGCGCATCCCGGCGTGCTGGTCGAAGACAAGGGCGCCAGCCTGGCCTTGCACTGGCGCGCCGCGCCGGAAGCCGGCGCGCAGGTGCTGGCCTTCGCCCACGCGCAGATCGAGGCCCTGCCCGGCTACCGCCTGCAGCCCGGCGACCACGTGGTCGAGTTCGTACCCGAGGGCAGCGACAAAGGTGTGGCGCTGACCGCGCTGCTGCAGCAGCCGCCGTTCCAAGGCCGCCGCCCGGTGTTCGTCGGCGACGACCTCACCGATGAGTTCGGCTTCGAAGCGGCCAATGCCGCCGGCGGCTGGAGCGTGCTGGTCGGTCCGCGCGAACACAGCGCGGCGACCTTCGCCCTGCCCGATCCGCGCGGCGTCCACGCCTGGTTGCGCGACAACGCCGCATGATTCCGGCGCCCCGCGACGGCGCCCCGCTCCGTCCCCTCCCCGACAGCGCACAAGGATCCGCTTCCTCCATGAGTTCCCCCAATCTCGATCTCGGCGTGATCGGCAACGGCAGTTTCGGCGCGCTGGTCGACAAGCAGGCGCGCGTGGTGTGGAGCTGCCTGCCCGCCTTCGATGGCGACCCGGCGTTCTGCGCGCTGCTGTCGCCGCGCGACCACGACGGCGGCGATTTCAGCATCGAGCTGGAGGATTTCGCCGACAGCGAGCAGCACTATCTGGCCAACACCGCGATCCTGCGCACCGTGCTGCGCGACGCGCACGGCGGTGCGGTGGAAGTGATCGACTTCGCGCCGCGCTGGCGCAACCACGGCCGTTTCTACCGGCCGGTCAGCATCATCCGCCAGGTACGGCCGCTGGCCGGCAACCCGCGCATCCGCGTGCTGGCGCGGCCGCTGGCCGACTGGGGCGCGCGCAAGCCGGAAAGCACCTGGGGCAGCAACCACGTGCGCTGGCTGCTGCCGGATTTCACCCTGCGCCTGACCACCGACGTGCCGGTGCGCTTCATCCGCGACGAACTGCCGTTCGTGCTCAGCCACCCGGTCAACCTGATGCTGGGCGTGGACGAATCGCTGACCCGCTCGCTGACCGGCTACATCCAGGAAGCGCAGGAACGCACCGAGGAATACTGGCGCGAATGGGTGCGCTACCTGTCGGTGCCGCTGGACTGGCAGGACGCGGTGATCCGCAGCGCGATCACCCTGAAGCTGTGCCAGTACGAGGACAGCGGCGCGATCATCGCGGCGATGACCACCTCCATCCCCGAAGCGCCGGACACCCCGCGCAACTGGGACTACCGCTATTGCTGGCTGCGCGACGCAGCCTTCGTGGTGCGCGCCTTGAACCGGCTCGGCGCCACCCGCACCATGGAGCAGTTCCTCGGCTACATCTTCAACATCGCCACCACCGACGGTAGCCTGCAGCCGCTGTACGGCATCGGCTTCGAAGCGGCGCTGGAAGAACACGAAGTGCCGTCGCTGGCCGGCTACCGCGGCATGGGCCCGGTGCGGCGCGGCAACCTGGCCTGGATCCAGAAGCAGCACGACGTGTACGGCAGCGTGGTGCTGGCCTCCACGCAACTGTTCTTCGACCTACGGCTGAAGGATCCCGGCGACAAGGACACCTTCCTGCGCCTGGAGCCGCTGGGCGAGCACGCGTTCGCGCTGCACGACGTACCCGACGCCGGGCTGTGGGAATTCCGCGGCCGCGCCGAGGTGCATACCTACACCAGCGCGATGTGCTGGGCCGCCTGCGACCGCCTGGCCAAGATCGCCGCGCGGCTGGGCCTGGACGCGCGCGCGGCCTACTGGCGCGAACGCGCCGACAGCATCCACGCGCGGGTGCTGGCCGAGTCGTGGAGCGCCGAGCGCGGCCACTTCACCGATACCTTCAACGGCCACCGCCTGGACGCCTCGCTGCTGTTGCTGGCCGACATCGGCTTCATCGCCCCGGACGACGCGCGCTTCGTCGCCACGGTCGAGGCGATCGGCCGCGACCTCAAGCACGGCGACGCGCTGTACCGCTACGTAGCGCCGGACGATTTCGGCGCGCCGGAGACCAGCTTCACCATCTGCACGTTCTGGTACATCGACGCGCTCGCCGCGATCGGGCGCAAGGACGAAGCGCGCGAGCTGTTCGAGCGCATCCTCGCGCGCCGCAATCACCTGGGCTTGCTGTCGGAGGATCTAGCCTTCGACAACGGCGAGGCCTGGGGCAATTTCCCGCAGACCTATTCGCACGTCGGCTTGATCATCGCCGCGATGCGGTTGTCGCGCAGCTGGCAGGAGGCATCATGAGCAGACTGGTCGTGGTATCCAACCGCGTGGCCTTGCCCGGCGAGAACCGCGCCGGCGGCCTGGCGGTGGGCTTGCTCGCCGCGTTGAAGGAACGCGGCGGGGTGTGGTTCGGCTGGAGCGGCAAGACCGTGCGCGGCGACAGCGGCGCGCTGCACGAGCAGACCCAGGGCGACATCCGCTTCGTCACCATGGACCTCAACCGCGCCGACCTGGACGCGTACTACAACGGCTTCGCCAACCGCACGCTGTGGCCGCTGCTGCACTTCCGCCTGGACTTGGTCGACTACGATCGCGCCACCCGCGAGGGCTACCGCCGGGTCAACGCGATGTTCGCCGAGAAGCTGGCGCCGCTGCTGCGCGAAGACGACACGGTGTGGATCCACGACTACCACCTGATCCCGCTGGCCGCGCTGCTGCGCGAGCGCGGCATCGGCTGCCGCATCGGCTTCTTCCTGCACGTGCCGTTCCCGTCGGCCGACCTGATCCAGGCCCTGCCCGACCATGCGCGGCTGTTCTCCGGCTTCTACGCCTACGACCTGGTCGGCTTCCAGACCCAGCGCGACGTGGACCGCTTCCAGGCCTACGTGCGCCTGTTCGGCGGCGGCAAGGTGATCAAGGCCGGCGTGCTGGAAGCGCCCGGCGGGCGCCGCTTCCGCGCCGAGAAATTCCCGATCGGCATCGACACCGAACTGATCGCGCAGCAGGCGCGCGCGGCGGTGACCAAGCCGGCGGTGCGCGACCTGCGCAGCAGCCTGCGCGACCGCCAGTTGGCGATCGGCGTGGACCGGCTGGACTATTCCAAGGGCCTGCCCGAACGCTTCCTCGGGTTCGAGCGCTACCTGGAGCGGCATCCGGACCAGCGCGGCAGCCTCACCTATCTGCAGATCGCGCCGGTCTCGCGCGGCGACGTCACCGAATACAAGCAGCTGCGCAACCAGCTCGAACAGATCGCCGGGCACATCAACGGCGGCCACGCCGAGCCGGACTGGACGCCGCTGCGCTACGTCAATCGCAACTTCACCCACGCCACCCTGACCGGCTTCTACCGCGCCGCCCAGGTCGGCCTGGTGACGCCGCTGCGCGACGGCATGAATCTGGTAGCCAAGGAATACGTGGCCGCGCAGGACCCGGAGAATCCCGGCGTACTGGTGCTGTCGCTGCTGGCCGGCGCCGCCGACGAGCTGAAGGAAGCGCTGCTGGTCAATCCGCACGACCTGGACGGCGTGGCCGATGCGATCGCCACCGCCTCCTCGCTGCCCAAGGCCAAGCGCATCGAACGCTGGCAGACGATGATGGAGCACCTGCGCAAGAATGACATCGGCGTGTGGCGGCAGCGCTACCTGCAGGCGCTGGAGCGGCGCTGATCCGCGCCTGCCGCGGCCATTGCCGGTCGCGGCACGCGCGCCAGCGCACGCACAACGCAGGTTTCTGCGCGGTCACGGAGCGCGCACGCTGATTCCTTTAAAGTTGCTGCCCATACGCCGCGCATCGACACCCTGGGAGGGGCGCGCGGCGTGCACGTTGAGCGCAGGTCGCAGCCGATGCAGCCGAACCAGCGCTCGATCCCCTCCACGATCTGCCTGCGCCAGCACGGCGCTGCCGGATCTTCTGCAGACCCTCTCCATGACCGCTCATTCCCCGAAACACGGACCCGGCACCTGGCTGTTCGTCGCCTATGCCGTGGTCATCGCCCTGATCGGCGCCGCCCTGGTCGCGATGGGCGGGCAACTCGTCGCCGTCGGCGGCTCCTGGTACTACCTGCTGGCCGGCCTGGCGCTGGTCGTGTCCGGCGCGCTGCTGGCGCTGGGCCGCCGCGCTGGGCTGTGGCTGTTCGGCCTGACCCTGGCCGCGACCATCGCCTGGGCGCTGGCCGAAGTCGGCCTCGACGGCTGGGCGCTGATCCCGCGCCTGGCGATGATCTCGGTGCTCGGCCTGCTGCTGTTGCCGTTCTGGAAGGTGGCGCGCCGGCGCCTGGCGCCGCTGTCCGGACTGGGCTACGCGTTGGTCGCCGGCGTGCTGCCGGTCCTCGGCGCGCTGCTGGTGTTCGTGCCGCTGCTGTTCCCACGCACTGTCGAGCTGGCCGATCCGGCGCTGGCCGCGCAACGGCCGCAGGACGCCTTCAGCCGCGCCACGGTGCGCAGCCCCGACGGCAACGTCGCCGCCAACCACGACGCCAGCAACTGGACCGCCTACGCCGGCTCCAACCTGTCCAACCACTACAGCCCCGGCGCACAAATCACGCCTGACAACGTCAAGGACCTGAAGATCGCCTGGGAATTCCATACCGGCGACCTCAAGCCCGCTGGCTCCAAGCTCGGCTATGCGTTCCAGAACACCCCGCTGAAGGTCGGCGACCTGGTCTACATC
Organism: Xanthomonas translucens pv. translucens DSM 18974; assembly: GCF_000331775.1. The sequence goes on from NZ_CAPJ01000257.1 coordinate 6,086, forward strand.
TGCACCCCCACGCAGAAGGTGATCGCGGTCGAGGCTGCCACCGGCAAGGAGCGCTGGCGCTTCGATCCCAAGACCAACCCCAAGGCAATGGCCGGCGTCGCCGCCACCACCTGCCGCGGCGTGTCCTACTTCGAAGCCACCACCCCGGTCGCCGAATGCGCCAAGCGCCTCTTCTGGCCGATGGTCGATGGCCGCCTGGGCGCGCTCGACGCCGCCACCGGCAAGCTGTGCCAGAGCTTCGGCGAGCACGGCTATGTGGATCTGAACAAGGACACCGGCAACACCAAGCCCGGCTTCGTCGGCCCGACCTCGCCGCCGATAGTGATGCGAGGCGTGGTGATCCAGCCCACCGGCCAGGTCCGCGACGGCCAGGAACGCGATGCGCCGTCCGGCGTGGTGCGCGCCTTCGACGCGATCAGCGGCCAGCTGCGCTGGGCCTGGGACCTGGGCAACCCGGCGATCGCCGCCGCGCCGCCGGCCGGGCAGACCTATACCCGCTCGACCCCGAACGTGTGGTCGCTGATGGCCGCCGACGACGAACTGGGCCTGGTCTACCTGCCCACCGGCAACGCCTCCGGCGACTTCTTCGGCAAGGGCCGCACCCCGCAGGAAGAGCAATACACCGCCTCGCTGGTCGCGGTGGATGCGGCCACCGGCAAGGAGCGCTGGCACTTCCGCACGGTCAACCACGACCTGTGGGACTACGACATCGGCCCGCAGCCGAACCTGGTCGATTTCCCGGTCCCCGGCGGCGGCACGCGCCCGGCGGTGATCCAGGCCACCAAGTCCGGCCAGGTGTTCGTGCTCGACCGGCAGACCGGCAAGCCGATCATGCCGGTGCAGCAACTGCCGGTGCCGCAGGGCACCGACCACGGCGACTGGACGGCCAAGACCCAACCGGTGTCGCCGGGCATGCCTAACACCGTCGGCGCGCCGAGCAAGGGCTACGAGACCATCGTCGAATCCGACGCCTGGGGCATCACCCCGTTCGACCAACTGGCCTGCCGCATCCAGTTCAAGCAGCTGCGCTACGACGGCATGTTCACCCCGCCCAGCCTGGGCGGCTCGCTGTCGTTCACCGGCAACCACGGCGGCATCAACTGGGGCGGCGTGTCGGTGGACCTGCAGCGCGGCATCATGGTGATGAACAGCAACCGCCTGCCGTACACCGAACACGTGTATCCGCGGCAGGAGATGAACGCACTGGGCGTGGTCTCGGTGTTCAACGGCAAGAGCAGGACGCCCGGCTACATGGCCCAGGAAGGCCTGGCCTACGGCGCGCGCAAGGAACCGTGGATGTCGCCGCTGAATACGCCGTGCATCGCGCCGCCTTGGGGCTACCTCTCCGGCGTGGACCTGCGCACCCAGCAGGTGATCTGGCGCCGCCCGCTGGGCACCGGCTACGACCAGGGCCCGATGGGCATCCCGTCGAAGATGAAGTTCGAGCTGGGCACGCCGAACAACAGCGGCTCGCTGGCCACCGCCGGCGGCGTCACCTTCATCGGCGCGGCGCTGGACGACTTCCTGCGCGGCTACGACACCCAGACCGGCAAGCTGCTGTGGGAAGTGCGGGTGCCGGCCGGCCCGCAGGCCGCGCCGCTGAGCTATACGGTGAACGGCAAGCAGTACATCGTCGCCGCGATCGGCGGCCACGACCGCATGGAGACCAAGCCCGGCGACAGCGTGATCGCCTGGACCCTGCCGGACGCCGCGCCGGCGAAGTAACGCCAACCCGCTTCCGCCAGACCCGATCGGCCGTCGCAAGACGGCCGGTTTTTTTGTGCCGGGAGCGCTGCCAGCCAACGGCGGCGCGTTCGCGCATGTGCGCGTTGCGGGCTGGGCCTCGCCAAGCGACTCATTGCACCGCAGCAAAAATCTGAGCGTTTTCAGCGGCCTATCGCGCCTATTCAGGTGCGATATTTCCGACGAGCGGTCTGTGTCGCGGTCAAGCCCACGAGCCTGCCGGCCGATACTGAGAGGCAAATTACCTTTTGTCGACGCGAGCGGATTGCGCCGATCATCCCAGCCGCTGGCCGCCATGACCTTGCCAGACCCCGCATCCCCTCGCCCAACTGGCAGCTCCCGCCTGCCCGCCCGCGCCTTGCCGTTCGGCCTGCCCTATGCGCTGGGCCTGTTGGCGATGGCGCTGTACGCGTTGCATCTTGGCCGCTAGCTAGCTCGGCCCGAACAGCCCGGCCCTGGCGCGGCTGACGCCGGCATTGATCGCCGCAGCGCTGCTGGTGGCGGCGCTGTGCTGGGCCGGCACACGCCGCGCCGTCGCAGCGCGTATTGCAGGCGATGGGCGAAGGTCGCTTTGAACAACGCCTCGATAGCACCGGCGGCGACGCCGACAGCGCGCTGCTGCGCGCGCTAAAGAGCGCGCAGACGCGGCTGGCCGCACGCCAGGCCGAAACCGAGGCCGAACTGCGCCGCGACCGCTTCGTGCTGCAGGCGCTGGACGACCTGGACACCATGCTCCGCATCGCCGCCGACGACGGCCGCGTGCACTTCGCCAACCGCAAGCTGCTGCAGATGCTGCGCGCGATCGAGCCGGACGTACAGAGCGCTACCGCTGTGGCACCGGATGTAGCGTGCGCAGCGCATGCGGCAGCCGCGCGAACGCCGGCCCCAGCCGCTACGCGAACAGCGGCGTGCTCAGTCCGCGATCCATGCCAGCGTCGCCATGCGCCCGCTGCGGCGGTCGCGGCGATAGGAAAAGAAGCGCTGCGCATCGGAGATCGTGCACAGGCCGCCTCCGTGTACCTGCGCCGGGTCGATCCCCGCCGCGGCCAGGCGCTGGCGCGCCAGCGCATACAGGTCCACCCGCCAGTGTCCGGGGCGGGTCGCCACGAAGGCCCTGGCCGCGGCCGGATCGTGGCCGAGGAAAGCATCGCGCACGTTCTCGCCGATCTCGTACGCCTGCGGCCCCGCGGCCGGCCCCAGCCATGCCTGCAACTGCGCCGGCGGCGTGCGCAGCGCGGCGACGCTGGCTTCCAGCACGCCGCCGGCCAGGCCTTGCCAGCCGGCATGGCNCGGGCGCCGACCTCGCT
>NZ_CAPJ01000256.1 GCF_000331775.1 Xanthomonas translucens pv. translucens DSM 18974
GGCAGCGGCCACCAGCACAGCGACCAGGATCCAGGGCCAGGGCCAGGGCGAACGACGTGGCTGCATGGTGTCCGGTTCTCCGTTGAACAGTGGCAGGTGTGACCACGGCTGCCGCCACCGGTTCCAATGCGGGACGGCCAGCGTTCAGCCTCGGCGCGCGGCGCCGCACACCGGACACGCAACGCTAGCCAGTGGCCCCTTCGCCGAAGGCGATGCGCGCATCGACCCAAGCGGCGACGATGGCCGCGGCGACCTGCTCGGCCTGCGCCGCGGGCATCGCCTTGTGCGCGATCAGCCAGCGCGCCGTCGCCGCGCGCGCCAGCGGCAGGGCGTTCAACGCTGCCTTGCGATCCGCTTCAGGCCACAGCGCCGCATCGCGCCAGCCGGCGATCACCGTTGCCGGATCGCGCACGGGTTGCGCGTCTTGCGGCCGCTGCAGAAACAGCAATGGCGACTGCGTGGCCTGCAACGAGAGCACGCGCCATCCTGCGAAATCCGCATAGCGCATCGTGCCGGCATCGTCGGAAGCCTTGTCGATCAGGCTGGAAAACGCCTTGTACAGCTGTTTCCACGCCGGCTGGTCGAACAGGCCCGGTTGCGGCGCGCAGATCGGCGCTTCGATGTCGCGGCTGGACCCGTACATCGGCCCCATCGCGTCGTAAGCCGCCTCGCCCTGCTGCGCGAACACGAAACAGTGCACGTAGGGGCGTGGATTCGGCTGCGTGGCGCCCACCACGGCGTAGCCGCTGCGTTCGATCCACAGCCGCAGCAGGGTCAGATCGCGCGCCTGCACGGCCTTTGGGTCGGCCACTGCGTCCGTGTCGAGCATCCCGGCGGCCACGCGGTCCTGGCGGCGCAGCGCGGCGCTGGCGGCGGCGAAGCGGTCATGCGCCTCGGCCGCGCCGACTCCGGCCGCCGGCACGAAGCGCTGCAGGTACACCAGCCACGCCGAGGCCAGGCCGCCGTCGTAGGCGCGCAATTGTGCCGCCGCCGCGGCCGGCGCGCCGGGAATGCTGGCGACGATGCGGTCGAAGCGCGCCGCCTGCGGCGCGTACTGGGCGTCCAGCTCGCGCACCCGCGCCTGCATCTGCTGGTTCAGGCAGGCGCCCGGATCGGGGGCGCCAGGCAGCGCCCGCGCTGCACCAGCCAGGCCTGCTGCGCACTGCGCACGCCTTGCCACTGCGCGCTGGGTACCACCTCCAGCAGCGCCGTGTAGCGCCGGGCCAGCCATTCGTCCATGGCGTCCAGCCGCTTGTCCGTACACAACAGCCGCTCCACTGCACTGGAGGCCTTGGCGCAATCGAACGACACCGCCGCAGCGCCAGACATCCACGCCAGCGCCAGTGCGAGCACGCCCGCGCGCAAACCGTTTTTCCTGTCCATTCCGCCCTCCGCTCGCGCGCCGGCGCGATGCCGACGCCGATTGTCGCCCGCTCAATCCACCAGCACCGCACGCGGCTTCTGCAACGACAGCAGACCGAGCAGCACGGCCAGCACCACGTAACCGCCGACGAACTGCCAGGCGATCAGCTTGGACAGGCCGCTCAACGTCCATGGCCAATAGATGCCGCCGCGCGGATCCACCGAATGGATCAGGCCGAACAGGGTCAACCCGGCGGCGACCAGCAGGAACACCGCAGCGCGGCGCAGGCGCCCGTCCACCATCGCCGCAACCGCCGTGGTCCACAGCATCGCGGTGATGATGAAGCCGTTGCCCAGGGTGAAGATCACCGCCAGTTCCGGTAGCCCGTGGCCGTCCAGGGTGGTGGTCAGCGCGGCCAGCTTGTCCGCCGGGATCCAGCCCGGCGCCTTGATCGCCAGCAGGTAGGCCACCGACGGCAGGAAGCCCAGCACCATCGCCCCGGCATGGCGCTTGGGCGTGGCCTGGAACGCCTGGGTGGTGATGTCGATGGCCACGTACACGATGATCGGCGCAAGCACCGCCAGCGGCAGCCACTGCACCAGCCCGGCGACTAGCCCGAGCATGCCGCCCAGGCCGATGAACAGCCCGGTCAGCAGCGTGTAGCCGCTGCGCGCGCCCATGTGCTTGTACGCCGGCTGACCGATGTAGGGCGTGGTCTGGGCGACGCCGCCGCAGACGCCGGCGACCAGGGTCGCGCAGGCCTCGACCAGCAGGATGTCGCGGGTGCGGTAATCGTCGCCGGCGGCACGCGCGCTCTCGCTGACGTTGATGCCGCCGACCACCATCAGCAGTCCGAACGGCAGCAGCAGCGGCAACAGCGGCACCGCGTCGGCCAGGCCGGCGACGAAGCCCAGGCTCGGCCACGGCAGCACCAGCTGCGGCGCCACCCATTGCGGCGCCTGATAGCCGGGAATGCCGAACCCGGCCGCGTTGGACCAGTAGTACAGGCCGGTACCGAGCACCAACGCCAGCGGCACGCCGGGCACGCCGTACGGCAGGCGGCCCTTGGCGATCAGCACGTACAGCAGCAGGCCCAGCACCAACAGGCCGACCAGCGGCGAGCGCAGCGTCTCCAGCAACGGCAGGAAGCCCATGAGCACCAGCGCGATGCCGGCGATCGAGCCGAGCAGGGCGGCCCGCGGCAGTGCGCGAGTCACTGCATCGCCGAAGAACGACAGCACGGTCTTCAGCAGGCCCATCACCACCAGCGCGGCCATGCCCAGGTGCCAGGTGGCGAGCGCCGCGGCCTGCGGGTCCAGGCCCTGCTGCTTGTAGCGCACGAACGCCGGGCCGAGCACCAGCAGCGCCATGCCGATGCTGGTCGGCGCGTCCAGGCCCAGCGGCATCGCGGTGACGTCGCTGCGCCCGCTGCGCGCGGCCAGCCGGCGCGCCATCCAGGTGTACAGCAGATTGCCGATCAGCACGCCGAACGCGGTGCCGGGAATCATCCGCGTGTAGATCACCTCGGCCGGGAACTGGAACAGGCCGATCAGCGCGGCACTGATGAAGCCGAGGATCGACAGGTTGTCGAGCACCAGGCCGAAGAAGCCGTTGAGGTCGCCGGCGACGAACCAGCGCGGGCGCGAGGAAACAGGAACGGTGCTGGGCATGCGGGCGATGGCGAGGTGAGGGATCGAGGGATGGTAATGGAAGCGGCGCTTGCGGATTGGCACGCGAACTAAGGATGCAGCATCCCGGCTTGCGCCGCGCGACGCGGCTACAGCGCCAGATGCAGGAACTGGTTGAACGCGCTCGGCAGGTAATCGGCGAACGCCGATCCATTGCGGAAGCCGCATCGCCGGTACAGGGCCAGCGCCGCATCGAACGCCGCGCCGCTGCCGGTCTCCAGGCTCAACCGGTGCAGGCTGGCGGCGCGCGCGGCAGCCACGATGTGCTCCAGCAGCGCCGCAGCCGCGCCCTGCCGCAGGACATCCGGATGGGTGCGATCGACTTCAGTTCGCCGCCGCCATCGTCGAGCACGCGCAGCGCGCCGACCGCGGCCAGCGCCTCGCCGCGCCAGGCACTCCACACGGTCACGTCGGCGCGCTGCAGCCCGGACAGGTCCAACGCATAGACACTGCCCGGCGGCGACTGCGCCTGCATCTGCTGCAGGTGGTAGGCGAGCAACGCACGCACCGCTTCACCGGCCAGATCGTCCTGCCGGATCGCGAAAGGCGCCGCCCCCGCTGTTGCGGGTCCCGAGTCGCCGGTCCCGAGTCCCGGCCTCAGAACGACACCTCCACCGGCGAACGCGCCCACAGCACCGACTGGTGCCCGGTCGCCTGCTTCCACGCCAGCCGGATCGCCTCGATGTCGGCGCGGCGCTGCGGCGTGTCCTCGTGCAGGATCACCAGCACCTTGGTGTTGAGCCGGTTCGGCTCCTTGGCGCCGCGGAACAGCCACTGCCCGTAGGCATCGAACACGGTCAGGCCGTCGGGGAAGCGCGGGGTGACCTGCTTGTCCAGGAACGCACGCCATTGCGCCTCGCTGATCGGCTCGGCCTGCGGGCGATCGGCCGGGCCGCTCTCCTCGCCGACGCCGAAGTACAGCTCGCTGCGCACCCAGCCGCTGGCCTGTGCCGGCCGCGCGGCATCGCCCTGCAGCGCGGCGCCGACCTTGGCCGGCGCGGTGGAAGCGGACGGCGCCACGCTGGCGCAGGCGGTCAAAGCCAGGAACACGGCAAGCAAGGGGGCACGCAGCAGCATCGGCAGGTCTCGGAAGCGGAACGGAAGGACGCGATGGTAGGCGACCGCGGCGGCGCGCGCCCGCTAACCGCCAGGCATCAGCTGATGCGCAACGGCGCGAATGCGGCGGCTCGCGGCCGCGTTGGCGGTAGGATAATATATCGCTTCATCCGGATGGATGTACCAAAATTTATTCCGCCTGCGCGGCACCGACGACCGCCGCAGTAGTCTTTGCGTCACCGCAGAAGAGAGCCCACCATGCCGTATCCGTTCGCCCGCCCGCTGAGTCTTGCCATCGCCCTGGCCCTGTCGGCCCCCGCCCTGGCCCAGCAGGCCGATCCCGGCACCGCGACCAACCTGGACACGGTGATCGTCACCGGCACCCGCGCCAGCAGCCGTACCGTGCTCGAGTCCACCGCGCCGGTGGACGTGCTCAGCGCCGAGGACATCCGCAAGGCCGGGGTGGTTAACGGCGAGCTGGGCAGCGCGCTGCAGGCGTTGCTGCCCTCGTTCAACTTCCCGCGCCAGTCCAACTCCGGCGGCGCCGACCACATCCGCGCCGCGCAGCTGCGCGGGCTCTCGCCAGACCAGGTGCTGGTGCTGGTCAACGGCAAGCGCCGCCACACCTCGGCGCTGGTCAACACCGACAGCAAGATCGGCAAGGGCACCACCCCGGTGGACTTCAACGCGATCCCGGTCAGCGCAATCAAGCGCATCGAAGTGCTGCGCGACGGCGCCGGCGCGCAGTACGGCTCGGACGCGGTGGCCGGAGTGATCAACGTGATCCTCGACGACGATCCGGACAGCGGCGCGCTGGAAGCCAGCTTCGGCGCCAACCACACCGACGTGAAGCCGATCGACCGCACCGTCACCGATGGCCAGACCAGCTACGCCAGCGCCAAGGTCGGCACCCGCCTGGGCGACGACGGCGGCTTCTTCAAGGTCGGCCTGGAGCTGAAGAACCACGAGGGTACCAATCGCGCCGGCTACGACCAGATCCCGCCGTTCGAGGCGCAGACCCCTGCCAACCTGGCACTGGCCGGCAAGCGCAACTACGTGCTCGGCGACGGCGCCAGCAAGGACCTCAACGCCTGGATCAACGGCAAGCTGCCGTTCGGCCAGAGCAGCGAGTTCTACTTCTTCGGCACCTACAACCAGCGCGACACGCAGGGCGCCAACTATTTCCGCTATCCCGACAGCGACGCCAACTGGACCCAGATCTACCCGAACGGCTACCGCCCGGTGTCGCTGGGCGAGAACCGCGACCTGCAGGGCGTGGCCGGCGCGCGCGGGCAATGGGGCGAGTGGGCCTACGACGCCAGTGTCGACTACGGCCGCAACGACTTCACCTACCGGTTGAAGAATTCGCTCAACGCCTCGCTCGGCCCGGGCAGCACGACCCGCTTCAAGACCGGCGACTACGCCTTCGAGCAGGGCGTGGCCAACCTGGACCTGAGCCGCAGCTTCGACGCCGCCGGCGCCACCCATACCCTCGGCAGCGGCGTGGAATTGCGCCGCGAGCACTACCGCACCCGCCCCGGCGACCCGGCCAGCTACGCCGCCGGCGCCTTCACCGATCGCCCCACCGGCGCCCAGGCCGGCGGCGGGCTGACCCCGCAGGATGCGGCCGACCTGTCGCGCAACGTCGCCAGCGTCTATACCAGCCTGTCCAGCCAGTTCGGCGACAAATTGTCCACCGACCTGGCCGCGCGCTACGAGCACTACCAGGATTTCGGCGGCGAACTGACCGGCAAGCTGGCCGCGCGCTACGAGTTCGTGCCGGCGTTCGCGCTGCGCGGCGCGATCTCCAACAACTTTCATGCGCCGTCGCTGAGCCAGATCGGCTACGAAGCCACCTCCACCGGCTACGACGCGGCCGGCCAGCTGCTGCAGGGCCGGCTGCTGTCGGTCAACAATCCGGTCGCACAGGCGCTGGGCGCGCGCGCGCTGCAGCCGGAGAAATCGGTCAACTACAGCTTCGGCTTCACCAGCCGCATCGGCTCCCACTTCGACCTGTCGCTGGACCTGTTCCAGATCGACATCAACGACCGCATCGCATTGTCCGAAGACATCAACGGCAACGCGCTGACCGCATTCGTGGCGCAGAACTTCGGCGTCAGCGGCCTGCAGAGCGCCAGCTTCTTCGTCAACGCCGCCGACACCCGCACCCGCGGCGCGGAGCTGGTCAGCAACTGGCGGCAGGCGCTGGGCGATGGCCAGTTGCAACTCACCGGCACCTGGAGCTACGCCAAGACCGAACTGAAGAACCTGGTCGCCACGCCGCCGCAGCTGCTGGCGCTGAATCCGGACTACGTGCTGTTCGGCGTGGAGGAGAGCAACACCCTGACCGACGCCGCGCCGCGTACCCGCGCCCAGTTCGCGGTGAACTGGAACAACGACCGCTGGGCGCTGCAGACCCGGGTCAGCCGCTACGGCAGCGCCACCCGCGTGTTCGACTTCGGCGGCGGCTTCGTGCCGCGGCAGACCTACGGCGCCGAGTGGCAGCTCGACGCCGAGGTCGAGTACCACATCAGCGCGCAGTGGAGCGTGGCGCTGGGCGGGCAGAACCTCACCGACAACTACTCCGACCGCTCCAACAGCGACATCTCCTACTTCGGCAACCTGCCCTACGACGTGCTGTCGCCGATCGGCAGCAACGGCGCGTATTACTACGGGCGGGTGCGCTACACCTTCTGATCGGCGCGCCCGCACGGCGGGGCGCGGGGCGCGGGGCGCAAACCCGGGGCGGGCAGCACGACGCT
>NZ_CAPJ01000255.1 GCF_000331775.1 Xanthomonas translucens pv. translucens DSM 18974
GCGGCCGCAGCGCCCAGGCCGCCACGGCCTGGGGGAGTGCGGCCAGAAGTGGCGCGCTCAGGCCTGCGCCAGCGCCTGGCGCAGGTCGGCGAGCAGATCGTCGATGTGCTCGATGCCGACCGACAGCCGCACCGTGTCCTCGCTGACCCCGCTGCGCTCCAGTTCCTGCGCCGACAGCTGGCGATGCGTGGTCGAAGCCGGATGGGTGGCCAAAGATTTCGCATCGCCGATGTTCACCAGCCGGGTGAACAGCTGCAGCGCGTCGAGGAAGCGCGCGCCGGCGGCGCGGCCGCCGCGCAGGCCGAAGGTGAGCACGCCCGAGCCCTGACCGCGCAGGTACTTCTGCGCCAGCGCATGTTCCGGATGCTCGGTCAGGCCGGCGTAGTTGACCCATTCCACCTTGGCCTCGGCGTGCAGATGCCGGGCCACCGCCAGCGTGTTCTGGTTGATCCGGTCCATGCGCAGCGGCAGCGTCTCGATGCCCTGCAGGATCTGGAACGCGTTGAACGGCGACAGCGCCGCACCGGTGTTGCGCAACGGCACCACCCGCGCGCGGCCGATGTAGGCGGCCTCGCCCAGCGCCTCGGTATACACCACGCCGTGGTAGCTGACGTCCGGTTCGTTGAGGCGGCGGAAACGCTGCGCATGCGCCGCCCACGGGAACTTGCCCGCGTCCACGATCGCCCCGCCCAGGCTGGTGCCGTGCCCGCCCAGGTACTTGGTCAGCGAATGCACCACGATGTCGGCGCCGAACTCGATCGGCCGCAGCAGGTACGGCGTGGGCACGGTGTTGTCGACGATCAGCGGCACGCCGTGCGCGTGCGCCACCTTGGCCACCGCTTCCAGATCGGTGACGTTGCCGCGCGGATTGCCGATCGATTCGACGAAGATCGCCTTGGTGCGCGCGTCGATCAGCCCGGCGAAGGCGTCCGGATCGCGGTAGTCGGCGAAACGGGTTTCGATACCCGACAGCGGCAGCGTGTGCGCGAACAGGTTATAGGTGCCGCCGTATAGCGCGCTGGAGGACACGATGTTGTCGCCGGCCTCGGCGATGGTCTGGATCGCATAGGTCACCGCGGCCTGCCCGGACGCCACCGCCAGCGCACCGATGCCGCCTTCCAGCGCGGCGATACGCTGTTCCAGCACATCGGTGGTGGGATTCATGATGCGGCTGTAGATGTTGCCCTGCACCTTCAGGTCGAACAGGTCGGCGCCGTGCTGGGTGTCGTCGAAGGCATAGGCCACGGTCTGGTAGATCGGCACCGCCACCGCGCGCGTGGTCGGATCGGGGCGGTAACCGCCGTGCACGGCGATGGTTTCCAGCTTCCAGTTCGGGTCGGACATCAGCGGGGCTCGGCGACAGGAGCCAAGACGATAGCGGCGATCGAGGGGGGCGCCTGCTAACGGCTGGTTATAAGCCTATGCCTTGAGGCCAGTGACGCTGCGACCCAAGAGCGCATGACGCTGTTTGCGCACCAGATAGCCGACCAGTGCACCGCCTACTTCGGTCAGGAACGACATCGCCCATGTCTTGTCATCGGCCAACACGCTGCCCGTCGTATCAAGCAGCGCCGTCAGGCAGCGCCAGCCGATCACGCCGATGAACACCGAGGCGAACAAGAACAACAGGAGGTCCTTGGTGAGGCGGACCGCTCGTTCGGCCTCGGTTTCGTTCTTTTCAACATTGACCTTGAAACTGTGCCCGCTCGGCGGGTTGTTCAGGTCAATGTTGCTCATAAACCGATGATCTCGGTTTCGAGCTGGCGGGTGTCCGGATTCACCAGACCGATCTTGCGCCCCTGTTTGGTGCCGTCACGGGCGGCCAGGTGGAGCTGCAACGCCTCGCGCAGGATCTCGCTCTTGCTCTGCTGGGATTCCTGGGTAGCCTGGTCGATGGCGTTGTTGAGATCGTCGGAAAGTGTCAGATTCAGGCGGACGGACATGGCAGCCTCCCGGGTCGTTGAATGAGGGAGATATACATCAAATATCCTCAAAATATCGCCGTAACCCCCTGACCAAGCTGGCCGCCGGATCCATCGCCCGGTTCAGGACCCGAGGCGATGGCACCGTCGCCGCGATGCGTGTCGCGTCAGGCCTTCACGAACACCAGTTGCCCACCTTCGGCATCGACCCGGATGGTGTCGCCGCTGAGAAACTGCCCGGACAGGATCTGCTGCGCCAGCGGATTCTCCAGCTGCGACTGGATCGCGCGCTTCAGCGGCCGCGCGCCGTACACCGGATCGAAGCCGACGTTGCCGAGCAGTTCCAGCGCGCGGTCGCTGAGTTCGATTTTCAGGCCGCGCTCGGCCAGGCGCTTGTCCAGGCCGCCCAGCTGGATGCGCGCGATCGACTTGATCTGCGCCTTGTCCAGCGGATGGAACACCACGATGTCGTCCAGCCGGTTGATGAATTCCGGGCGGAAGTGCGCCTGCACCACGCCCATCACCGCCGCCTTCATCTGCGTGTAGGCCTCAGCCGAGCCGTCGCCGCTCAGTTCCTGGATCTGGTGCGAGCCCAGGTTCGAGGTCATCACGATGACGGTGTTGCGGAAGTCCACGGTGCGGCCCTGGCCGTCGGTGAGGCGGCCGTCGTCGAGCACCTGCAGCAGGATGTTGAACACGTCGCTGTGCGCCTTCTCCACCTCGTCGAGCAGGATCAGCGAATACGGCCGGCGCCGCACCGCCTCGGTCAGATAGCCGCCTTCTTCGTAGCCGACATAGCCCGGAGGCGCGCCGATCAGCCGCGCCACCGAATGCTTCTCCATGAACTCGCTCATGTCGATACGGATCATCGCCTCGCTGCTGTCGAACAGGAATTCGGCCAGCGCCTTGCACAGTTCGGTCTTGCCGACGCCGGTCGGGCCCAGGAACAGGAACGAGCCGCTGGGCCGGTTCGGATCGGACAGGCCGGCGCGCGAACGCCGCACCGCATCGGACACCACTTTGATGGCCTCTTGCTGGCCGACCACGCGCCGATGCAGTTCGTCTTCCATGCGCAGCAGCTTGTCGCGCTCGCCCTCCAGCATCCGGTTGACCGGAATGCCGGTCCAGCGCGACACCACCTCGGCGATCTCCTCGGCGGTCACCCGGTCCTGCACCAGCGTGAAATCGTGATGCTCCGCATCGCCGGCCGCGGCCAGCTGCTTCTCCAGGTTCGGCAGCAGGCCGTACTGGATCTCGCTCATCTTGGCGTAGTCCTGACGGCGCTGCGCCGCTTCCAGCTCGACCCGCGCCTGCTCGATCTGCTCCTTGATCCTGGTCGCGCCCTGCAAGGTGGCCTTCTCCGAACGCCACACTTCGTCGAGGTCGGAGAACTCGCGCTGGAGCTTGTCGATATCGCTTTCCAGGTCGGCCAGGCGCTGCCGCGAGGCCTCGTCCTTTTCCTTCTTCAGCATCTCGCGCTGTATCTTCAGCTGGATCAGGCGCCGCTCCAGGCGGTCCAGTTCCTCGGGCTTGGAGTCGATCTCCATGCGGATGCGGCTGGCCGCCTCGTCCATCAGGTCGATCGCCTTGTCCGGCAGCTGGCGGTCGGCAATGTAGCGGTTGGACAGCGTGGCCGCGGCGACGATCGCCGGGTCGGTGATCTCCACGCCGTGGTGCACCGCGTAGCGCTCCTTGAGCCCGCGCAGGATGGCGATGGTGTCTTCCACCGTCGGCTCGCCGACGAACACCTTCTGGAAGCGCCGCTCCAGCGCCGCGTCCTTTTCGATGTACTTGCGGTACTCGTCCAGCGTGGTGGCGCCGATGCAATGCAGCTCGCCACGCGACAGCGCCGGCTTGAGCATGTTGCCCGCATCCATCGCGCCGTCGGCCTTGCCGGCGCCGACCATGGTGTGCAGTTCGTCGATGAACAGGATGACCTGGCCTTCGGTCTTGGATAGGTCGTTGAGCACGCCCTTGAGCCGCTCCTCGAATTCGCCGCGGAACTTGGCACCGGCGATCAGCGCGCCCATGTCCAGCGACAGCACGCGGCGGCCACGCAGGCCTTCGGGCACCTCGCCGTTGACGATGCGCTGGGCCAGGCCTTCGACGATGGCGGTCTTGCCGACGCCGGGTTCGCCGATCAGCACCGGATTGTTCTTGGTGCGCCGCTGCAACACCTGGATGGTGCGGCGGATTTCCTCGTCGCGGCCGATCACCGGATCCAGCTTGCCGCTCTCGGCGCGCGCGGTGAGGTCGGTGGTGTATTTCTCCAGCGCCTGGCGCTGGTCTTCGGCGCTTTCCGACTGCACCGTCTCGCCGCCGCGCAGCTTGTCGATGGCCGCTTGGAGCTTGTTCTTGTCAGCGCCGGCGGCGCGCAGCGCCAGGCCCAGCGCGCCGGCATCGTCGGCCGCGGCCAGCACGAACCACTCGCTGGCGATGAATTGGTCGTTGTGCTGCTGCGCCAGCTTGTCGGTCTGGTTGAGCAGCCGGCTCAGATCGTTGCCGATCGACAGGTTGCCGGGCTGGCCGCTGACCTTGGGCAGCTTGTCCAGCGCCTCGCCCAGCCGCTCGCGCAGCACCGGCACGTTGACGCCGGCCTGCGCCAGCAGCGGCCGGGTGCTGCCGCCGGACTGGTCGAGCAGCGCGGTGAACACATGCACCGGCTCGACGATGGTGTGGTCGCGGCCCACGGCCAGCGACTGGGCGTCGGCCAGCGCCTGCTGGAAACGCGACGTGAGCTTGTCCATCCGCATCGGGAAGTTCCTCTGATAAGGGGGCCGGCCGCGCCGGCATGTTAGTCAGATGCGGTTGGCGCGGCATGTTTCAAGGCCGCGGGGCCGGCTGTATTCGTCTGCGCCGCATGGCGAACCGTCTTGCGAGGGGTTGGCGCTGTGACGGCCGCGATGCGCGCGCCTCACCTGCCGTGCCGCTATCCGGCACAGCGCCCTCGCCCAGCGCACGGTTCCCTGCGCCGGTCGCCGCACGGTCACACGCCGCTACCGCTACAGCCCCTACCCTCGCGCTTTAGAACCTTCCCGCACAGGAGCCGCAATGCACTACGACCTCTACTACTGGACCGGCATCCAGGGCAGCGGCGAGTTCGTGCGACTGGCGCTGGAAGATGCTGGCGCGGCCTACCGCGACGTCGCCCGCGAGGAAGGCGATGCGGCACTGCAGCCGTTCCTCGACGGCGCGCAACCGGGCATGCGGCCGTTCGCGCCGCCGTTCCTGAAGGCCGGGCGGCTGCTGATCGCGCAGGTCGGCAACATCCTGCACTACCTGGGTCCTTCGCTGGGGCTGTTGCCGGACAGCGAATCGCGGCGCATGCAGGCGCTGCAGTTGCAGCTGACCATCGCCGACCTGGTGACCGAGATCCACGACAGCCACCACCCCATCGGCAGCGCGCTGTACTACGAAGACCAGAAGCCGGAAGCGCTGCGCCGCGCCGAGAACCTGCGCACGCAGCGGCTGCCGAAGTTCCTGGGCTACTTCGAACAGGTCATGAGCCAGGGCGGCGGGCGCCATGCATTGCGCGAGCATTCCTACGTGGACCTGTCGCTGTTCCAGCTGATGAGCGGACTGGACTACGCGTTCCCCACCGCGATGAAGAAGCTCTCGCCGAAGCTGCCGCAGCTGCGCTCCCTGCAGCAGCGGGTGTCCGAACGTCCCGCCATCGCGGCGTACCTGGCATCGACGCGGCGCCTGCCGTTCAACGACAACGGGATTTTCCGTCGTTATCCGGAGCTGGATGGGTGATGATTTACTGCTGCAGGCCTGCGTAGCGGATCAGGGAGTCTGCGTTCGGGCCGAGCATCAGCATGATGCCTGTTGTGGGAGCGACTTCAGTCGCTCCCACAGGATTCCTGCGGCCATCCACAACGACGACACCGAAGCCCGCCAGGATGGCCCTCAGGTCCGGACCAACGCCGCGCGGATCGCCTGCAACTGCTTGCGCACCGCCACGGCCTGCGCCGGCCCCAGGCGCAGCAGCGCCTTCTGCCCGACCGACAGCGACTCCAGCGCCGGATCGACGAAGCGGTACTTGCCGGTACGCGCATCGGCGATCACCGCCGGTGGCGTTGCCGGCAGCGGCGTCTGCTGCAGATGGTCGATCACCTGCACCAGGCGGTCGTTGAAATAGCCCTTGGGATAGCCCAGTTCCACATACGCCTGCTGGAACAAGGGATAAAAGCGCCGGTACGCTGCCACCATCGCACCGGCATCGGCCTGGGTGAAGGCCTGCACGTACGCGGCGTAGCGTTGCGCGTTGGCCTCGGCAATGCTGCTGGCGCCAGCGGCATCGGTGCTGATCTGCAATTGCCCAGGCACCAGCTTCAGCGCCAGGGTCCGCGCGGCGACGCGGCGCTGCGGCAGGTTGTCGATCAGCGTCACCGCACGCTGGATCAGATGGTCGCGGATCAGTAGCGCCAGCGGCGCCTCGCTGCCGGCCAGCGTCGCCAGTTCGGCCCACGCCGCCGCGTCGCTGTCGGCCAGCGCCGGGATCGCCGCATCGGCCGCGGCGGCGGGATCGATCGGATGCTGGATC
>NZ_CAPJ01000254.1 GCF_000331775.1 Xanthomonas translucens pv. translucens DSM 18974
CGGCCGCGGCGGTTTGCGCGTTGACGGTATCGCGCACCATTTTGGCATCGACGGCGATGTCCTGCAGCGTGGTGAGTGCGTGGCCGGCCCTTTCGGCCTTGGTTGCGCCGGCGAATAAACCTGGGTCGGTGCCGCGGTAGGCGATGATGACCTCTCTTGTATCTCTATTACGGTACGCCGTGGCATGGAATCCAGTGGTTGGATCGTTTGCGTAGCCGAAGATTTGGTACCACTTTCCGTCTAGAAATACAGACTTATGATCAATATCGCTTCGTATGCGGTTGGCATACGAGTCATTGGCTGCGTCGGCGAGTGCTTGATCGATAGGCTTCATGGCTTGACTTCCTTGACAGCAACGGTTACGGGGAAATAAGCATCCTGGTGTTGAAGCACTTCAGGGTCATTAGAACTGAGATCAGGCGCGCCATACGCCACGAAAGACCGGTCCCCATAAACGCTCTTCTTAAAATAAAAGGTCTGAAGACCGTCATGCAATATAGGATCGAACCCGTTCCCCCAGTTAAACTGAATATCCTTGGCAATTGCAGCGATGCCCACGCTCGTAACATCCCAATGGCACACCCCAAGCTTGAAGTAATCCTCATCCTGCAAGGCATCACGGTAAAAATACCCCTTCCAGGTGTGGTCGTCCACACGGGCCATCGGAACATCGAGCCCGGTGTTGGGCATGTGCTGCTCGCCAATGAACGGAATCATCGGCACGCATTTGGCATTGATGACGTCATATCCGATATAGGCCTTAATCGAATCCCACGGCCCTGGCGCATGCGAGGTGGCAATCACTTCATAGCGCTTCACCGGATGCGGGTTCAGGTGACCGGTTGCGCCGTCGTTGCCGACATCAATGCCTTTCGAGCACCCCGCGGCGGCCACGGCCATGGGCAGGATGGCGGCAGCGGCCAGGTGGTGCAGTTTCATCGGGTCGTCCTCGGGCGGGTAAATCGCGGATGCGGCAGTAACGGATGAGGGTAGCGGCAGTTTGGGTGTGCGCCGGGGCTTCACCGGCAATCCGCCCGGCGGCAGT
The DNA here is from genome assembly GCF_000331775.1 of Xanthomonas translucens pv. translucens DSM 18974. The sequence continues at coordinate 1,046 of NZ_CAPJ01000254.1, forward strand.
GCGCCCAGCCTGGCGTGAACGTCCGCATTGGTGAGGGCCACATCGCGCAGCAACTGCGCATCGTGATGCGGATCGCGCGCCGCGCGTGTGCGGGGGCGGTCGGGATTGTCGCAGTGATCGTTCGTGCCGTCGCTCATCGCGCGCTCCCTCGCCTTATCGTTTCGCCAAGTCTCCAGCCTGCGCCTGCGATATTAAGCCACAGGCCCCATGCCGCCACTGCTCGACGTGCCCGTGGCGCCGATGAGGGCATGGTCAGCGGTGGCCATGTCCCGCCACAAGCCCGGGCAGCGACGCCCGGGGCATGACAGCGGCGCCATCGACGCCGGCCACGCGGGAGTTGATGCGCTGGCAACCCGGTTGCGGCGGCCCGTCGGTCAGTCCCGCCGCGGCGAAGCCGTGGAAGGTGGCACCGCGTGGGCAGAAGCGCGCCGCCTCGATGTCCGCCAGCGCGCCCCCGCCCGTGAGAAATGGAACGCGCAGCAAAGCCTGTTTAGGAAGCGCGCCCGAATTTTGTCTACAAACGCCTGGAAAACCTGCATTGCTGCTGCCGCAAGTGTCGCGGCGGTGGTTGCATCTGCAACCACATGCGCAGATTTAACAGAACGTTGACACATTCGACATATGCCGGTAATCCGTTGCTGCTGCCGCAACATTCGCCAGACGCGCTACACCCGGGAGGGGGTGATGGCGAACGCGGCGGCGCCGACTCTTTTCCCCCATCCTGGAGCCGCCCCGCCAATGACCCGCATGTTCAGCCCTCTCGCCACTGCCATCGCGCTCGCCCTGGCCGCATCCGCAGCGCCTGCGCTCGCGCAGAGTTCCTCCTCCAGCGCACAGACGCTGGATACGGTGATCGTCACCGGCACCCACGTGGCCGACCGCACCGTCGCCGAATCGGCCTCGCCGATCGACATCATCTCGCCGGAAATGCTGCAGTCCACCGGCACCACCGAACTGGCCACCGCGCTGTCGCGTGCGGTGCCGTCGCTGAACTTCCCGCGTCCGGCGATCACCGACGGCTCCGACGCGGTGCGCCCGGCGCAGTTGCGCGGCCTCTCGCCGGACCAGGTACTGGTGCTGGTCAATGGCAAGCGTTACCACACCACCGCGCTGGTCAACCTCAACAGCGCGCAGGGCCGCGGTTCGTCGCCGGTCGACCTCAACACGATTCCGATCGCCGCGGTCGAGCGCATCGAAGTGCTGCGCGACGGCGCCTCGGCGCAATACGGCTCCGACGCCATCGCCGGGGTCATCAACATCGTGCTCAAGGGCAGCGGCGAAGGCGGCAGCATCGCCGCACGCTACGGCAAGTACAGCGCCGGCGACGGCGAGCAATACCAGCTGACCGGCGACGCCGGGGTCAAGTTCGGCAGCAACGGAAGCGTGCATTTCGCCGCGCAGGCCGGCCACCAGGACCAGACCGACCGCGCCAAGCCTTACCAGGGCGAGGTGCAGCAGCGCTACGGCGACCCGGACATCGACCAGGGCGGGTTCTCGTACAACGGCCAGTACAGCCCGGCCGAGTACCTGACCTTCTATTCCTACGGCATGCTCAGCCGCCGCGAGGTGCTGTCCAACGGTTACTTCCGCTGGTCCGGCGACAACCGCAACCGCCCGGAGATCTATCCGAACGGCTTCCTGCCGCAGATCTACAACGTCAGCAAGGACATCTCCTGGTTCGGCGGCTTCAAGGCCGACACAGATGGCGGGCTGGGCATCGACATCAGCTACAACTACGGCCGCAACGACCTCAGCTTCGAGGTCAAGAACAGCCTCAACAACAGCCTGGGCACCACCAGCCCGACCGACTTCTATGCCGGCGCGCTGGAAGTCACCCAGAACCTGCTCAACGCCGACTTCACCAAGTCGCTGGACATCGGCCTGGCCTACCCGGTCACGCTGGCCTTCGGCGGCGAATGGCGCGGCGAGAAGTTCAACGAATCGCCGGGCGATGTGCCCTCCTACGTCAACGGCGGCGTGCCCTCGGCCAACGGCACGCTGCTGCCGGGCGCGCAGGTGTTCGCCGGCTTCAAGCCCAGCGACTCGGGCCACTACGACCGCAACAGCTACTCGGCCTATGCGAACCTGGAAGGCGACATCACCGACAAGTTCTCCGCCGGCCTGGCCGGGCGCTACGAGAACTACAGCGATTTCGGCGACACCGGTACCGGCAAGCTGTCGCTGCGCTACGCGTTCACCGACAAGGTCGCGCTGCGCGCCACCGCCTCCACCGGGTTCCGCGCACCGTCGCTGCAGCAGCAGTATTTCCAGTCCATCGCCACCAACTTCATCAACGTCACCCAGCCCGACGGCAGCATCACCGCCACGCCGTTCGAGATCGGCACCTTCCGCACCGACAATCCGGCCGCGGTCGCGCTCGGCGCCGAACCGCTGAAGGCGGAAAAGTCGAAGAACTACGGCCTGGGCCTGGTACTGCAGCCGGTCGATGCGCTGTACGTCACCGTCGACGCCTACCGCATCGACATCGACGACCGCATCGTGCTGTCGGAAAACCTGACCTCCACCGCGGTGCGCGACTACCTGCAGGCCAACGGTTATGCCGGCATCGGCGGCGGCCGCTACTTCACCAATGCGATCGACACCAAGACCAAGGGCATCGACGCGGTCGGCACCTACAAGATCGCGCTGAGCAACAGCAATCTGGACCTGACCGCCGGCTACAACTACAACAAGACCGAGATCGAGAAGATCGCCGATAACCCGGCGGTGCTGGAGGCGATCGACCCGACCGCGGTGCGCATCGGCCGCGCCGAGATCGGCCGCATCACCAAGGGCGCGCCGCGCGACAAGTTCTTCCTGAGCAGCGTGTGGGCGCCGGGCAACTGGGCATTCACCGCCACCGCCACGCGCTGGGGCGAGTTCACCGACTTCGGCACCACCGCGGCGGCCGACCAGACTTACGCGGCGAAGTGGACGCTGGACCTTGCCGCCAGCTACAAGCTGGGCAACTGGGATTTCACCATCGGCGGCGACAACGTGCTCAACGAATATCCCGATCAGTCGCGCGCTGGCGCCGGCACCCGCACCTACCTGCCGTACAGCACCTCCTCACCGTTCGGCTTCAACGGTGCATTCGCCTACGCCAACGTCAACTACAAGTGGTGATGCGCGTCCGCACGGGATAAGCGCCGAGGCATCCGGTCGTCACGCAACGAAGAGCCCTGGTCTGCAGGGCTTTTCGCATAGCGCATGCCGCCTGCCATCGATTAAACTCGATTACCACAGTCTTCAATAGTAAGGAAGTCGCTTCAGTAGACAAAAAATAAATTCTTATATATCAAATATAAAATGGAACCGTGTATGTTTCCAAGATATTTGTCAACAGCGGCGCGTTGCGATTCGCGTAAGGTGGAATTGCCTGAACGGCAGGCAATACGCCCTCAGCAGGGGAAGGACACGGCTATGCGGAAGACTTCAAAAATCATGACGATAGCGTCAGGCATGTTGATGTGCTCGGCGCTTGCGACGACAGCGTATGCACAAAGTAGTTGCTGCCCGGGAGGAGGAAACGGCTCTCCGATCGCAATCAGGGGCTTCGGAGAAAGCGCGCCAGTAGCGAAAAATCTCTCTAGCAACGCGTCCGTTCGCATCTATCAGTTCGAGCGCAACGGCGTCACTTACTTGCAGATCAACGATCCCACCGGACAAGTGCGAGGTGCGGTGGGACGCATCGAGAATACCGCCTGGGTGACTCCGATGGGCAAAGACGTGGACCGGATGAGCATCGTCGAAACCTTGGATAAGAATCGCGGCAGCGTGGTCTACGATGCACGCTATTTCACTGTGCAGCTAGCAAGCACCACCAACGGCGATGCGTGGACCGTCACCATCAAGAAGTGACGGTACGCCTGTCCGATGGCTCGGAAACGAGGAAGCTGATCTTCAGCTCATGGCGGCGCCGGCAGGTGCCGTCATGGGCTTTCAGTCGGCTCACCAGCTCCCACTCGATCTCGTCCACGCGCTTGCCTGCTGCCCTTCTGGCGAGCAACAACGTCGGATCGGCCGCGATCGTCACCACAAGACCGCGCCGCCCACGCCGTTTCCACACGCGCGCCATGATCAGATGCCGGCTACCGAGCGGCAGCAGCTCCATGGCATTGAGCACGCACCGATACGCCGCCAGTTGCAGGCCCATCGACAGCTGCCGCGACTCGCCGCGCAGCCGCGTCTCCACTTCGGTGTCGCAGGTGTTGGCGAAGGCCACGGAACTCAAGGCACCGTAGAGTCCGTGGGTCTCGATATCCAGCGGATACAGCGAGGCGACGTAATCGTCCATCAGCTGCGCCTGGATCACGCCGGTGCGGTTCATCTCCATAGCTGCAGCGTAGTGGCCACGCTCCTTCAGCGAGGAGGCGATGTCGCGGCGTAGCTTGTTGAGGTGGGTGTGAATATCTGTGTACTCGATCACCCGGTTGCGCAGCGTACGCTCAGCCGACATGTAGCTGGCCTGCGCCACCTGCAGCGCCTGCTGCTCGGCATGACCAACACGCCGCACCTGATCGAGGGCGCCCGACAGCCTGGTCCCCAAGGCAAACAGCGTCACAGCACCAAACGCAACCATCATTTGGACGTAGAACGTATCGAGATCGAATGCTCCCGCATAATTGGACCTTGGCAGCGACATTGCAACCGCGATGTCGGCCATCACGATACCGACCGCGGCGCCACGCCAGTCGTGCGCAAGCGTTAGCCAAAAGCCCGGAACGATCATCATCACTAGCAAGAACTGGCGGACCAGACCGCCCGGACTGCTCATCGCCAGAACGAACAGCAAAGCGATGCACAACGCTGCGACGAGCGCATCCTTCTGCAGCCTGCGCGGCAGAAAAAATTCGAACTCGCGCCTGACCCACAGCAGGGCAGGCAAGACGAATACCAGGATGCCGAGATAGTTGCCTATCCAGAACTTCAGGGCATTCTCAAGATTGATGTAGGCCGCAGGCCCTCCCAACATCCAATTCAGTGCCTTGTTGGCCAGCACGCCCCACATTGCCATCGCCAACACGACCAGGAGCAGCCGCTCCTGAGACGCTTGCAAGTCGGTAAAACGACGGCGGTACCAAAAGGGAAACAGTGCAAAAACAGGCATCAGCAGGAATGGGCTGGCATAGGCCCATAACGGGTTCGCCCCTTCTGCGCTCACCATCGGGGTGCGCAAGGCCAGCAGCGCCGCCGCATCGCCGATCAGAAGATATGGCCAAAGCCGAAAGGGCAGGAACAACAGCGTAGCGGCACGCAGCCCAGCCGGCAGGAACCATTGGTCCAACGACCAATGCCACGCGCTCAGATAGACCAGGCAATAGCTTGCGCTTAGCAGTAGTCCACCGGCGAAATTTTTCAGTCTAGCCATGCCACCTTATTCCTTGGCAGGACGCCCAATTGCGGGCAAACATACACCAGGGAATGGCACCGCCAGTAGACATTTTATCCACGCCATTGTGTTGCAACGCCTTTCTCTACAAGCGCTTACGGCTCAATGCGCGCTGCTTGGGATGGGCATCGCACTCGAAATGTATCAAAATTGGTACAAACCATACAACTCGCTGCGCTGTGCCTTGCCTGCAGCCGACGGTTCCATGCTAGCGAAACGTCCGAAACCATGTGTCAACCTGCTGCCGGAGCAGGCGTGCGGCCGAGTCGTGGACGGTGGGGAGCCCTTAACCGCGTTTGGATGGCATCCCCGCTGTCCAAACCATGTACGCGCTCGCCGCTGACCCAGCCAGCCCCCTCGGCGATCGGCTAGATCCTGAACGCCGTGAGGACGGCAGACCTATCGTTACGTCGATTTGCCGACAAAAGCCGCATCGGCGACACTCCTTGCAATCTTGTTCCGCGAATCTGCATGCATCACGACACCAGTCTCATCGACATCATCGCGGTCGGGCTCGCCCTCGCCTTCGTGCTCGGCACCCTCGCCCACCGGGTCAAGCTATCGCCGCTGGTCGGCTATCTGGTGGCCGGCATCTGCGTCGGTCCGTTCACTCCCGGCTTCGTCGCCGACCAGGCGCTGGCCAATCAGTTGTCGGAACTGGGGGTGATGCTGCTGATGTTCGGGGTCGGCCTGCATTTCTCGCTCGAAGACCTGATGGAAGTGAAGTGGATCGCGATCCCCGGCGCGCTGGCGCAGATCGCGGTGGCCACCCTGCTCGGCTGGGGGCTGGCCTGGAGCATGGGCTGGCCGACCCTGCATGGGCTGGTGTTCGGCCTGGCGTTGTCGGTGGCCAGCACCGTGGTGCTGCTGCGTGCAATGGAGGAACGGCGCCTGCTGGAAACCCAGCGCGGGCGCATCGCGGTGGGCTGGCTGATCGTCGAGGATCTGGTGATGGTGCTGGCACTGGTACTGCTGCCGGCGTTGGCCGACGCGCTCGGCGGCAAGGGCGCCGGTACCGGCGCGATCCTCGGCGCGCTGGGCATCACCCTGCTGAAGATGGCCGCGTTCGTGGTGGTGATGCTGGTGGTCGGCCGCCGCGCGATCCCGTGGGTGCTGGAGAAGGTCGCCGCGACCGGCTCGCGCGAACTGTTCACGCTGTCGGTGCTGGCGATCGCGCTGGGCGTGGCGTTCGGCTCGGCCACCCTGTTCGGGGTGTCGTTCGCCCTGGGCGCGTTCTTCGCCGGCATGCTGCTGAAGGAATCGGAACTCAGCCACAAGGCGGCCAGCGATTCGCTACCGCTGCGCGATGCGTTCGCCGTGCTGTTCTTCGTCTCGGTGGGCATGCTGTTCGACCCGCACATCCTGCTCGAGCATCCCTGGCAGGTGCTGGCCACGTTCCTGACCATCACCGTGGGCAAGTCGCTGGCCGCGTTCGTGATCGTGCGCGCGTTCGGCCATCCCGCCGGCATCGCCCTGACCATCTCCACCAGCCTGGCGCAGATCGGCGAATTCTCCTTCATCCTGGCCGGGCTCGGCGTCAGCCTGGCGATCCTGCCCGAGACCGGGCGCGACCTGATCCTGGCCGGCGCGCTGCTGTCGATCATCGCCAACCCGCCGCTGTTCACCTGGCTGGACCGCTGGCAGGCCCGGCAGGCGGTGGAAGCGCCGGTGACGCTGGAGACGGAACTGCCGCCGGGGCCGTCGCTGGACCTGGTCGACCACGCGATCGTGATCGGCTACGGACGGGTCGGCAGCACCCTGGCCGCAGTGCTGCGCGAACGCGGCGTGCCGGTGCTGGTGATCGACGACAACCGCGAGCACGTGGAACGCGCGCATGCCGACGGCATTCCCGGCATCCGCGGCAGCGCCGCCGCCGACCGGGTGCTGGCCGAGGCGCATCCGGAAAAGGCCAAGATCGCGATCCTGGCGATCCCGCAGCCACTGGAGGCCGGCGAGGCCCTGGCCAAGCTGCGCGCGCTGAATCCGGGGCTGACCCTGCTGGCCCGCGCGCACAGCGATGCCGAGGTCAAGCATCTGCTCGAGCACGGCGCCGACGGCACGGTGATGGCCGAACGCGAACTGGCCTATTCGCTGGCCGAGATGGTGATGGCGACGCCGCCATACCGCGCCATGCGTACCGCGCCGGGCTGAAGCCACGCGGTAGCCACGTGCAAGGACGCGCACGGCGGCAGCCGCGGAAGCCTGCCCAGGTGTCGCCGCGCACAAAAGCATCGACGCGAATGCAGTGGCGGCACCCCAACCGACTTGATAATCATTATCGTTTAAGGCAGGATTGCAGCCCCTCCTCCAGCCCCGCTCGCCTCCATCTATGGCTTGCAAGATCGGGTTGTTCAATTCGGTGCCCAGCCCGCTGCTGTGCGAGATGTTCGGCCACCTCGGCGACGACTTCGCGGTGCTCGACCTGGAGCACGTACTGCGCTCGCCGGCGAAACTGGAACACGCGCTCCACGCCTGCGAACTGGGCGACTGCGAGGCCTGGGTACGCGTGCCCCAGGTCGACGCCAAGCTGATCGGCCGGGTGCTCGATGCCAGCGCGCGCGGCGTGTTGCCGGCCGGGCTGGAGAGCGCCGAGCAGGCCGAACGCGCGGTCGCGGCCGCGCATTTTCCGCCGCACGGCCGGCGCGGCATCTGCGGCGGCCGCGTCACCGGCTTCGGCAGCGTCGCGCTGGCCGACTGCGTTGAATGCACGCGGCACGGCGTTGCGCGTGGTGCCGATGCGACAACGCGCGGCCACGGTGCGTGCGCTGCCGCAGATCCTGGAACCATACGGCGTGTCGCTGGTCATGGAAGGCGCGCTGAACCTGAACGTCGGCCCGCAGCGGATTCATCCGCAGGGGTGGACGCAGGTGTTGGCGATCACCGCGGCCCGCGCCACCGCCAGCATGCCGTGCTGCCCCAATCCGCGCGACCCGGCACGGCGCCAATGCTGGCTGGCGCAGCCGAACCTGCAACGGCTATTCGCCAGCGAGGACCGCGCACTGTTGCAGGCCACGCTGGGCCAGCCCGCCGCCGACCTGCGTCCACGTTGATTTTTCGTTCCCTGGAGTCATTTCCTTGATCGCTTCGTTTCCACAATCCCTGCTGACCATCTCGGTCGCGGCCGCACTGCTCGTACCGTTCGCGGCCATGGCACAAGAGACGCAGGAGGCGCAAAGCGCCGCGGCGCGGGTTCACCAGCTCGACACCGTGCACGTGCAACACAGCCTGCTCGGCGGTTCTACCGCCCAGGACGTGCAACATTACGCCGGCAGCCGGCAGGTGATCAGCCATGACCAGCTCGCCAATGGCGCCAACCGCTCGATTGACGACGCGCTCCAGCACGTGCCGGGAGTGAAAATCCTAGATGAAACCGGAACCGGCGTGCTGCCCCAGATCATGGTGCGCGGGCTGTACGAAAGCCGCAGCGGGCGCGTGCAGGTCTTGATGGACGGCATTCCACTGTCATTGGCACCCTATGGCCAGACCAGCCTCTCACTGTTCCCGGTGACACTCAACCAGATTGATCGCATCGACATCGTGCGCGGTGGCGCGGCGGTGCAATACGGTCCCAACAATGTCGGCGGCGTCATAAATCTGATCAGCAAGCCCATTCCGGAAAACTGGACCACCACGCTGGGTGAAAGAATCACCGCCGGCGGCGACGGCAAATTCCTGCGCGATACCTATTTCAGCACCAGCGGCTACCTGACCGCGAATTTTGGCATGCAGCTGGATGCCGACTGGCTCAAGGGACAGTACTGGCGGGATCACAGCGACACCGACGTGAAGAACTTTCGCTGGCGTGCCGAATGGTGGCTGGCGGACGACAAAATACTCAAAGCCAGCGTGGAGCGTTACCTTGCCGACATGAACCTGGCCGGGGCCCTGTCGGCCGCCGACTACGAGCGCAACCCGCGCCAGTCCACGCGACCGCTGGACGATTTCACCGGTCGCACAACGCGCGCATCGCTGGTTTACGAGCAGAACCTGGGTGCGTGGGGGCCTTTTGACGACGCGCACTTTTCGTGGACGAACTTCGACTGGACCTCCGAGCGCAACTTCATGTTCGGGTCGCGCCTGGCATCGGCCGAATCATTCCGTCCCGATCTGCCGCCACAGTTGTATAACGACGGACCGCGCAGCTTCGACGTCTACGGCACCCAGCCACAACTCGCCCTGCACGCGAACTCAGGCGGGGTCACCCAGCTATGGACCATCGGCACGCGCCTCGAACGCGAACGCATCGGGTACCTCGCGCAGGCCACAGAGCTGGACAACGGCGCTTACACGCTGTTTCGCGACTGGCAATTTCATAACCGCGCGTTCGCTGCCTTCGCGAGCAATAGCATCGGCTTTTACGACGACCGACTGATGGTCACTCCAGGCGTGCGTTACGAGCATCTTGATTCGGACTTCACGGATCGCACCTCGGGCAAGCGCTACTCCAACGATATCCGCGATCTTCTTCCCGGAATCACCGTCGGCTATCAAGCCGACAGCCAATGGTATTTCCATGCCGACGCGCAGCGCTCGCTGCGTCCGCCGCAGATCACGATGATCGTCTACGGCAACAATCTGGAGTCGGAGCTTTCCTGGAATTACGAAGTCGGCACGCGCTATACGCCCACGGCAACTACCAGCATCAGCGTCGATCTCTATCGCATCGATTTCGACAACCAGATTCAATATAACAGCACCACTGCCAGCTACTCGAACCTCGGCAAAACCCGCAACCAGGGTGTCGAAGTGCAGCTGGAATGGAGCCCGGCATTCCTGCGCGATCTGAAGTTCGACGCCGGCTATTCCTATCTGGACGCGGCGCAAAAATCAGGGCAATACCAGGGATTCCGGGTGCCGTATACCTCACGCAACCAGGTGACTCTCGGCGCCACCTACGCACTCGGCGACACCGTGCTCGCGCTCAACGGCTACTACTTCAGCGGCGCCTTCAGCGATGCCGCCAATACCCAGCGCGAAAACGCCATCGCCACGGTCGGCGCATTGCCCGCCTACTGGGTCGCGAACACGCAGATCACCCGCACGCTGACGAAGCGTGGCAGCAGCGTCCTGAAAGGCTCGCTGGCGGTGAACAACCTGTTCAATCGCCACTACTGGTATCGCGGGATCGATACCAGCCCGTGGGGTCGCGAGCCCGCGCCCGAGCGCACCGCCACGCTCGGCCTCGAACTGACTTTCTGAGGAATGCCCATGTCGGTGAAACCACTCGTCATTCTTGCCCACATCCGCCACGCGGCCGTTGTCGAGGGCTTTCTACCCGCTGCGCATCGGCTGAATTTGCCGGTCGTTTTACTCACCGACCACCGTATCGATCACCTCGAATATTTCGCGCGTGAGCCGGCCTGCGCGCCGCAGAAAATTATCGAGTGCGACGTATTCAGCCCCCTCAGCGTGATCGACGCGTTGTACGGCGCAGGAATCCGGCCACGGGCGGTGTTGTCCAACAGCGATCACCTACAGACCTCCGCTGCGCTGGTGGCGCAGTGTTTCGACTTGCCTGGTAAAGACTGGCGCGTATGCTATGCGGCGAAGAACAAGGCCGCCATGCGCGAACGATTGCGCGAACTGGGATTGCCGACGCCCTGGTTTCATACGCTGGCGGCAGGCCAACCGGTGCCGGCAGACGCCGTCTTTCCGCTAGTGGCCAAACCACGCGAAGGCGTCTCGGGACTGGACGTCCAGATGTGTGCTTCGCGGGATGAACTGCATGCCTATACGCAATCGTTCTGGAGTCGATTCCCCAATGGTGTTGTGCTGCTGGAGGGGTTTCTTGACGGCCCGCTGTTCAGCCTAGAAACGCTGGGTGACGGGCACCAGGCATGCGTTGTCGGCGGCTTCGATACGCGCCTGTCGGACCCGCCGCATTTCGTCGAACTGGAGTCGGTCTGGAACGGCCCGATCTGTCAACGCCACTACCAGCAGGCGCTAGCGCAAGTGCTCGCGCTTGGCGTCAATTTCGGCGTGTGCCATAGCGAATTTGCACTGACCGAACATGGCCCCGTGCTGATCGAGATCAATTACCGGAGCATTGGCGACGGCTGCGAGTTCATGCTTGATCGCTTGCTTGGCGGTCACTGGTTCGACTGGATTTTGCGCCTGCATCTGGGAGAAGCGTTGGACCGGACCGCAATAGAGCGCGAACTGGCGACGCCCCGACAGGCGATGTTGCGTTTTTACGTCGCCGATCGCGAAGGGCCGTTGCTTCAGGCCAGTGAATCACTGATCGAGAAAACGCCACACGCCTATGCGGTCTACCGCAGCTTGCGGCGATCCGGCGATGACATTCGCTTGAGTCATTCCAACAAGGACTACCTCGGTGTCCTGAGCGTCGTCGCCGACGATCAGAAAAGCCTGCTGGATACGTTCACGGCCATGGAATCGCACTTGCATTGGCAGATCCAGTCGAGCACTCGCCAGCCGACCGAGCTATACGCATGACTGAATCGGACACCAGGAAATCGAGCGCGAAGCAGACCCTCGCGATCGGATCGGACGTCGGTAACTTCGGCATCTTCCAGGTCGATGGCGATGCAGACAGCGCCTATATCACCCAGCGCATTATCGACTGCTGCCTGCGTGAAGACCTGCATGCCATCGCCAGCCAGGGGTATGCGTCGGCACCGCCATTGCCGCTGGATACCATCTGGCCAGCGCTCGTTGGCCAGCAAGCGGAGCTGTGGTGGCAGGTACTGCACTGGCCCGGCGGGCCGATCTGGTTACCCGTTCGGCGCAGCGACCATATGCAGCCTGTGGCGGCGCTCAGCGATGGCTGGCTGCGTCGAACGGCACAGGGTGTACAGCTCGAATTTGGCGCGCAGGCGTGGCTGGCACTGCTTGCCGAGGGACGGGATGAAAAAACCCGGATCCTGCACGAACAGTATGTCAAGGAAGCCGCCCTGGCGGTAAAGCACCGTGCATTGGCCCGCTCGGCGTTCGCGGTAAATGCCGAGCGTCTGGCGCAAGTGCTTGATCACCCGCAGTGGAGCGAACGCCTGCTGCTGGCCGATCAACTGGCCAGCTATCGCGACCATCCGTTCTATCCGACGGCGCGCGCAAAGACCGGATTCGATGAAGCCGCCCTGCGCGCTTACGCGCCCGAGTACAACCCCTCTTTCGAGTTGCACTGGCTGGCCGTGCCGCGTGACCAGGCCACGGTATCCACACCCGTGCCGGACTTCTGGCCGCGCCTGCGCGAGCTGGGTTTCGACGCCGCGCTGGAAAGCAGCCATGCCGCATTCCCGGTGCATCCGATGACGTGGCCGCGGCTGGACGAGTTCGCCCTGCCCGATGGCACGTTGCGCGCGCAGTCCACCTACCTGCGCGTACGCCCGAGCCTTTCGGTGCGCACGGTGATCCCCCTCGACCATCCGACCCAGCACCTGAAACTGCCGCTGCTGATGTTTACGCTTGGCGCATTGAGCCTGCGCCTTATGCGCCCCTCCTCGCTTTACGACGGCTTCTGGTTTCAACGCGTCCTGAACGCGATCCGTGCCAGCGCCCCTGCTTTACACGACCGCTATGTTCACGTGGATGAAGCGCACTTCGGGCACGTCGCCGACAGCCTTCATTTGTCGTATTTGCTGCGCGTCTATCCATCCATGACCGAGCGAAGCACGCCGGTACCCGTCGCCGCACTATGCGCGCCGATGCCGGATGGGCGTGCGTTTTCGCTGCATCTGGCCGATCGTTTTTATGCCGGGGATGTGCTCGCTTGGTGGCGGGATTATCTCGATCTTCTATGCGGCGTGCATTTGCGCCTGTGGCTGGCATATGGCGTCGCGCTGGAAGCCAATCAACAGAACACCGTCATTATTTACAGTGACGACGCGGCACCGCGCCTGCTGATGAAGGATAACGATGCCGGGCGCGTGTACAGGCAGCGCCTGCACAACCAGTTGCCTGAGGCAGAGGCCTTCGGACCGCTACACAATCAACGCATCCTTGTGCCGGACGACACCGCCCTGGGGCAGATGTTCTGCACCATCACCCTTCAACTCAACCTGCTCGCGGTGCTGGAGTGCGTCGCCGAAGCGAATCCCGCCCTGCACGCGCCGATGCTGGGCGCATTACGCCAGGGCATAGTCGCGATCCTGCAAAATTTGCAGGATGAAGGCATTGACACCCGCCCGGCCTGGCACTTGTTTGACGCGCCAAGATTGCCGGTGAAGTATCTGCTCAGTGCCGGCAGCCTGCTCAGCAAGGACGCCACCGGCGCGACCGACATCCAGAAGTTCTACGGCAACAGCGCACCAAATTTCATGGTGGGTGCGCGTCGGACGCAAAGCGCTCGACGGCGACGTCAAGGCGGCGTTCGCTGATGCGCGTCCTGCGCAGCGTCCTGGCCGCTCATTATCTGGCGGCGTTCACCGCCCTGGGCATGCCGCTCTTCATGCCCAGGGTTCTGGCGCAACTGGCGCCGCATTCCCCCGATTGGCTGGTCGGTGTGCTGTATGTGCTACCCACCATCTGCACGGCGCTCACTGCCGCCACGTGGGGGCGCCTGGCTGATCGGTACGGCCGCAAACTGTCGCTGGTGCGCGCCCTGCTGGGACTGGCATTCGGCTTTGCGCTGGCCGGCCTGGCTCCGAACCTGCCGGTGTTCATCCTCGCGCTGATGATCCAGGGTGGCTGCGGCGGCTCGCTGGCGGCCGCCAATGCCTACCTGTCTACGCAAGTGCAGGGGCCTGCACTCTCTCGCTCGCTGGACTGGACCCAGTTTTCTGCGCGTCTTGCGATGGTCACGGCGCCGGCACTGCTGGGCCTCGCCACCGATCGGGGACTTGCACAAGGCCTGTATACCTATTTGGCCGCGCTCCCCTTACTGGGCTTGCTGCTGGCCATCCAGCTTCCGCCCGATTCAGTCGCCGGCACGCCCGGTGCGGCCGATGCTCGGTCCGCGGCCAAGCCGGATCAACGCCATGGCGCCCGGCTGTGGGGACTGCTGAGCATCCAATTTCTCTACTACTTTTCCGTGGTCATCACGTTCCCCTACTTTTTGGTCTATTGCCGGACCCTGGGGATTGCCGATGACAGCATGGCTGGACTGATTTATAGCCTGCCGCACTTGGTCTACCTGATCCTGATGCCCTGGCTGAAACCGGGAAAACTAGTGCTGTCGCACTGGGCGCTACTGGGCGGACTGGCTGTACTGACAGGCGCAAGCCTTTGCCAGGCATGGCTCAAGCATGCAGGCCCGCTGCTGCCGGTGCGGGTTTTGTACGGTGTCGGCATGACCCTGACGATCATTGGCTTGAATCGGGCCATCAGCGAGTGCGCCAAACAAGGGGCAACCGGTCGCCTGTTTGGCGTATTCGACGCCTGCGGCAAATGGTCAGGAACGCTTGGCGGCGTTATCGCCGGTGTCCTGATGCAGCGCTATGGACCAGCCATGCCATTTGTTGCTTCAACGCTGGCGGGTATTGGCGCACTGATCGTCGCAGCCTTTGTTTTTCTCATCAACAAAAGGCCAGGATATGTTCCAGCACGGCATACGTGATCAGTGGCATGAGGCACAGGCACAAGCGCAGGCGATTTCCTGCTGGCTGAACTGCTACCTGCGTGAATTCGCGCTACCACGCGAGCAGGCTGATTTCAATTACCGCGGCCTGGACGCTCCCGCCGCGCTGCTCCACGGCGAGCGGCAACAGCTACTACGCATCCGGTTCGCCGAAGCGGGCTACCTGATCTGCGCGCGCGTCGTCCGTACCAGCATTCTAGGCCGCTGCGAATATCAGTCCGCGCCCTATCTGAAAAGCCCTGGCAATCCCTGGCGTTGCGCCGATGCCAATACCATGGCCCATTTCCTGCTGGAACGGCTGGCGCCTGAATGTGGTTTCAACGCCGAACTGCTTGCGCAAAGCCAGAACAGCGTCGCGATCACCGCGCAGCTACTGCGTCTTGCCAAGCAGGCCGACGTTGACAATGCGGTCGCATGCGGTGATGCATTGATCGAGGCGGAGCAAGCCATGCTATGGGGACACGCGCTGCATCCGACGCCGAAGAGCCGCGAAGGCGTGCCGCTGGCGCAGGTGCTGGCCTGTGCGCCGGAAGCGCGCAGCCAGTTCCAGTTGTTCTGGTTCCGCATCGACCCGCGCCTGTACCGCGCCCAGGGCCAGGACGTGCGCGCCACGCTGGCGCAGGCCGGCGGTGCAGCGGACCTGTATCCGTGCCATCCATGGGAAGCCGAGCGCGTGCTCGCGCACCCGCTGCTGCGCCAGGCGCAGGCGCGCGGCTGGATCGAACCGCTGGGCGAACGCGGACTGGCGCTGCGCCCGACCTCGTCGGTGCGCACGATGTACCACGCCGAGCTGGATTACTTCCTCAAGCTGTCGGTGCACGTGCGCCTGACCAACTGCGTGCGCAAAAACGCCTGGTACGAACTGGAAAGCGCGGTCGCGCTGACCCGCCTGCTGGCGCCGGTCTGGCGCGCACTGGCCAAGCGCGTGCCGGGCTTCCAGGTATTGCTGGAGCCGGCCGCCACCGACCTGGATTTCTCCGCGTTGGACGGCGATGCGCAGGCCTGCCGCGCGCTTGGCGAAAGCTTCGGCATGCTCTACCGGCAGGCGATCCCTGCAGCGCAACGCGTGCGTTTCCAACCGCAGGTGGCCGGCGCACTGTTCACCCGCGATGCGCGCGGCGACGCCGCCTGCGCCGCGCCGCTGCAGGCGTTGGCACGACGCTACGGCAACCTGGATGCGGCCACCGCGGCCTGGTTCCATGCCTATGCACGCCTGTTGCTGGATGGGGTCTGGAGCGCCTGGTTCGACTACGGCATCGCGCTCGAACCGCATCTGCAGAACACCGTGATCGGCAGCGTGGACGGCCTGCCGGCGCGGGTCTGGATCCGCGACCTGGAAGGCACCAAGCTGCTGCCGGCGCGCTGGCCGGCCGCGCGCCTGCACGGCATGTCGGAGACCGCGCGGCAGTCGCTGTACTACAGCGCCGAACAGGGCTGGAACCGGATCGCCTACTGCGCGCTGGTCAACAATCTGGCCGAGGCGATCTTCCATCTGGCCGACGGCCACGAGCGCCGCGAGCGCCAGCTGTGGCGGATCGTCGGCACCATCGCCCAGGCCTGGCAGCAGCGCCACGGTAAGCAACCGGCGCTGCAGGCGCTGCTCGACGGCACACCGCTGCCGGCCAAGAACAATCTGCGCCTGCGCCTGCTGCAACGCGCCGACCGCCATGCCGACTACACCCTGCTGCCCAACCCGATCGCGCTGCCGGCGCAGCGGCAGGCCGCGGCGTGAGCCTGCGCATCGATCCGGCACCGCTGGCGAGCGCGCTGGCGCAGTTGCGCGAGCGCGACGACGGGCCGCTGTGCGCCTACGTCTACGACCTGGCCGCATTGCGCCGCCACGCCACGGCGATGCGCACACAGCTGCCCGCCGAGTGTGAGCTGTACTACGCGGCCAAGGCCAATGCCGAGCCGCCGTTGCTGCGCACGTTGGCGCCATCGGTGGACGGTTTCGAAGCGGCGTCGGGCGGCGAACTGCAGTGGCTGCACCAACATCAACCGGGCCGGCCTCTATTGTTCGGCGGCCCCGGCAAGCTCGACGCCGAACTGCAGCTGGCCGTGTCATTGCCGGCGTGCACGCTGCACGTGGAGAGCCTGGGCGAACTGCAGCGGCTGGCGCGCATCGCCGCGCAAGCCGGGCGCCGCGTGCCGCTGTTCCTGCGCATGAACATCGCCGTGCCCGGCATGCGCGACACGCGCCTGATGATGGGCGGGCGGCCGTCGCCGTTCGGGCTGGACGCGCTGGACCTGGAGGCGGCCATGCGCCTGCTGCGCGACGCCCCGGTGCTGCAGCTGGCCGGCTTCCACTTCCACCTGATGTCGCACCAATGCGACGCGCAGGCGCAGCTGCGCCTGATCGCCAGCTATCTGCAGACCGTGCAGGGCTGGCGCCAGGCCTACGCACTGGGTCCGCTGACGGTGAACGCCGGTGGCGGCTTCGGCGTGAACTACGCCGATGCGGCGGCGTCGTTCGACTGGACCGGGTTCTGCGCCGGCCTGCCGGCGCTGCTGAACGCGCACGGCGACACCCTGCGCCTGCGCCTGGAGCCGGGCCGCTACGTCAGCGCCGCCTGCGGCTGGTATCTGATGGAGGTGCTCGACATCAAGCGCAGCCATGGTGAATTTTTCGCCATCGGCCGCGGCGGCACCCATCACTTCCGCACTCCCGCCGCGCAAGGCCACGATCATCCGTTCCTGGTACTGCGCGGCACGCAACCGCCGGTGCTACGCGACACGCGGGTGACCCTGGTCGGCCAGTTGTGCACGCCCAAGGACGTGCTGGCGCGCGCGCAACCGGTCGCGGCCCTGGCGCCCGGCGACTGCCTGGCGTTCCCGCTCGCCGGCGCCTACGCCTGGAATATCTCGCACCAGCAGTTCCTGATGCACCCGCCGCCGCAGATGCTGTGCGTGGACGCTGCGGGCTAGCGGCCGTCGCGCAGCACCGGCACGCAGGGATCGGCACGCAATCCGGCTTCGGGATCGTCCAAGTACAGGGAATGCAGCGGCGCATCGCGCAACGCGATGAGCAGAGTGCGTCACGGTTCGGTCAGATCCACAGGCGCAGGATGCGCGCACCACCCGCCTGGATCACCGCCATGACCCGTTCCCTCTCTCTCGCCGTCTGCCTGCTGCTGAGCCTGAGCGCTGCCCCGCTGCTGGCCGACGCCGCAGCCACGCCACAGACCGCGCAGCAATCGTTGATGGCCAAGTGCTCGGCCCAGAACAAGGGCAAGCAGGGCGACGCTTACAAGGCCGCGCAGAAAGCCTGCCTCAGCGGCAACCGCGCGCCGGCGCCGGCCAATGCGTCGCAGCAGCGGATGAAGGACTGCAATGCGCAGGCCGCCACGCAGAAGCTGCAAGGCGATGCGCGCAAGACCTTCATGCGCGGCTGTCTGAAGAAGCAGTAATCGGCCTGCCCCGCGCGATGCCGCCCTGACCTGGCGCTGCTCTGTGCGGGCAGCACCCAGCGCCTGTCAGCCGTTGCCGAGCACGCCGCTCGGGACGGCGGCATCGCCCCGCGCCGCGGCCTCGACCGGTGCCGCATGCGCGCTCGCGGCCGC